>CAXTCD010000011.1:0-45004 GCA_964242145.1 uncultured Rhizobacter sp.
CCTTGGGACAAATCGCTTCACTGCGCTTGACTCGAAAGACAGTTACTCAGTGCTGGTCGCTGCGGGCCAGCGCGAGCAAACGTTCAACCTCGTCGGCATGCTTGACGGTGTTGCTGATGTGCCAACGCCGGATCAGCCACATCGCGCCGGCCACGAACAAGCCGAAGATCGTGATCGCGCCGAAGGCCGACAGGCCGAAGCGCGTCAGCCCGGTATAGAACGCGCCGAGGCCCAGGATGCAGGCCTGCTCATTGAAGTTCTGGACCGCGATCGAGCGGCCGGAGCCCATCAGGTTGTGGCCGCGGTGCTGCAGCAACGCGTTCATCGGAACGACCAGATAGCCGCCAATGCCGCCGAGCAGGATCAGGAACGGCGCGGCGATCCGTACGTCATGGATCACGTTCATCGCAATCACCAGCAGGCCCATCGCGATGCCCAGCGGGATCACCTTGATCGCCTGGTCGAGGCGCATGCGCATTGAGGCGGCCACCGCACCCACGGCGGTGCCGACCGCGACCACGCCGACCAGCGCCGAGGCTTGCGTCGTGCCATAGCCCAGTGCCACGCTGGCCCAGGCCAGCACGATGTAGCGCAGGTTGCCCGAGACGCCCCAGAACAGCGTGGTGGTGCCGAGTGAAATCTGGCCGAGCTTGTCGTTCCACAGCCGCGCGTTGCAGTTGGAGAAGTCGCGCACCAGCGCCACGATGCCATGCGCCAACGGCTGCAGCGGCGCATCGGTGCGCGGGATTTTCAGGTTGAAGGCGGCGGCGATCACATACAACGCGATCAGCGAAGCGATGGCCGCTTCGGGCGGGGTGTCGATGCCGGTGTCGATGAGCGGGAAGTCGAACTGCAGCAGGTGCGGTGAAACCACGCGGCCGATCAGCTGGCCGCCGAGCAGCACGCCGAGGATGATCGAGCTGATCGTCAGCCCTTCGATCCAGCCATTGGCCTTGACCAACTGAGAGTTGGGCAGCAGCTCGGTCAGGATGCCGTACTTCGCGGGGGAGTAAGCCGCGGCGCCGAGGCCGACGATGGCATAGGCCAGCAGCGGGTGCGTGCCGAACAGCATCATCAGGCAACCGACCACCTTGATCAGGTTCGAGAAGAACATGACCTTGCCTTTGGGCACGGCATCGGCGAAGGCGCCGACCAAGGGAGCGAGCACCACATAGAACAGCGCGAACATCGGCACCAGCGCAGCACGCTGCCATTCTGGCTGACCGGAGCTCTTGAGCAGTTCGACCGCTGCGACAAACAAAGCGTTGTCTGCCAGCGAGCTGAAAAACTGCGCTGACATGATCGTATAGAAGCCTTTTTTCATTCAGTCAAAGCGCTTGTCAGCCGCCGGGGTCGCCGGTCATGTTGTGAGCAAAAGGGCAGGGCCTCGCGGCGCCGGTTATAGCACGCAGCCTGTGACGCGCTGGCAGAATCGCCGCCATGCCCCGTCCCATTGAAGCGCTCATCCACTCCGAGGCCCTGGCCCATAACCTTCGCCGGGCCCGGCAGTGCGCACCCGACGCGAAGGTCTGGGCCGTCGTGAAGGCCAATGCCTACGGCCATGGCATCGAGAGGGCTTATCCCGGACTGCAGGGCGCCGATGGTTTTGCCTTGCTCGATCTGGCCGAGGCGCAACGCATTCGCGAGCTTGGCTGGCGTGGCCCGATCCTGTTGCTCGAAGGCTGTTTCGAGGCGCGTGACCTGGAGCTGTGCTCGCGCCTGAACCTGTGGCACACCATCCACCATGAGTCGCAGATCGATTGGCTGGCCATCCACAAGACGACCTGGCCACATCAGGTGTTCCTGAAGATGAACAGCGGCATGAACCGGCTCGGCTTCACGCCCGCAGCGTTTCGCCATGCCTGGCGTCGCCTGTCGGGGCTGACGCAGGTCGACGGCATCACGCTGATGACGCACTTGTCGGACGCCGATGGCGATGTCACCACCTCGCGCGGCGTGGCCGATCAGATGGCGGTGTTCGAAGAGACGGTGCATGACTTGCCGGGCGAACGCTCGATCAGCAACAGCGCGTCGACCTTGCGTTTCGCGCCCGAGCGGCCCGAGATGCGCGGCGACTGGGTGCGCCCCGGCATCATGTTGTATGGCTCGTCGCCTAACTATCCATCGAACAGCATCGCCGACTGGGGCCTGCAGCCGGCGATGAGCTTGCGATCGAAGCTCATCGCCGTGCAGCAATTGCAGCCTGGCCACAGCGTGGGCTATGGCAGCCTCTATCGGGCCGAACGCGAGATGCGCATCGGCGTGGTGGCCTGCGGCTATGGCGATGGCTATCCACGCTCGGCACCGCTGGGAACGCCGGTGCTGGTCGATGGCGTGCGCACGCAACTGGTCGGCCGGGTGTCGATGGACATGATCACCGTTGACCTGACGCCGGTGCCGCAGGCCGAGGTGGGCAGCGAAGTCACGCTGTGGGGCCGTGGGCCGCAAGGCAGCCTGTTGCCGATCGACGAGGTGGCGCAGCCGTCCGGCACCATCGGCTATGAGCTGATGTGCGCTTTGGCCCTGCGCGTGCCGACCTCGGTGGCATGAGCCTGCGGCGGCTCAACCCGCGCACGCGGCGGCGCTTGCGCCTGCATGGCTGGCTGTTGGTGGGATGGTGCCTGTCGGTCGGCTTGGCGACGAGCTGGCTGCTGCTGCACGGCATGCACTTGGCTTCGCCAATGGCGCGCTACACGATCAATGCGATCGTGATCTACGGGCTGGGCCTGGTGGTGGGCGTGCGTTGGTGGTTGTCGCACTTCGCGTCGCTGATCCAGCGCGAGGCGCATCTGGCCGAGCTGGCTTCTGCCGAAGAGAAGGCCTTCGATGTCGAACGCGAAGACAAGGCGAAGAACTCATCCGACAGCGACTGGCTTGACGGCATCAGCGAGCTGTTCAGCTTCGACGAAGGCGCCTGGTTGCTGCTGATCCCGGCGCTGGTGTTGCTGGTGTTGATGGGCGCGTTGTCATGGATGGGTATGTCATCGGCCTTGTTCGCCGATGGCCTGGCCAGCTTGCTCGCCGAAGTGGCGCTGCAGTTCGTGATCGGCACCTTGATCGCACGGCGTACCTTGCGCCGTGCGCCTGCGGACCCCGGCGACGCGCTGTTGGGCATCGTCGGTAAGACCTGGTTCGCGGGCGTGTTGCTGGTGGCGGCCAGCGCCTTGTTCGGCGCGTGGTTGCAGTATTTGCATCCGCAGGCGGTGTCGATCGTCGATCTGTTTCGCTGAGCCATGGCGCCGATCGTTGACCCGTCCGAGGTGGAGTTCACCGCCATCCGCGCGCAAGGCGCGGGCGGGCAAAACGTCAACAAGGTGTCGAGTGCGGTGCACCTGCGCTTCGACATCCGCGCGTCGTCGCTGCCCGAGCCCGTCAAAGAGCGGCTCTTAGCGATGTCCGATCAGCGCATCACCGGCGAAGGTGTGGTCGTCATCAAGGCGCAAACCTCACGCAGCCAGGACATGAATCGGCAAGACGCCTTGCAACGCCTGCAAGACCTGGTCGACAGCGCAGCCGCCGTCCAGCGCGCGCGCAAGGCCACGCGGCCGACGATGGGCTCGAAGCGGCGCCGGCTCGAAGGCAAGAGCCAGCGCAGCGGCTTGAAGGCCTCGCGCGGCAAGGTGCACGAATAGGCCGGTCGCGATCGATCTGTGTTGCCAAAAGCTTTGCTGCCGCAAAGCCTGGCGATGTCCCGTGATCAGGCCCTTGCAGCCGGCAATGGTTTGACCGCCACCAGATTGATCAGCGTTTCTTCACGCACCGCGCGGGGCTTGACGCGCAGCAGCCGCTCGATCAGCCCCAGGTCTTCGCGGCTCCACCAGAGGTAAGGATGGGAGATCGACGCGGGCGCGACATCGAAGCCGGCGCTGCGGACCAGCGCCAGGTATTCCGGCGCCGTCTTTTGCACTTCCATCGGGTGACGAAACAGCAGCCGAATGATCCACGAGTGGATGTAACGCTTGGTCGATTCGGCAAACAGCATCACGCCGCCGGGCTTGAGCACGCGGTAGAAGTCGGCGATGGCGGCTTCCTGCTCGATCAGGTGATGAAAGGTCTGGTGGCAGAACAGCAGGTCGACGCTGTGATCGGCCAGGTTCAGCGCCGAGCTCGAGCACTGCAGCAGTTCGGCGTGAATGCCGGCCTGTGCCGCTTCGCGCGCCGAAGCCGCCAGCATCTCGGGATCGATGTCGACGCCGATCAGGCGCTGCGGCGCAAAGCGCTGCTGCAGCTTCGGCAGCGAGCGGCCCCAGCCGCAGCCCACATCCACCACCACCGGATAGCTGCTGCGGCGCTCGGGAATCAGCCGCTCCAGATCGACCAGCGCGCGCTCGAGCACGTGTGTCGTCCAGGTGGGTGTGCGCAAAAACCAGAGGCCGAAGGCGGTCTCCGGCACGTGATCGGGCAAAGGCGCATCGCCTGCCGACGCGGCGGCGGCTGGGAAGAGGTGGGTCACGGCGAAGATCGGTAGTCGGCCATCGATTCGGCCATCACCGAATGGTACCCAACGCCGCGTTGAATGAGGGTTAGGTGCGCTTGAACATCGCCAGCAGGCTGCCGGCCGCAACGAACAAGCCGCCGAACGTTCGGTTCATCACCCTGATCTGCTTGGGCGATTTCAGCAGCCGCAGCACGCGCGAGGCGAGGGCGGTATAGCCGGCCATCACCACGAGGTCGGTGAAGCCCAGCGTGGCGCCGATGACCGCGTATTGCGGTGCAAGCGCTTGGTGAAGATCAAGGAACTGCGGCACCACGGCCAGCAGAAACACCGTGCCCTTCGGGTTGACGGCGTTGAGCATCCACCCGCGCAGCACCAGCAAGCGGCGTGGCACGACCGCCTGCCCGTCGCTCTCGGCCACCATGGGCACGGCCGGTGCGCGCCACTGCTTGATGCCCAGCCAGACGAGGTAAGCCACGCCCAGCCATTTGACGATGGCAAAGCCGATGCTGGAGGTCGCGATCAGCGCCCCCAGCCCGAGCCCGACGACGATGACCTGCGTCCAGATGCCCAGCACCAGACCAAAGGTCGTGAAGTAGCCGCGCGCAAAGCCATGGTTCAGCCCCGAACTCATCGCCGCCACCGCGCCGGCGCCAGGCGACAGGCTGATGGCCCATGAAGCCGCAAAGAAGGGAAGCCAGATGTGAAGTTCCATGACGCGTTTCCTGAGCGGGCCGAGGGGCCCAGGCCTTCATTGCAAAGCGGTGGGCGGCGGCATCGCCATCGTTCGTTTTTGAGCCACATGCCACATGCCATCAGGCATCACAACAAGCGAAAGGCTGTCGGCACGAGGCCTCGACTTTACCGGGGCTTTGGGTTCAGGGGCTGCCGCTACAGTCAGCGTGTGAGCAAACCCAAAACCCTTTACATCTGCACCGAGTGCGGTGGCACCAGCCCAAAGTGGCTGGGCAAGTGCCCGAGTTGTGGCGCGTGGAACACCTTGATCGAATCGGTTGCGGAGGCGCCGGCCAAGAACCGTTATCAATCGCTGGCGGCGGCGCAGCCGGTGGCCACGCTGAGCGAGATCGAGGCGTCGGACGTCGAGCGCCAGCCGACCGGGCAGGACGAACTCGATCGCGTGCTCGGCGGTGGGCTGGTGGCTGGCGGCGTGGTGTTGATCGGCGGCGATCCGGGCATCGGCAAGTCGACCTTGCTGCTGCAGGCGCTCGATTCGTTGTCGCGTGTGGTGCGCACCTTGTATGTGACGGGTGAAGAGTCGGGCGCGCAGGTGGCTTTGCGTTCGCGCCGGCTCGGGCTCGATGGCTCGCAGGTGCGGGTGATCGCCGAGATCCAGCTGGAGAAAATCGCCGCAACGATCGACGCCGAGCAGCCGGCGGTGTGCGTGATCGACTCGATCCAGACGATGTACAGCGACCAGCTGACCTCGGCGCCGGGCTCGGTAGCGCAGGTGCGCGAATGTGCGGCGCAGCTGACGCGCATTGCCAAGAGCAGCGGCACCGCGATCATTCTGGTTGGTCATGTGACCAAGGAAGGCGCGCTGGCCGGGCCGCGCGTGCTGGAGCACATCGTCGACACCGTGCTGTATTTCGAGGGCGACACGCATTCGAGCTTTCGCCTGGTGCGTGCGATCAAGAACCGCTTCGGCGCGGTCAATGAGATCGGCGTGTTTGCGATGACCGAGAGGGGCCTGAAGGGTGTCGCGAACCCGAGTGCGATCTTCCTGTCGACGCATGGCGAACCGGTGCCGGGCTCGTGCGTGCTGGTCACGCTGGAAGGCACGCGGCCGATGCTGGTGGAGATCCAAGCGCTGGTCGATTCCGGCGGGCCCAGCCCGCGCCGCTTGAGCGTGGGCCTGGACCGCGATCGCCTGGCGATGATGCTGGCGGTGATGCATCGCCATGCCGGCATCGCCTGCATGGATCAGGACGTGTTCGTCAACGCGGTCGGTGGCGTGCGCATCAGCGAGCCGGCGGCCGACCTGGCGGTGATGCTGGCAATCCAGAGTTCGCTGCGCGGGCGGGCCTTGCCGCGCGGCTTCATCGCGTTCGGCGAAGTCGGCCTGGCCGGTGAAGTGCGGCCGGCGCCGCGTGGGCAAGAGCGCTTGAAGGAGGCGGCGAAACTCGGCTTCAGCGTGGCGCTGGTGCCGAAGGCCAATGCACCGAAGAAGCCGATCGAAGGCTTGACGATTCACGTGGTCGAGCGCATCGAGCAGGCAATCGACCTGGCGCGCAGCTTGTAGACCGGCATCACGATGAAGCTTGCGGCGATCAGCGATGTGCATGGCAACCTGCCGGCGCTCAACGCGGTGCTCGCCGATATCGCGATGGCAGGTGTCGATCTGACGGTGAACCTGGGCGACATCGTCTCCGGCCCGTTGTGGCCGGCCGAGACGGCCGATCGTTTGATGGCGCTTGCCTTGCCGACCCTGGCCGGCAACCACGAGCGGCAGTTGTTGACACAGTCGCTGGTGCAGATGAGCGCGGCGGACCGCCATGCGGCGCAGCAACTCAATGATCGGCAGCGGGCTTGGCTGGCGTCGCTGCCGGACCACTTGCGCTGGAGCGATGAGCTGCTGCTGTGTCACGGCACGCCGCAAAGCGATCTGCAGTATTTGCTGGAGACGGTGACCGATGACGCCCCGATCAGTGCCGGCGTACGCGCGGCCACGTCCGCAGAAGTGAGCGAGCGGCTGGGCGATGCGATGCGCGGTGTGCCGCATGCGATGGTTCTGTGCGGGCACACGCACGTGCCGCGCAGTCTGCGTTTGGCGGACGGGCGTCAGGTCGTCAACCCTGGCAGCGTCGGGTTGCCGGCCTATGACGACAGCCATCCGCACCCGCATCGGATCGAGAACGGAGCGCCGCAGGCGCGTTATGCCTTGCTGACACGCGACGCCGAAGGCTGGCACATCGAATGGCGGCGCGTCGCCTATGACTTCGAAGCAGCCGCCGTGCAGGCCGAGCGGCAGGGCCGGCCGGATTGGGCGCGGGCCTTGCGCACTGGGCGAGTGGCCTGAGCAGACGGATCGGATGGAGTCGCTGCGCCGTGAGGCGCTGGCGCTCGGCGCGTGGCCAATCCAGGGCTCGTTCATGAGTGAAGGCCTCGCCCCGAATTCGATGACGAGAACGCGACTCCCGTCACCACATACCCCCTCACACGTCAAATGGGAGATAAGAGTTATTATCATTCGCAACTCGCCGGACTTGATTGCGCATGATGTCTTCTCCCCGTCTATCCGATTTGCCGAACGGCGCCCGAGGCACCGTCATTGCCGTCAGCCCTGGTTCCACCCAGGCCGATGGGCAATTGCTACGCCGTCTGGGCGAGCTGGGCTTTTTGCCGGGCGAGCCGGTGCATGTGCTGCGGCGCGGGCCGGGTGGGCGCGAGCCGCTGGCGGTGCAGATCGGTGAAACCATGCTGGCACTGCGCAAGCTGGAAGCGCAATGCGTCGAGGTGTCGGTGCCATGAGCGGTGCAGCCTTGCTGCCGCTGCGCGTCGCGCTGGTCGGCAACCCGAATTGCGGCAAGACCGCGCTGTTCAATCTGCTGACCGGTGCGCGCCAGAAGGTCGCGAACTACGCCGGCGTGACGGTCGAGCGCAAGGTCGGTACCACCACGCTGCGTGATGGCCGCGTCGTCTCGGTGATCGATCTGCCCGGCACCTACAGCCTGACGCCGTCGACGCCCGATGAAGAAGTGACGCGCGAGATGGTGATGGGCCAGCGCGCCGGTGAGGCCGCGCCCGATGCGATCGTTGCGGTGGTCGATGCGACCAACCTGCCGATGAATCTGCGCCTGGTGCTCGAACTCAAGCGCCTGGGCCTGCCAATGCTGGTGTCGCTGAACATGGCCGATGTGGCCCGTGCGCGCGGCCTGAAGATCGACATCGCCCGGCTCAGCATCGAGCTGGGCATGCCGGTGGTCGAAACGGTGGCGGTGCAAAGCCACGGCCACGCCGATTTATTGACACAGTTGGAGCGCCACACCAGCTGGCCGACTGCCAGCGCCGAAAGCAACCCGGCCCCCGGCGCTGCCGAGTTGCAGCGCGAAGTGAGGCGCATCCTGGCATTGGCCGCACCGCAAGCCGCGCAGTTCAAGCGCTTCAACCACCGGCTCGATGCGATCGTGATGCACCCGGTCTGGGGCCTCGCGTTGCTTGCGCTGCTGTTGTTCCTGATGTTCCAGGCGGTGTTTTCGTGGGCCAACGTGCCGATGGACGCCATCAAGGAGGCCCAGGCCTTCACCGGCGAATGGATCAACGGGCACCTGGCCGACGGTCCGTTGCGCAGCCTGCTGGTCGATGGCGTGATCGCGGGCGCCGGTATGGTGCTGGTGTTCCTGCCGCAGATCCTGATCCTGTTCCTGTTCATCCTGGTGCTGGAAGACTCGGGCTACCTGCCGCGCGCCGCCTTTCTGCTCGACACCGTGATGGGCAAGGTCGGCTTGTCGGGCCGGGCCTTCATCCCGCTGCTGTCGAGCTTTGCCTGCGCGATCCCGGGCGTCATGGCCACACGCACGATCCCGAACTGGCGCGACCGCCTGGCGACGATCATGATCGCGCCGCTGATGACCTGCTCGGCGCGCCTGCCGGTGTATGCACTGTTGATCGGTGCGTTCGTGCCTTCGCGCGCTGTCGGCCCGTTCAACATCCAGGGCATCACGCTGTTCGTGCTGTATGTGGTGGGGGTGCTGTCGGCGATGGCGGTGGCCTGGGTCTTCAAGCGCACCTGGGCCAAGTCGAACTACCAGCCGCTGATGCTGGAGCTGCCGCCTTATCGCTGGCCCAGCACGCGCAACCTGCTGCTCGGTCTGTGGGAGCGCGCGCGCATCTTCATCAGCCGTGTCGGCACGATCATCTTCGCGCTGACCGTGGTGCTGTGGTTTCTTGCCAGCTACCCCGCGCCGCCCGAAGGCGCCACCGGCCCGGCCATCCAATACAGCCTGGCCGGCACGCTGGGCCAGTGGCTGCAGGTGATCTTTGCGCCGATCGGCTTCAACTGGCAGATCTCGATTGCGCTGGTGCCAGGCCTGGCGGCGCGTGAAGTGGCGGTCGGCGCGCTCGGCACGGTCTACGCGTTGTCTGCGGCAGAAGGCGAGGTGGCCGATTCGCTGGCGCCGGTGATCTCGCACAGCTGGTCGATGGCCACGGCCTTTTCGCTGATCGCCTGGTATGTGTTTGCGCCGCAATGCATGTCGACGCTGGCGGTCGTGAAGCGCGAGACCAACTCCTGGCGTTATCCGTTGTTGATGGCCGGCTACATGTTCGCGCTGGCCTATCTCGCATCCTTCATCACGTACCACGTCACGCTGTGGCTCAGCGCCTGACCTGAAAGAAAGAGGCCGAAGATGCAAAACCTGCTGGTGGGTCTGATCGTCGCGAGTTGCTGCGCTTATGCCGTGTGGGCGCTGATGCCAGGCGTGATGCGCCGCGGCCTGGCCGCGCGACTGCTCCACTGGCCGTTGCCCGAGCCATTCGCGAAGCCGCTGCGACGCGCCGCCAAAGGGGGCGGCAGCTGCAACTGCGATGGCTGCGACGGCGCCAAGCCGCCCGCCGGCGGCCCAGGCCAGCCGCAACCGATCCGTATCCACCGCGCGCCCAAGACCGAGCGCAAGGCCTGAACACCAAGCTTCAAGACTCGGTCCGCGCAGCTCTTATCGCTAAGCCTGTATCGCGCGTTCAGTAACCGCACGACCCCGTGTTTACTGGGGATGTGAGTGGGCCGCGGGCGGCAGAATGCCGCCGGCTGTGGCGGGAGCCACAGCCAAAAATATCAAACAAGCGGGTTTGGCGAGGGAATGAACATGCGGCAATTGAAGATGGCCTGGGTGGCCATGGGCTGGGCTTTGGCCCTTTCTTTGGGCTTAACGGCTTGCGGTGGCGGAGGTGGTGGAGATGGCCCGGGTTCGGGGGGCTTTCGCGTCAGCGTCAGCCAGACATCAATGGGGTTCGACTACATCCAGGGCGTCACTCCCCAGGCCCAGACGATCACCGCCACGGGCACCGGGGACCCGGGCGGTAACGTTTACGTCGCGGTGCTCATCGAAGGCGAAGGTTTCTCGCCCAGCGGGGTCACGACCTCGCTGAAGGGCTCGACCGCCTTCTTCAGCTTCACGCCTCGCACTGATCTTGCGCCCGGCACTTACACCGGCCGCGTAATTCTGCAGGCCTGCCCTGATCCGAACTGTACGCGGCAGTTTTCCGGCTCGCCGGTGGCGGTGAGCTACACGAACATCGTGCACCACGGGCTGTCCGTCACGCCGCCGTTCTCGACCCTGAGCGCGACGGCCGGCCAGCAGGCGTCGGCACACATCGCGGTCGAGCGGCCGGGCGTCGAACCCAGCTTTACCGCCACGGTGGCTCAGGGTGAACAGTGGCTGTCGGTGAAAGACGTCAATGCCGACGGCTTCACGGTCGTCACGCGCCCACTACCGATCGGCACTTACGGCGGCAGCGTGAGCGTGAGGAGCGGTATTTTTTCTGCCGAGCTGCAGGTGGGCTTGACGGTGACAGCCGCAGGTGGCGATCACGACCTGCAGGTCTCGACCAACACGCTGAACTTCAACGTGGGTGCCACGGGCAAGGCCGCATCACAGAGCATCACGGTCACGCCGCCAAGCTGGACTTCCGAACTCAGCGCCAGCGTTCGTTACGGTGACAGCTCCGGCAACAGCATCGAGGGCAGCTGGCTCAGCACGCAGTCGAATGGGGACGGCACCTGGAGCGTCAACGCCAACGCGCTGAACCTGCTGCCCGGCACCTACATCGGCAACATTCGTTTCAGCTCGGGCTTCCAGTCGCTGGATCAATCGATCTACGTGACGCTGGTGGTCGGAGAGGGTCTGGACATGGCGGCTGCGCAAGGTGTGCTTGTCGATGCCGACGCCACGCTGGCCACCTTGGCCCGAAGCACCACGGTGCAGGTTGCCGGCAGCCTGCCTTTCAACTGGACCGCAAGCACCACCACGCCGTGGCTGCAACTTGACACCACCATCGGCACGGCAGACGCGCCGCTGCGCTGGCATGTCACGCCGGAGGGTGTTGCCGCCCTCGCCAACTTCAGCACCGCAGCCGGCCTCATCAACATCACCACCGATCTGCCCAACGTGCCGACCGGCAAGCTGGCCGTGTCGATTGAAAAGAAGCTGCCCGAAGTTCATGCGGTGGCGCCTTACCTCGTGGTTCGTGGCAAGCCGGCGCAGGTGCTGGTGACGGGCCGAGGCTTCGACGGCATGCTGAACCCCGCAGCCACACTTTCGCTTTCGGGCATCACGCCGACCCAGGTGACGCGCATCAACGACCGGGTGCTTCAGGTGCAGCTGCCGGCCGTCAACGCGGCCAGCGCCGTCGTCCAGGCCTCGAACGCGTTGAGTCAGTCCACCGGTTCGGCCACCTTGAAAACAGTGGCGGCGCAGACCCTGGCCTATGCCGCGTTGCCTTCGCTGGCTGGCGACGCGAAATCGATGATCTATGACGCCGAGCGCCGCTCGCTGTACCTGGTCCGCACCTCGACCCGCGCCAACGCACTGACGCGCCTGTCGTTCAACGGCACGGCCTGGACGAATACACCGCTGGTTGCCGACGATTTGTTCGACATTGCGCTCAGCCCGGACGGCACGTCGCTCATCGCCGCAATGGTGGCGGGTGAACTGCGCTGGCTGGACCCGAACAACGGTGCCGACCTGAAGGTGCGTTTACCGCTGAGTCAGACCCTGACCGACGACCGCCCGTTTTTCCAAGCGCAGGGCTTGTCGATCACCGCAGATTCACGTCTGTGGTTGAGCCTAGACCAATTCAATGGCAGCCCATTCAAAACGGTGACGAGCATTGACCTGCTGACCGGGGAGGCCAGCGTTCCGGGTGACGCACAACTTGACCCGTCGGCCCGGTTCATCTTCCATCAGGGGCCGACATTCACCGTGCCGCGCAACGGCAGCGGTCTGCTGGGCCGTCAGAACGCGGGCCTGAGCGGCAGTGACGATACCTATTACGCGGTCAAGGTGGATACAGCCAGCGGCAAACTGACTTCGACGCCGAAGGTTCGTTCGCCCTTTGACCTTCGCTTCACTCACGATGGCCAGCGTGTTCTGGTGGACATGGCGCGCGTGATCGACAGCAACGACGACCTGCTCGGCCTGGTGCGCGTGCCTGCAGCCGATCAGTCGGGCTGGTTGGTGGCGGCCGCCCAAATCAGCTCGAACGGCGCGCGCGTTTATCTATTGGCTTATCCGAACACGGGCTTCCAGGAGTCATCGGCATCGGGCCTCAAGCCGCGCGTTTATGTGATCAACAGCAGTGCGGCATCGGCCGATCCTGCCGGCTTTCCGGTGCTTGGCTATTTCGAAATCAACGACTACCCGAGTACTTGCGTGCCGGATCAGAACTCGAACTGCTGGGCCTCCCTGTCGTCAACGCTGAGCCCCGACGACAACACGCTGTTCTTCTCCGGCAGCTTGCACACGCTGGTCGTGCCGATCTCGACCACGCTGAAGGCGGCCGCCAAGGGCGCAGCGGCTGCGGCGTTGTGGCCAGGCGCCGGCCTGCGCTGATCGTCCTTCGAGCACTGCCAGCGCCAAGGGGCTGTCCCACGCTGCGGGAACCACGCAGCCCGGTTGCGACATGGCGGTCTACCATCCCGCCCATGAATCCATTTCTCGGGTGGGCCTTGGCCGCCATCGCCTTGGCTGCGGCCTGGCAGTCTTATCGCTGGCCGGGTGTCGTGATGGCCGTCACCGTCATCGTCTTCTGGTTGCTATTGCAGTTCGGCCGCGCGTTGCGGGTGATGAAGAACGCCGGCAGTGCGCCGATCGGCCACATCGGCAGCGCCGTGATGCTGAATGCCAAGCTCAAGCGCGGCATGACGCTGATGCAGGTCGTCTCGTTGACACGCAGCCTCGGCCGGCCGCTGGATGGCGCACCTGACAGCTGGGTGTGGCGCGATGACGCCGACAGCTCGGTGACGCTCGTGTTCGAAGGGCCGCGGCTGGCCCGCTGGTCACTGGAGCGACCACCGTCTGTCGACGAACCCACGCCACCGGCGGTCGCAGCCTAAAATCACCGGCTTGACTGAATCCCACAGGAGCCTGCCATGTCGATGGCCGATCGCGACGGAAAAATCTGGATGGACGGGCAACTGGTGGATTGGCGCGACGCCAAGATCCACGTGCTCTCCCACACGCTGCACTACGGGTGCGGCGCTTTCGAAGGCGTGCGTGCCTACAACACGGCGCAAGGCACCGCGATCTTCCGGCTGCGCGAGCACACCGAGCGGCTCTTCAACAGCGCCAAGATCCTGCGCATGAAGATCCCGTTCTCGCTCGATGAAGTGATGGAAGCGCAGCGCACCGTGGTGCGCGAGAACAAGCTCGAGAGCTGCTACCTGCGCCCGCTGACCTGGATCGGCTCTGAGAAGCTCGGCGTCTCGCCCAAGGGCAACACGATCCACCTGATGGTCGCGGCCTGGTCGTGGGGCGCTTATCTCGGCGAAGAAGGCCTGCGGCGCGGCATCCGTGTGAAGACCAGCAGCTACACGCGCCATCACGTCAACATCACGATGACGCAGGCCAAGGCAGTCAGCAACTACACGAACTCCATCCTCGCCAACATGGAAGCCACCGAAGACGGCTATGACGAGGCGCTGCTGCTCGATGCCTCCGGCTTCGTCTCCGAAGGCGCGGGCGAAAACATCTTCGTGATCAAGAACGGCGTGGTCTATACGCCCGACTTGTCGGCCGGCGCGCTGAACGGCATCACCCGCAACACCATCTTCGCGATCTGCAAAGACTTGGGCTTGGAGCTGAAGGAAAAGCGCATCACCCGCGATGAGGTCTACATCAGCGATGAAGCCTTCTTCACCGGCACCGCCGCTGAAGTGACGCCGATCCGCGAACTCGACCGCATCGAGATCGGCCAGGGCTCGCGCGGGCCGATCACCGAGAAAATCCAGAGCGCCTTCTTCGACATCGTGAATGGGCGCAACCCGAAGTACGCCGAATGGCTGACCGCCGTTTGAACGCGGCTTGAAGGACAAGACAAAGCAATGAACACCAAGACGCAGACGCAAGCGGTGATCGAAGTGGTGGCCGCTGACGTGCAAGGCCCCGGCGTGGTCGCCTGCCCGAACCCGAAGATGGCGCTGTGGAGCAACCATCCGAAAGTCTTCATCGACGTGGCCTCCACCGGCCATGGCAAGTGCCCTTACTGTGGCACGGTCTACCAACTCAAGGCGGGCGAGAAGCTGCACGGGCATTGAGGAGGTACTGATGAGCCGCGCGATGGTCATCGCGCCGCAGTGGATTGGCGATGCGGTGATGTCGCAGCCGCTGATGGCGCGGCTCGCTGCGCGCGGTGAGCGCCTGACCGTGGCCGCCTTGCCCTGGGTCGCGCCGGTGTATCGGGCGATGCCCGAGGTGGCCGAGGTGATCGAGCTGCCGTTCGCGCATGGCCGGCTCGACTGGGCCGCGCGCCGCCGCATCGGGGCCGAATGGCGTGGCCGCTTCGATGCGGCTTATGTGCTGCCCAATTCGCTGAAGTCGGCGCTGCTGCCTTTTCTCGCGCGCATTCCTCGGCGCGTGGGCTATCACGGCGAAGGGCGCTATCTGCTGCTCAACGAGCGCTGGCCGAGCCCGAAGGGTCGCCCGCCGATGGTGGCGTTTTATGCGGCCTTGGCCGGATCTGCGTTGCAAGGCGAGGTCAGGCCGAAGCTGCATTTCGACCCGGCCGTGCTGGAGCGCGCTACGGGCAATGTCGGCCTGTCGCTCCAGGGCTACTGGGCTTTCGCACCGGGCGCCGAATACGGCCTGGCCAAATGTTGGCCGGCCAGCCACTATGCCGACCTGGCGCGCGCGCTGCATCGGCAAAGTGGCCTGCCGGTGGCCCTGCTCGGCTCCGGCAAAGAGGCCGCGCTGTGTGAAGAGATCTCGCATGCCGCGCCTGACGCCTGCCGCGTGCTGGCCGGCAAGATCTCGCTGATCGATGCGATGGCCTTGATCGCCGCCGCCCGTGGCGTGGTCAGCAACGATTCGGGCCTGATGCATGTGGCCGCCGCCTTCGGCATTCCGCAGGTCGCTGTCTTCGGCTCGACCAGCCCGGAGCACACGCCGCCATTGAACGCCCGCGCCCGCGTGATCTGGCTGAAGGAAGAACTGCAGCTCGATTGCGCGCCGTGTTTTGAGCGCACCTGCCGCTTTGGCCACTACCGCTGCCTGACCGGTGTCACGCCCGATCGCGTGCAGCTCGCGCTGCAAGACGCATCGCTCGCGGTCGGCTGACGCAACCGATCTTCAGCAGCCGCGCTGACAGCGTGGCCTTTGCTGATGAATCTTTGCTGATCAAACGATCGCGGGCCTTCGCTAGAACGATGACGGCTGGGTGTCATGTGCCTGTCGCTCGGTGCTGGTAGCGGGCTGCGCTTGCGGCTGATGTTCACCGGCGACGGCCGGCCCTGCGGCCTGCGCTTCCGGCTGGAATAAATGGCCGAGCTGCAAGCGAGGGTGTGAGCCCCCGTCCGTACAATTCGCACACCATGCAGAACTCGCGCGAATTCGTTCTCACCCTGTCGTGTCGCGATGCCAAAGGCATCGTCTATGCGGTGTCCGGCCTGCTGTATCAGGCGGGTTGCAACATCGTCGATTCACAGCAGTTCGGTGACCTGCCCGATGACACCGGCACCTACAGCACCGGCCTGTTCTTCATGCGAGTGCACTTCGAGGCGCCGCCGCATCTGGCCGATGCCCAGACGCTGAACAATCTCTTCACCAGCGTGCGCGAGCAGTTCGGCATGGACGCCACCTTCCATGCGCTGGCCCGCCGCCCGCGGGTGCTGTTGATGGTGAGCCAGCATGGGCATTGCCTGAACGACCTGCTGTATCGCTGGCATTCGGGCCAATTGGCGATCGACATCCCGGCGATCGTATCGAACCACGCGACTTTCTCCGATCTGGCAGCGCGTTATGGAATCCCGTTTCATCACCTGCCGCTGGCGGTCGGAAGCACGGCCGACGCCAAGCGCGCCCAGGAGCAACAGGTCGAGGCGCTGATCACCGAACACCAGATCGATCTGGTGGTGCTTGCGCGCTACATGCAGATCCTGAGCCCGGCGTTTTGCAGCTTCCTGAAGGGCCGCGCGATCAACATCCACCACAGCTTCCTGCCCAGCTTCAAGGGCGCGAAGCCGTATTTCCAGGCGCATGACCGCGGTGTGAAGCTGATCGGCGCCACCGCGCATTACGTGACCGCCGATCTCGACGAAGGCCCGATCATTGAGCAGGATGTGGCCCGCGTCGACCACTCGCACAGCGCGCAGGGTTTCACTGCCGTGGGCCGCGATGTCGAATGCATGGTGCTGGCCCGCGCAGTGCGCTGGCACGTTGAACACCGCGTGCTGTTGAACGGTCAGAAAACCGTGATCTTCCATTGAGATCTTCCACCGAGACCTGCCGATGACCCGTCCCAAGCTTCCTGTTGCTGCGCTGATGACCTCGTCCGACGACACCGAACAACAGTTTTACGAAGCGCTGCAACGCGGTGACGTCGACAAGCTGATGGGCGTGTGGTCCGACGACGACGACATCTGCTGCGTGCACCCCGGTGGCACCCGGCTCGTCGGGCCGGCCGCGGTGCGGGCAAGCTTCGAGGCGATGCTGTCGGCCACCACCGTGGAGGCTTACCCGGAGAAGGTGCGTCGCATCATCACCCATGACAGCGCGGTCCACAGCGTGCTGGAGCGGATTCAGATGATGACCCCGGATGGCCCGCAGGCGATCTGGGTCATCGCGACCAATGTCTATGTCAAAACCTCCCAAGGCTGGCGCATGGTGGCGCACCATGCGAGCCCCGGCTCGACCTCCGACATGCCGGAGATGGGCGACGCGCCCTCCGTTCTGCACTGATGAAGGATTACCGTGCGCCGGCGTGGCTGGCAGGTCGTGGCGCTGTCGGCGGCAACCTGCAGACCATCTGGCCGGCGTTGTTCTCGCGCCGCTTCCATGGCCCGGCGCCGCTCTTTCGCCGTGAGCGCTGGACCACGCCCGATCAGGATTTCATCGATGTCGACTGGGGTGTGAACGAGGCATCCGTGCCGCTTGAAAAAGCGGCTGCCGATGCGGCCTCCGGCTTGCCGACGCGGCCGCTGCTGGTGCTGTTCCATGGCCTCGAAGGCTCATCGGGCAGCCATTACGCGCAGGCCTTCGGCTGCTGGGCACGCGATAACGGCTGGGACTACGCCGTGCCGCATTTCCGCGGCTGCTCCGGTGAGATCAACCTTGCGCCGCGGGCTTACCACGCGGGCGATTTCGAAGAGATCGGCTGGGTGCTGCAAGGCATGCGCAACCGGCGTACCGGGCCGATTGCAGCGGTAGGTGTATCGCTGGGCGGCAATGCCTTGCTGCGTTGGGCCGAAGAAGCCGGCGACAGCGCGGCGCGCATTGCCAACGCGGTGTGCGCGGTGTCGTCGCCGATCGACCTGGCCGCAGGCGGCGAGGCCATCCGCCGTGGCTTCAATCAGCAGGTCTATTCGCGCATGTTCCTGCGCACGATGGTGCCGAAGGCGTTGCGCAAGCTGGCACAGCACCCGGGCTTGTTCGATGCAAATGAGTTGAAGGCTGTGCGTGACATCTACGGCTTCGACAACGTGTTTACCGCACCCGTGCACGGCTTTCGCAATGCCGACGATTACTGGAAGCGCGGTTCGGCCAAGCCCCACCTGAAGCAGATCCGCGTTCCGACCTTGGTGTTGAATGCCCACAACGACCCGTTCGTGCCATCACGCAGCCTGCCACGGCAGCCCGAGGTCGGCCCGTGGGTCACTCTGTGGCAGCCCGAGCATGGCGGGCATGTCGGCTTTGCGCGCGGCCGTTGGCCAGGCCATGTCATGACGCTACCGGAGCAGTTGATGGCCTGGGTGGGCAAGCACGCAGGAGGCGCGTGATGGACGACATGGTCAAGGCGGCATTGAAGAAATGGCCGAATGTGCCCGACTGCTATGGCTGGCTGGCGCTCGACGCCCGTGGCGACTGGTACATGCGTGACGAACGCATTCAGGCCGCTGGACCGTTCCCGAAGGTCAAGGGCAGCCGCATCGAGCACGACAAACTGCGCGAGTTCATCGAGCGCAACTACGAGCGCGATGAACGTGGCTGCTGGTTCTTTCAGAACGGGCCGCAGCGCGTCTATCTGGAGCTGGAAGCTGCGCCCTGGGTCTGGCGCCTGCAGGCGCGAGCCGGTGCTGCGCCACAGCTGAGATCACACACTGGGCGCGAGGCAGGCTATCAGTCTGCTTGTACGGACGAACAAGGGCGCCTGTTCATCGCGACCGAACTTGGCTTGGGCCTCGTGCACACCCTGGACATGGAAGCGGCCGCCGATGCGATCGAGCAGGGTTTCTGGTCGGTGGACGCCTTGCGTTTCGATGAACTGGCTGGCCGCTTTAGGTACTGCCTGAGCCCGGCGGCGCTGGGCCAGCGTCCGGTGGTCTGAGATCGAGGGTCGGCGGTTGCAAGTGCGCCGCCAAGGATCACATATTGCACGTACTTGCCGTGTTAGGCAGGTAAGCCGGCTATGTCGGCTGGCATGACCGGAGCATTGGGCGTGGGCGATTTCAGTCGGCCCAGGCCCCGCCGGTGAGCTTCTTACTTTGATGCTGCCGAGGCAGCCGCCGAAGCGGCTTCGGGCGCTGCGGCTGCACTGGCGTCCACGCCAGAAGCTGCTGCGGCTGCCGGCTTGGGCTCATCGAACTTGGCGCCGCCCTTGTTGGCCAAATAAACCACCGCACGGCCGATTTCGAAATCGCTGAAATCACCGCCGCCTTGCGGGCCCATCGCGCCTTTGCCCTTCAGCGCATGCGTCAGCAGTACTTCGTAGCCCTGGCCCACGCGCGGGGCCCAGGCAGCAGCGTCACCGAACTTCGGCGCGCCGGCCAGGCCGGATGCGTGGCAGGTCGAGCATTGAGCGCCGAACACTTGCTCGCCGCTCTTCAGTGAAGCCACGTCGTTGACGTCCTTGATCTCGACCGCGCCAATGGGGCGAATGCGCTGGGCAACGGCCTCACCTTGCAGGCCATCGCTTCCGGCGGCCGGCTGCTTGTCGGCACCGACATAACTGACCAACAGCACGATCACCGCGATCGGAATCACGAAGGCAAAAAACACCGCTGCGATGAGTTGCTTGACTGTCTTGACAGGGCCTTCATGGGCGCTGTCGTCATGGTCGTGGCTGCTTGAAATGGCGTCGCTCATGAAATCCTCGGCTAGAAACCGCTCAAAGCGAAAAACTGCGGGATTATAAGCTGCGCTCTTTGACGCGGCGACGTTGCTTGTTCACCCTGATAGAATCGCCGGCTTCGCGTCCGTAGCTCAATGGATAGAGTACTGCCCTCCGAAGGCAGGGGTTGCTGGTTCGATCCCAGCCGGGCGCACCAATCGATGCTGTCTTGTTGACGCATTAGCTTGCCTAGACAAGTTGATATGGTCACGTGAGCCCGCTGCGGTAGCCATCGCCGCTCTGTTGGCAAAGGGCTGGTGATAAAGGCGGGCCTCCACCATCGGCGCTTGCCCTTTCCATCCATGCGCATCTTCGCCATCTCCGACGTCCATGTGGACTAAGACGTCGACCTGAAATGGGTCCACAGCCTGTCGCAGTTCGATCACCGTGATGACGTGTTGATCCTGGCCGGCGATGTCAGCCACGAGCAGGCATGGCTCGCCGAGTGCCTGAGTGCCATGACGCGGTGTTTCCGCACGGTGCTGTTTGTGCCGGGCCGCGTTCAGGGCCTGTACCCCTCAATGCGGTGGATTGCGTGACGCAGTGGAAGGTGGTCGCCACCGTGCAGGTCATCAGTGACGCGCACCTGCCTGTCATTGAGCAGATGCTCGAACAGTTCCCTTTCGAGATCCTGGGCTTTCATTCCGACAACGGCAGCGAGTACGTCAACTGCCAGGTGGCCAAGATGCGCCTCGAGTTCACCCGCAGCCGCCCACGGCGCAGCAACGACAACGGCTTGGCCGAATCCAAGAACGGCGCGATCGTGCGCAAGCTCTTCGGCGACGAGCAAATCCCGCAGCGTCACGCCGCTCGCTTCAACACCTTCTGCGGCGAGTACCTCAACGCGTTGAAGAATTTCCATCGGCCATGCCTGTTCGCCACAGACAAGCCTGATCCGAAGAGGCCCTCGCGCATCCGCACCGAGGACGTGGTGACTCCGCTGGAAAAACGGGTCAGCCTGCCTGATTCAGCAAAGTCCAACACGCCGCGCCCAGCCGTCATTTCATCGAGGTTGCGCGTGCTCAGCGGGTAAGCCACGTACCAGCGCACGCATACCAGCATGATCTCCAGCGGGAAGCGCAACTGCTTGATCACCCGGCTCAGGGTCAAATTCTGGAGCTGGACGCGCAGAGGTGGCATGGCGCCATCGCCCGCCTCGGGCGGTGCCCTGCTGCGCAAGGACTCAACAAAGATTTACTTTTACGACACAGTAAGACTGGCGCTGCTGTCATTCAGCAACGACATGATGTCGAACTAATTATGAACGTGTTGTGATTGAAGGAGATCGAACGATCGTGATGACCGTGGTCTTTCTTTGGCGATCAAACGGCGCATATGAGAGCACTTTCTTACCAATTTATCTGACAAGCGCGGCATGATGTCACTGCCTTGTCAGTGACACAGTCAATTGATAGAGTGACGTCCAACCTGATGGAGTACAGCAGCAAATGAGTGGGACTCGAATCGATCCGTGGTTGGTGCTGCGAACAAAAAGCCGTCACGAAAATGTCGTGGAAGACGCGTTGCAGCAGCGGCACATCCTTGCTTATCTACCCAAACAAAAATTGGTTCGGGTCTGGCAAGGCCGCAAAAGGGCCGTAGAGACGCCCCTGTTTCCTGGCTACCTCTTTGTACGCCCCCGCGCGGAGCAATATGAAGGCATGCGCTATATCCGTGGCTCCTGCGGGTTTGTGTTGTCGGCAGGTAGCAAGCCAGCAACGTTGCCCGAAAAGGATCTGGAGGCGGTAATGATGTTGGTGGATAGCGGCACAGCGCTTACCGTTGATCCCGAGTTGGTGGCCGGTCGACGCGTCAAGATCGTGGCAGGCCCGTTGATGGGCGTGGAGGGCGAGTTGGTCCGTGTGAAAAACCGAGAGGTTCTGGTGCTCAACGTGAACCTGGTCGGTAGCAGTGTTCGGGTTGAGGTCGACCAGGCCGCGGTGGCCCTTCTTTAGAATTTACTGTGTCAATCGGCTGAGCAGAGGGTTCGAATCACATGTATCGGGCGTGAGCGCGATAATTTTTAAGATGCTCCACCGAATGGCATCTGTGTTTCAAGGCTGAAACTGGTGCGCTTAAGAAAATGGGTAGGCACTGATCTCACTTGGTGAATGAGACAAACGAATTGTGGCCGGTTTCGTTTTGGATGGAAGTAAATTTCCTTTGGCCCTCGGTTTGCTAACACCCTGCTGACACCTGCATGCCAGCCAGGGATCTACGATCAGTAAAGGCTTTATCGATTTTGACGCACTCAGGTGACGTCACACGGCGGAGCCTGGACCAAGGTCTTTGCCTTAGCCGCAACGAGTGATGACGCATTGATACAGGCGCTGCATCATGCGCCGAAGCGGGGCAGCCAATGAAGTCCCCCAGCGCCCGGCATTCCGATCCCGCGTTATCAAGCCAGCGATGTCTTCTTATTGATCGTCAGGGCCTGCGGTAGCGCCTTGGGTCGTCACTGCAATCTGTTTAAGCCCCATCGATCCGAGTTGGTGCGTAGCGCATTCGATCGAGTTCATGAGCGTTAACGCTGCATCAACGCAGTTTGGAAGCGTCGAGCTGCCTGCCGGATACGGGCACTTGATGGCAACACATCACGCTCACAAGCAAACCCGCAAGAGTCCTTGCATTCGCCTTTCTTGTCACACCGCCGCATGGCGTGAGCTCTGTCCGTCCCCGTTGAGGTTTCGTACGCTGGTTTGAATCGCTGCCCAAAATGCTGAATCAAGAAATGCTGTTGGAACGGGCTGAGGCTTATCTCAAGTCCTTGTTCTCCGAGACCTTGGAGTCGCTGGGAAGCGATTTCGATTCGGCGACTCCGTTTGGAGAACTGGGCATCGACTCGTTCCGCGTGCTGAAGCTCATCAAGGCCTTGGAGGCCGACTTTGGAACGCTTCCGAAGACGCTTTTGTTTGAAGCCTTCAACGTGGATGCGTTGACACAGTACTTCGTTGACAAACACGAGGCGACGCTGAGAGCCAAGTTGGAGCAGCAACCGGTTCTGCCTCGCCAGGGTGTGGCGCCCGCGGCTGTACAAACGCTTGGCGCCACGAATGCCGCGCCAACGCTTCGTCCTGCCACAGCGCCGGCCCGCCAAACCTTGGTGGATTCATCGGCGCCATGGCCTCAGACCCGTGCACCAGCGCCGTCGGTTAAGCCGAAGAGCCCGATCCGCCTGCTCGAAAAGAACCTGCCGCTGTATCCGGAGTTGCAAGCGCAGATTGAAGAGATCTTCGAGCGCCACAAGAACGAAGGCTGCGTCTCGCGCGGCACGCGCAATATCGCGCCCAACCTCTTCATCGGCAGCGCACGCAAGGGGTACTTCAATTACAGCCGCAGTAAGGACATTGTCCTTGTCTACGCGTACACCGGCCCGCAGGACTATTTCCCCGACGCTGCGGCCGAGATGTTGAGCTACTGCACCGAGCGTGGCTACCAGCTGAACATCTTCGTCGATCAACTGCTGGCGCCGATCAACGGCGTCGCGTTCTCGGCCACGCCTTTTGGCGCGCTGCAGCGCATGGTGGGCTTGCAGGAGTTCTCGCTTGACGGCGGGGCGATGCGCCGGCTGCGCTACCAGGTTTCGAAGTTCGAGAAGGCCGGCGTCTGCTGCACGCGGGAATACCACTGCGGCACCGACAAGGCTGTCGATCAGAGCATCGCGCAGGTCATCGACAAGTGGTGCGAAACCAAGACGATGGTCAACCCGCTGATCCACATCGTCAAAGACGAGATCGTCACCGGCACGCTGCATGCGCAGCACCGCATCTTCCTGACCACCCTCGACGAGGTGCTGCAGAACGTCATCCTGATTTCGGGCATGAGCCGTGAACTCAACGGCTACCTGATGGACCTGGAGTTTTATTCGAAGGACATGCCACTCGGCGGCCTCGAATACGCGATCGTCAACATCGCCGAGGCGCTGAAGCGTGAAGGCCACGACCTGCTGAGCCTGGGCGGCACGTACGGTTGCCGCCTCGAAGTCGGCCCGCAGGCCGATCCCGAAGTCGACAAGATTCTCGACGAGCTGCACACCCAGAAGATCTTCAACGACGAGAGCAACCTCCAGTTCAAGAACAAGTTCCGTCCTGAGAACCGGACGATCTACCTCTGCCGTCCGGTGGGCAGCGGCAAGGCCGACAACGTCATCGACATCATCATGATGATTGCCGACCCGGCCAAGCAAAGCTCGGAAGCGGAGAACCACAACGTGGCCGAGGCGCTGGCGTCTGCGGCATCTGCTCCCGCCATTTTGCAAAGCTCGGCAGCGGCCGGCGGCATGCTGGTGGCGATCGACGGCGAGCCGCGTTCGCGTGCGCTGGCCGAGTCGGGCTACAACCCACTCAACCTCGCGCACGCGCAGGTCGACTACGACCTGAAGACCGACTCCTGGGCGCAGCTCGAAGGCGAGTTCGTCGGCCGGCAGATGAAGCACCTGCGCGCGCAACTGCAGCAGCCGGCGAACCTCAACGAGGTCTTCAAGGCGATCTTCCCGTTCAAGCATTTCGTGCTGACCGAGTCGGGCCGCGCCTCCGACCACGTGCTGTGCAAGGCCTGGCCGAAGCGCGGCATCGTGCTGCAGAACCTGTTGTTCCCGACCTGCATCTACCACCAGATCGACAAAGGTTTCACGCCGGTCGAAATCCCCGGCCCGGCGCTCTTCGCTTTGGAGTCGAGCGAGCCCTACAAGGGCAATGTGTCGATCGAGGCGCTGCAGCAGCAGCTGGCCACGCGCGTCGGCGAGATTGCCTACGTGTGCATCGAGGTCAACGACAACTCGGCCGGCGGCCAGCCGGTATCGCTCGCGCATTTGAAGCAAATCAAGGCGCTGCTGGCGCCGCATGCGATCCCGCTGGTGATCGACAGCACCCGGGTGCTGGAGAACGCGCGCTTCCTGATCGAGCGCGAGCCCGAGCATGCGCAGCAGACGCTTTGGGAAGTGACCGCGGCACTGCTGTCTCAAGCCGATGTGGTGATCGGCGCGCTGGCCAAGGATTTCTGTGTCAACAAGGGCGGCGTGCTGGCGACGAACGACGAAGCGCTGCTGAAGCGTTTCCAGGACGTGATCGAGCAAGAGGGCGGCGGGCTCGACGTCATCGACAAGAAGCTGATCGCGCTCTCGCTCGGCAACCGCGCGCACATCGAGGCGCAGGTGTTGCGCAAGATGGGCGCAGCGCGCTCGATCTGGCAGGCGCTCGCCGCCGCGCAGCTGCCGGTGGTGCACCCGGCCGGCGGGCACTGCGTGCTGATCGACATCAAGCGCATTCCCGAGTTCGCGCAACAGCCGAACCCGGTCGGCTCCTTTCTCGCCTGGCTGTACCTGAACACCGGCATCCGCGCCGGCCTGCACAGCGTGGGCATGCAGAACGGGACACCGCTCAACGGCGTGGTTCGCTTCGCGATTCCGGTCGGCCTGAAACAGGAAGAGGCCGACGACATCGCGGCCCGCCTGGTGCGCCTGTTCCAGGAGAAGAAGAACATTCCCGAGCTGGCGGCGAGCGATGCGGTCGCCGATGTCCACGCGCGCTTCACGCTGCAGGCGTATCACCGGGCCAGCGGCGCATTGGTGCAACTCGATGCAGAGACACCGCCTGCTGCGGCCTCGTCGGCTGTGTTTGTCACGCCGACCTCGCCCGCCCGCACAGCCATCGCATCGGCCACCTCCACATCAAGCGCCCGCCCGCGCGGTGACATCGCCGTCGTCGGCATGGCCGGCCGCTACCCGAAGGCGAAGAACCTGGCCGAGTTCTGGGCCAATCTGCGCGATGGCCGCGACTGCATCACCGAGATCTCCGACGAGCGCATGGCGCGCCGCGCCGACCATGCGTTGACCCGGCGCTACCGCGGCGGCTTCATCGACGAGATCGACCGCTTCGACTCGCTGTTCTTCAACATCTCGCCGCGCGAGGCCGAGGTGCTGGACCCGCAGGAGCGCCTCTTCCTCGAAGTGGCGTGGGAGGCGCTGGAAGACGCGGGCTATTGCCCCGAGACCCTGGCGCAAGACAAGGCGCCGCGGCGCGTGGGCGTGTTTGTTGGCGCGGTGTGGGCGATGTACCAGATGGTGGGCGCAGAGCAGAAGCTCGCCGGCCGCAACCTGAACCCGAATTCCTTCCTGTGGAGCATCGCCAACCGCGTCTCCTACTGGATGAACCTGACCGGCCCGAGCCTGACGGTGGACACCGCCTGCTCGTCGAGCCTGACCGCGTTGCACCTGGCCTGCGAGGCCATCCACAACGGCGATTGCGCGAGCGCGCTCGTCGGCGGCGTGAACCTTGATGTGCACCAGCACAAATTCGACATCAACTCGGCCGGCGGTGCGCTGTCGAGCGATGGCGTGTGCCGCACCTTCGGTGCCGGTGCCAACGGCTACGTGGCCGGCGAGGGCGTCGGCGCGCTGTACCTGAAGCCGCTCGCGCAGGCGCTGGAAGACCGCGACCAGGTCTACGGCGTCATCAAGGGCGTGGCAGTGAACCATGGGGGCCGCACCAGCGGTTACACCGTGCCGAACCCGAAGGCACAGGGCGACCTCGTCGCCGCGGCCTTGGCCCACGCGGGCGTCGAGCCGCACAGCATCGGCTATATCGAGGCGCATGGCACTGGCACCGAACTTGGCGATCCGGTCGAGATCTCGGGCCTCGGGAACGCCTTCAGCGCTGTGGGCGCAGGCACCGAGGTCGCACGCCAATCGTGCCCGGTCGGTTCAGTCAAGACCAACATCGGCCACCTCGAAGCGGCGGCCGGCGTGGTCGGCGTCTGCAAGGTGCTGCTGCAGATGAAGTACCGGCAGCTGGTGCCTTCGCTGCATTCGGCCCAGCTCAACGCGCACATCGACTTCGCGCAGACCGCGTTCTATGTGCAGCAGCAGCTGCAGGACTGGGCCGCGAAGACCCACGGCGGCGCCGAGCTGCCGCTGCGCGCCGGCGTCAGCTCGTTCGGTGCCGGTGGCGCCAATGCGCACGTGGTGCTGGAAAGCCGGGCGCGACCCGCGGAGGCCGTGGCCGAGACCGGCACGGTGGTCTTCCCGCTTTCAGCCCGCAACGACGAGCAGCTGCGCGACATGGCTGCACGCCTGCGCAGCCATCTCCAACTCGACTTCGTGCAGCCACCGCTCGCCGACGTGGCCTACACGTTGCAAAACGGCCGCAAGTCCTTCGAGCACCGCCTCGTGGTGATCGCTGCGACGCTGCCGATGCTGATCGACAAGCTCGGCCTCTTCCTTGAAGGCCGCGAAGATGCGGACGTGCTCACCGGCCACGCGAAGAACGCGGAAGGCCTGACCAAGCGGCTCAGCCGCAAGGAGAAGGAACAGTTCGTCGCCCTGCTGGCCGAAAGCCGCGACCCGCACAAGCTGGCGCAGCTGTGGATTGACGGCCTGCTGTCGGATTGCCGCGGCTTC
Organism: uncultured Rhizobacter sp.; assembly: GCA_964242145.1. Lineage (GTDB taxonomy): Bacteria > Pseudomonadota > Gammaproteobacteria > Burkholderiales > Burkholderiaceae_C > Rhizobacter. The sequence continues at coordinate 27,108 of CAXTCD010000011.1, forward strand.
GCGTCGACCGGCGGCCGCCGCACCTCACTGCCCACGTATCCCTTCGCCGACAAGCGGCACTGGATTGGCGCCTCGGAAGGCGCCGTGGCGGGCACTGCGCGGCTGGCCGGCGTGCATCCGCTGATCGACAGCAACGAATCGACCTTCAGCCGCCAAGTCTTCAAGAAGACCTTTCAGCCGCACGAATTCTTCGTGCGCGACCACGTCGTTTCGGGCGTGCCCACGCTGCCCGGCACCGCTTACCTGGAGCTGGCGCGCAAGGCCGGTGAGCTCGCGGCTGGCCTGCCGGTCGCGTCGATCCGCAACGTCACCTGGGTGAGCCCGTTGACTGTCGAGGAAGGGCGCCCGACCCCGACCTTCATCGAGCTGAAGCCGAGCGGCGACACCGTGCCCTTCGAGGTTTACAGCGAGCTCGCCGAGGGCCGCCGCCGGCTGCATGCGCAGGGCCGCATCGTCTACGCCGCAAGCGGTGCGGCAATGCCCGCCCATGAACGCCTCGACCTCGCCGCCGTGCGCGCGCGCTGCACCGGCACGATCGATGCGAAGGACGCCTACCCGCTGTTTCAGAAGCTCGGCATGTACTACGGCCCGAGCTTCCAGGTGCTGCAGCAGGTGCGCACCGGCGCAGGCGAAGTGCTCGGCGAGCTGCGCATCCCTGCGCAACGCAGCGGCGATTTCGACGCCTACGTGCTTCACCCGAGCGTGCTCGACGCCGCGATGCAGGCCGGCGTGATGGCCCAACTGAGCCAGCCTTCGGGCGAGATGATGGTGCCGTACTCGATCGGCGAAGTCGAGTTCGTGCGCCCGCTCACGCGCAGCTGCTACAGCCACCTGACGAAGTCGACGGCCGACAAAGGCGCGACCGTCTCGCGCGAGCACGTGACGATCGTCGACGACGCGGGCGAGGTGCTGGTGCGCATCCGCGATGCGGTTGGCGTGCCGCTCGTCAACGTGCATGAGAAGGCGGGCGCCTCCGCATTGACGGCTGCAGACAAGGGCGACGACGAAGCCTTCAAAGAGCTGTACTACGCCACCGTGTGGAAGGCCGCGCCGCTGGCCGATGCGCAGCCCGATGCGCGCAGCCTGTTGATCTACGGCCTGGACGACGCCCTGCACCGCGCCTGCGCCGAGCGCGGCCTGCCGGCCACGCTGGTGCTGCCCGGCGAGGCCTTTGAGGATCTCGGTGGCGACCGCTACCGCATCCGCCCGCAAAGCGGCGAGGACCATGCCCGTGTGTTGGAAGCCCTGGCGCGCCAGGGCCGCGCGGTCGAGAAGGCCTGCTACGCCTGGGCCGAGCCCGCGTTGCCGGCCGACGTGTCGGCGCTGGATGCGGCGCTGGCCCGTGGCGTCAGCGCCTTCCTGCGGTTCTGCCAGGCCTTGGTCGAGCAGAAGCTGGCCGGCCGCGTGCAGATGGTCTACCTGAACGCCGGAGCGGCAACCGCTGTGCCGCCACACGTCGAGGCGATCAACGGCTTTGTGCGCAGCCTGCGGCTGGAGAACCCGAAGATCGACGCCAAGGTGCTGGACGTGCTGGGCGCTGACGTCACGTCGCCCGAACTGCTCGACACCGTGCTCGCCGAGTTGCATGCAAGCTTGCAAGACGACATCACCGTGCGCCACACCCATGGCAACCGCCAGGTCCGTACGCTGGCGCGGCTCGATGCTGCGGTCTTCACGGCCTCGAACGAAAGCCTGGCCTTCAAGCAGCGCGGCGTCTATCTCGTGACCGGCGGCGCCGGTGGTCTCGGGCTGATCTTTGCCGAGGAGCTGGCACGCCAGTGCCAGGCGCGCCTGGTGCTGACCGGCCGCTCGAAGCTGCCGGCCGAGCGCGAGGCCGACCTGCAGCGCCTGCGCGCGCTCGGCGCCGAGGTGATCTACCTGATGGCTGACGTGTCGCGCGCCGAAGACGTGCAGCGCATTCTGGCCAAGACCCGCAAGCGCTTCGGCCGGCTCGACGGCATCGTCCACAGTGCCGGCGTGCTGCGTGATTCGCTGCTGCGCAAGAAGACGCCCGAGGAGCTGGCCGCGGTGTTGGCGCCGAAGGTGCATGGCAGCTTCCACCTCGACGAGCAAACGCAAGGCGACGACCTCGATTTCTTCGTCAGCTTCTCGTCGCTTGCGGCCATCGGCGGCAACACCGGCCAGTGCGATTACGCCTACGCCAACCACTACCTGGACGCATTCGCCGCGCAACGCGAGGCGCAACGCGCGCAGGGCCTGCGCCAGGGCCGCACGCTGAGCCTGAACTGGTCGCTGTGGGCCGAAGGCGGCATGAAGCTGGATGCGCCGACTGAAGCCTTCTTCCGCAAGAACCTCGGCATCAAGCCGCTGGCGACCGAGGTCGGCCTGCGTGCCTTCGCGCAAGGCCTGAAACTCGGCCGCCCGCAGATCGCGGTGCTCGAAGGCGTGCGCGAGAAGATCGAGCTGGCCTGGGGCCTCGTGAAGAAGGAGGCGGCGCCTGCGGTGGCGGCCGCAGCACCAACCGCGGCTTCCGTCTCGGCGGCTGCATCGGCCGCACCGGCCACTGCCGCAAGTCCATCGGGCCGCGGCGAGGGCCTGGCTCAGCAGGTGATCCAGCGCCTGTCGAAGACGGTGATGGAGATGCTGAAGATCGATGCCGACGAGCTGCAGCTCGACAGCATCCTGCTTGACCTCGGCTTCGATTCGATCGGCCTCACCACCTTCGCGAACGCGATCAACGAGGTCTACCGACTCGACATCAACCCGGTGATGTTCTTTGAGCACCCGTCGATCCGCGCGATCGCCACGGTGCTGGTGGCCGAGCACGCCGAGGCGGTGCAAAAGGTGCATGGCAGCGGCGGCGCAGCACCTGCGGCGCTGGCTTCTGCGCCTGCCGTGTCGGCGGCGCCGGTGGCCACCGCCCCCGCGTTGTCGATCAGCAAGGGCTGGCCGGTGCCGGGCGCAACGCTCGCGCAACCCGAAGCAAGCCAAAGTGGCGGCGACCTCTCCCGCGAAACCCGCTTCACCGACATGCCGATCGCGATCGTCGGCATGGGCGGCACGATGCCGCAGTCCGACAGCCTCGAAGACTTCTGGGATCACCTGAAGAACGCGCGCAACCTCGTCACCGAAATTCCGCGCGACCGCTGGATCTGGGAAGACTACGACGGCAACCCGCTGAAGGAGCCGAACAAGTCGTACTCGCGTTGGGGCGGCTTCCTGAAGGAGGTCGACAAGTTCGACCCGCTGTTCTTCGGCATCACGCCGCGTGAAGCCGAGATGATGGACCCGCAGCAGCGCCTCTTCATCGAAGCGGTGTGGAGCGCGATCGAAGACTCGGGCCACAAGGTGTCGGACCTGTCGGGCAGCCAGACCGGCGTCTTCGTCGGCGTCTCCGCCAGCGACTACATCGACGTGCTGGCCGAGCAGCAGTCTTCGCTCGACGGTTACTCGGCCTCGGGCAATTCGCATTCGATCCTCGCCAACCGCATCTCCTACCTCTTCAACCTGCGCGGCCCGAGCGCACCGCTCGACACCGCCTGCTCCAGCTCGCTGGTGGCGCTGCACCGCGCGATCGAGTCGATCCACACCGGCAGCAGCGAAATGGCGATCGTTGGCGGCGTGCAGGTGATGCTGACGCCGGTGGCCCACATCTCGCTCAGCGCCGCCGGCATGCTCAGCGTCGATGGCAAGTGCAAGACCTTCAACAAGGACGCCAACGGCTATGTGCGCGGCGAAGGCGCCGGCGCAATCTTCATCAAGCCACTGGCCCGCGCGCTGGCCGATGGCGACCCGATCCGCGCAGTGATCCGCGCCACCGCCGAGAACCACGGCGGCCGCGTCACCAACCTCACCGCGCCGAACCCGAAGGCGCAGGCCGAGCTGTTGATCGAGGCCTATGGCAAGGCCCGGATCGACCCCGGCACCGTGGGCTACATCGAATGTCACGGCACCGGCACGAGCCTCGGCGACCCGATCGAAATCCAGGCGCTGAAGAAGGCGTTCTCGGACCTCTACAAACAGCACCAGCGCCCGGCGCCCACGGCAGCACATTGCGGGCTGAGTTCGGTCAAGACCAACGTCGGCCACCTGGAGCCGGCCGCCGGCATGGCGGGCCTGCTGAAGGTGCTGCTGGCGATGAAGCACCAGCACATCCCGGCGTTGCTGCACTTTGAAGAGCTGAACCCCTACATCGACCTGAAGGGCAGCCCGTTCTACATCGCCGACAAGACCGTGCCCTGGGCCCCACCCCAAGCGGCCGATGGCACGCTGCTGCCGCGTCGCGCAGGCATCAGCGCCTTCGGCTGGGGCGGCGCCAATGCGCACGTGGTGCTGGAAGAGCATCTGCCTGCGGCTCGCGCGGCCCTGCTGCAAGGCCAGCCCGTGCCGATCGTTCTATCGGCACGCAGCCCGGAACGGCTCAAGGCCTGCGCCGGCCTGCTGCTCAAGCACCTCTCGACGCATGACGTCGAACTGGCCGACTTCGCACACACACTGCAAAACGGTCGCGATGTAATGGCCGAGCGCCTGGGTTTCATCGCCGGCTCGGTGGCCGAAGTGAAAAGCCGCCTGCAGGCTTTCATCGACCAAGACGGCGAGGCTGAAGTCGCCGGTGTGGCCCGCGGCAAGGCCAGCCGCAAGGGCTCGGACCTGCTGGGCCAGGACGAGGACGTGAAAGCGTCGGTGGTCGAGAAGCTGGTGTCCGGCGGCCAATGGGCCAAGCTGCTGGGCCTGTGGGTGCAGGGGCTGGACTTCGACTGGGCGACGTGGCTGCCGCTGGTTGGCGCGCGCCGCCTGCACCTGCCGACCTATCCCTTCGCCCGCGAGCGTCACTGGATCGACACGACGGCGAAAGCTCCAACGCCTGCAGCCGTGAGCCTGCCCGCAGCCGCCGTGGCGCCGGCCACGGTGCGCAGCGCCGAAGCGCCGCAGCGCCTCTTTTTCCGCGAAACCTGGCTGGTGCAGCCGGCCCCACCGGCCGCATCGATGCCCTTGTCGGCAGGCTCGCGGCGCAGCCTCGTGTTCGTCGACGACGCGCTGCAACGCACGCTGCAGGCCGCAGACGAAGACCACGAAGCGCTGCAGCGCAGCGGCCTGGCCGACGCGGTGCTGGTGCGGCCGGGTGCCTCGCTCAAGCAGATCTCGGAGCGGCTCTACGAATGCCCGCGTGGCGATGTAAAGGCCTTGCAGTCGCTGATCGAGCAGGTGCCGCTCGGTGCCGGCCAGGCGCTCGGCATCGTCCATGCGTGGTCGCGCGGCCGAGGGCAGGCCGGCGTGCATCAGCTCTTCGGCCTCTTCTCGGCCATCAAGGCCGCGTTGCGGCCGGTGGCCCACGTCACCTTGGTCGGCGAGCACGACCCGGCGCGTCTCGACACCTGCTGGGATGTCTCGTGGATCGGCTTCGAGCGCTCGCTGAAGCTGCAGCTCGCCAAGACCGAGATCGCGCTGCTTTACGGCGACAGCCTTGAGCTCGGCCTGGATGCGCTGGCCGATGCGCTGCGCCAGGGCGGTGCCATCGCGTACCGCGGTGGCGAGCGCCGCGTGCTGGTGCCGCAGGCCTTCGAGCCGTCGGCCGCGAACGCCGCGCCGGTGCTCAAGAAGCAGGGCGGCTACCTCATCACCGGCGGCATCGGCGCCTTGGGCCTGCAGTTCGCGCGCCACCTGGCGACGACGCAGCAGGCACGGCTGCTGCTGCTCGGCCGCCGGCCGATGTCACCTCAGATCGAGCAGCAGCTCGAAGCGCTGCGCCAGGCCGGCGCCACGCAGGCGGTCTACCAGCCGCTGGACCTCGGCGACGCCGAGGCGGTGGCCGCCTGGGCGCGCGAGCTGCCTTTCGAACTGAGCGGCGTCATTCACGCGGCCGGTGTCGAGTCGAACCAGGCCTTCTTCGAGAAGACCGCGGCCGGCATTGACGAGGTGCTGCAACCAAAGACGGTGGGCACCCTGCAGCTCGATGAAGCCCTGCGTGCGCAGCCGCTCGACTTCGTCTGCTGCTTCTCGTCGTCTTCCGCCGTGCTGGGCGACTTCGGCGCCTGCGACTACGCGGTCGCCAACCGCTTCCAGATGGCCTATGGCGAGCACCGCCGCCTGAGCGGTGCCGCCAAGGGCCGCACGCTCGTCATCAACTGGCCGCTGTGGGCCGAAGGCGGCATGGGCGTGGCCGATCCGCAGCAATCGGCGCTGTACCTGAAGCGCACCGGGCTCGAAGCGCTGGGCTCGGCCGAAGGCTTGCGGATCTTCGAGACCTTGCTGCAGTCTGGGGAAAGCCAGGCGCTGGTGCTCGCGGGCCTGCCCTCGCGCATCGGCCTGCTGCTCGATCGCATCCACCGCATTCAGCGGCCGCAATGGCCGGCACCGGTCAGCGCCGCGCCGGCGCCCGTGCCCGCCGCCCTTGGTTCCGCCGCGATCGGCGAACTGATCGACGCCATCAAGGCACGCAGCCGGATGCCGCTGGCCACGGGCCTGGGCCACGAGCAGATCGACAAGCTGAAGCAGCTCATCAAGGCGGACTTGCTGAGTCTCCAAGAGGGAGGGAAGTGACATGAGCGTGGCCCTGAAATCCAGCGTGCTCGACGAGGTGCGCGCCATCGTCGTCGCAACGATCAAGGTCAGTGCCGAGCGGCTCGACCTCGACGCCGAATTCGCCGAGTTGGGCGTCGACTCGATCATTGCGATGGAGTTGATGGAAAGCCTGTCAAAGCACTTCGCGATCAGCTTCACGCCGGCGCAGTTCCTGAACGTGAACACGGTGCGCGAGCTGGCCGACTACCTCGGCAAGGAGTTCGGGTTGGGACAGGGCGCGGTGGCTGCTGCGGCGGTGCCCGTGACCGTGGCGGCGCCGCTGGCAAGCGCTGCGAAAGCGGCCGTGGCCAGCCCCGGCGCGCCGCTGGCGCAGGCGCTGCTCGACGCGGTGCGCAGCGCCTACGCGATCGACCTGCCCGGTCGGGCCTGGCAGTCGGTGGACGATCTCGTCGACGAGATCGTCGCCAACAACCTTGAACAGGCCATGCGCCGCTTCGATGTCGTGGGCACGCCGGCCTTCCACGCTGCTGCGCCGGCACGCGGCGCCACGCTCGACATCGCGATCGTCGGACTGAGCTGCCGCTTTCCCGATGCGCCCGATGCGCGGGTTTTCTGGCGCAACCTGATGGAACGCAAGAGCAGCCTGCGCGAAATTCCGGCCTCGCGCTGGAACTGGGAACAGCATTACGCTGACACGCCCGCCGCCGGCAAGACCATTTCCAAATGGGGCGCGCTGATTGACGACGTCGACGCCTTCGATCCGCAGTTCTTCCGCCTGCGCCCCGAAGAAGCCCGGCTGATCGACCCGCAGGAGCGGCTGCTGATGCAGGAGGTGTACCGCGCGATCGAAGATGCCGGCATCGACGCGGGCACGCTCGCGGGCTCGGCCACCGGCGTCTTCGTCGGCTATGAATATGCCGAGTACGAGCAGTACCTGCGCCGCAACATCGACCGCATCCCGGGCCTGGTGTGCAGTTCATCGAGCCCGAGCTACTACCTCGCCAACCGGCTGTCATACAGCTTCGACTTCCGCGGCCCGAGCGAAACGGTCAACGTCAACTGCGCCTCGTCGGCGGTGGCTATCAACCGCGCCTGCCTGTCGCTGGCGATGGGCGAGAGCACGCTCGCGATTGCGGGCGCGGCGCACCTGAACCTCTTCGCGGGCGACTACATCACCTCCTCTCAATACGGCCTGCTGTCGCCAAACGGCAGCTGCGCGGTGTTCGACAACGAGGCCAACGGCTTCACCCGCGGTGAGGGCGTGGGCGTGGTGGTGCTAAAGCCGCTGGCTGCGGCCGAGGCTGATGGCGACCGCATCTACGGCGTCATCAAGTCCTGCCACCAGAACAACCGCGGCCAGGCCAACACGCTGTCGGACGTCAAGCACGAGGCGATCACCGAGGTTGTGCGCCGCTGCTACGAGAAGGCCGGGCTCGACACCGCGTCGATCCGCTACATCGAGCTCAACGGCTACGCGAAGAAGTGGGCCGACTCCTTCGAGTTCGAGGGCCTGAAGAACGTGTTCGACGGCGCCGAGGCGGCCGCAGGCAAGCGCTGCGCGCTCGGCAGCCTGAAGGGCAACATTGGCCACCTGGAGCCGGTCAATGGCGTGGCGAGCCTGATCAAGGTGGCGCTGTCGCTGCACCACCAGAAGTTCCCGGCCACGGTGACGCGGCGCGTGCCCAGCAGCTTCATCGACCTCGCCTCCAGCGCGCACCCGCTGTACTTCGCCGAAGACGAGATCGACTTCGCAGCGCTGCGCGAGGCCGACGGCACGCCGGTGCGCGCGGGCGTCAGCTCGTTCGCCGACAGCGGCGTCAACGTCCACATCGCGCTGGAGGAATACCGGCCCCGCGCCGCGTCTGCTGCAAAGGCCTCGTCTGGCGCGCAGCTCTTCGTGCTGTCGGCGCGTGATCGCCACCGCCTGGCTGACAGTGTCGAGGCGCACATCGCCTTCATCGCGCAGGCCGCACCGGGTGGGGCGGCGCTCGATTTCGCAAGCGTGGTGCACACGCTCCAGGTCGGCCGCAAGGCGATGGCGGCGCGGGTTGCGGTGGTGGCGGCGTCGCTCGACGAACTGCACGGCAAGCTGTGCCTGCTGAAGGAAAGCGGCATTGGCGGGCGCGCCAAGCTCGAAGGCATGGGCATCTTCTACGGCGAGGCCGAAGGCGCCGAGCGTGGCACGCTGAGCCACCTGATCACGCCAGAGATGACGCGCCTGCAGTTGCAGCAAAGCCTCCAGACGCGGCAATGGCAGCAGGTGGCGCTGCTGTGGGTTAACGGCATCGAGATTCCCTGGGCCGAGGTATGGACCGGGCAGGCGGTGCAACGCGTGTCGCTGCCGGGTTATGCCTTCGCAAAGGAGCGACATTGGGTGGACGTGGCGGACGGGCCGGTGGTGGCCGCCACGTCCCCCCCCCGCCAGGCCGAAGCGCTGATCCCAACCCCGGGCGTGGACCTGGGCGCAGCCTCGCTGCCCTGGCAGTTCCATGCCGCCGGTGCCGCGTTGCATGGTGCGGCCGTGCCGATGGCGCCGGCCGCCAAGCTCGAACTCTTCATGCGCCAGGAAGTGGCCCGCCTGCGGCCTTGCAGCCTCGATGACGTCGAGCCCGACGCGCATTTCGCCAGTCTGGGCATCAGCTCGATCGGCATCGCCGAACTGGTGACGCGGCTGAACCAGTTGCTGCAGGTGAACCTGGCGCCCACGGCGGTCTTCAAGCACCCGCAGATTGATGCGCTGGCCGGCTACCTGGCGCAGGCTCATGCAGAGAAGGCTGCGGCGGTCACCGTGACGGCTGCAATGGCCGACGTGGCGGCCACACCGGCGGCCTCCAGCGCGGCCCTGTCGGCTCCAGGCGCGCGGGTTCAAGCGCCCACCCCAACGCACGCCTCGGCATTCTTGCCGCCTGAACTGTTGCCTGAGGTGCTGGTGCCCATGCAGACCCGCGGCCGGGCGACGCCGCTCTTCCTCGTGCCGGGCGCCGATGGCAGCGTGCTGTCCTTCAAGTTGCTGTGCGAGGCCCTCGGCACGGAGCGCCCGCTGTACGGCTTCGACGCCGTCGGCCTGCAGGGCGGCCCGCTGCCGGCGAGCGTCGAGCAGGTCGCGCACATCAACCTGACCGCGATGCGCAGCGTGCAGCCGCAGGGCCCGTACCGGCTGCTTGGCTATTCCAACGGCGGCGTGGTCGCCTTCGAGATGACGCGCCAATTGCTGGAGGCCGGCGAGGCGGTGGCGTCGCTGACGCTGCTCGACAGTCTGTGCCCTGGCGAACGAAAGATGAGCCCGCTGGACCTGGTGGCCGAGGTCTTCAACCATCTGGCCGAAACGCTGGGCGGTCGCCTCGACCTGACGGCCGAAGGGCTGGCGCAGATCCCGCAGGCCGAGCAGGCCGAGCACCTGTACCGCATGCTCGGTGAGCACGGCCTGCAGCTCCCGCACGGCTACTTCATGGCGACCTACCGCGTGTCTACCGCGAGCGAGGCGATGGTCCGCGCTTATGCAATGGCGCCCTTGCCTGCCGAGGTCGACGTGACGCTGATCCGCGCCGTGCAAAGCTACCGCGATGTGCCAGCGGACTACGGCTGGAACCGCTGCCTGCGTCGCCCGCTGCACGTGCAGGAGGTTGCGGCCAGCCACTACACGGTGATCGAAGCGGTCGGTGTGCCGCAGGTGGTGGCCTGCCTGTCGGGCCTGGCGCCAGCTGCCGAGCCCGAGGCATCGCCGCAGGCCTCGGCTGACACCACGGCCGACCGCGCCGCCAAAGCCAGGCCCGACGGGCGGCACAAGAAGAAATCCGGCCCGTCGGTGGCCGTGTCCTGACACCTGAATTCCGGTGCGGCACTGATGTGCCGCCCGTCATTTTCCGGACCGGCTGCCACGACAGCCGGCCACCCCGCAGTCCAGAATAACTTGGAGACGGTAGTGAGCGCGAAACACGCATTGATGCATTATTTCGAGAACGTCCCGGACCAGGTCCGGGCGAAGAAGTGGTTTGTATGGCTGTTTGTCATCGCCGCCACCGCCTTCGCGATCGTCGGCATGGGCCGGGCGAAGTTCGACATGACGATCGAGGGCTGGTTCGCCGAAGACGACCCGACCATCGTTGCGATGGACGGGTTCCGCGCGCGCTTCGGCAGCGACGACCACCTCTACATCGTCTACAAGCCAAAGGATGGCGACGTCTTCTCGGCCAAGTCGCTGGAGACTGTGCGTGCGCTGCGCCGCGACCTGCTCGACCGCGTGATCGCGGCGAAAGACGGCACGCCGCTCAAGCACATCGTGAAGATCACGACGCTGGCCAACGCGCCGGTGCTGCGCGTGGAAGACGACGCGCTGGTGAGCCGCAACCTGGTCGGCCCGAAGGTGCCGACCACGCCGCAGGGGCTGGACGAGATCCGCAAGACGGCCGAGACGCAGCGCTCGCTGCCGCTTGAATATTTCTCGAAAGACCACCAGTACGGCGGCATCCTCGTCGAGACCAACTTCGGTGCCATCCCGGTCAGCAGCGAGCCGCAGGCAGCGCCGGCCAAGGAAGCGGCGATCGGTGACGGCGAGCCCAGCACCGACAACATCAGCATGGCCTTCGACGGCAAGACCGAAGAGGCGCGGCGCGTGCACTTCAAGCCGACCAACCTCGGCGACTACCTCGACTTCATCAACGAGGTGAAGGTCAGCCTGAACAAGCCCGAGTTCGCCGGCCAGTTCGACTACCACCCGGTCGGCAACCCCGCCTCGACCGAATACAACATGAAGGTGCTGGAGGAGATGGGCCTGCTCTACCTGGTGATGATGGTCATCATGGTGGCGGTGCTGTGGTTCGTGTTCCGCTCGTTCAGCGGCGTGCTCTGGCCGTCGATGATCGTGATCCTGAGCGCGGTCTGGACCATCGGCTTCACCAGCTGGCTGGGCGTTCCCTTCACGGCTTTCCTGATCCTGACGGTGGCGATGATCCTCGTGATCGGCATCTCCGACTCGATCCACATCCTGTCGGGCTACGAGTTCTTCCGCAACAAGGGCGAGGACCACAAGACCGCGATGCGCTCGGCCTTCCGCTCGTCGGCCAACGCCTGCTTCCTGACCGCGGTGACCGGCATGATCGGCATCCTGTCGGTGGTGTTCACGCCGATCGTGCCGATCCAGGTCGAGGCGGTGACGACCGCAGCCGGCATCGGCCTCGCGTTCCTGCTATCGATCTACCTGATGCCGCTGATGGTCGAGCTGTGGTGGGTGCCGCGCAAGGCTGAGGCCCCGGCCACCAGCCGCCAGGCCCGCATCGCGTCGTTCATCGGGAAGTTCGTGCCCAACGTGGCCGAGTGGTCGCAGCGCACGCTCGCGAAGGTCTTTCCCTTCGTGCAGAGCTACAAGTACGTGATCGCCAGCGTGTCCTTCGTGGCGCTTTCGGCGTGCCTGTACGGCATGTTCCAGCTGAAGATCGACACCGACCCGAAATCGATGTTCCCGAAGCAGGCCAAGATCCGCAGCGACATCGACATTGCCGATCGCAACATGATGGGCTCGCAGACGCTGAAGGTGTACTTCGACCTCGGCAGCGAATACGCGCTGCACGACCCCTTCGTGCTCAAGCGCATCGACGAACTGCAGCGCACGATTGAAAAAAAGTACGGCAAGTACGTCGTGCGCACGTTGTCGGTGGCCGACGTGGCCAAGAGTTCCTACCAGGTGCTCAACGAAGACCGGCCCGAGATGTGGGTGGTGCCCGAGACGCGCGAGAAGCTCGCCAACACCTTCTTCCTGTTCGACAACTCCAACCCCGGTCTGCGCCGCAAGATGGTGTCGGACGACTACAGCAAAGCGCACATCAACGTCTACCTGCGCAACGGCGGCTCCTACGAATACACCAAGGTCTTCGACCAGATTCAGAAGGACATCGACGCCGCCGACGCCGACCTGAAGCAGAAGTACCCGCAGGTCACCGCCTCCGTCACCGGCCTGTTCGCGCTGATGATGCAAGGCTCCGATTACCTGTCGTGGAACGCGCTGTCCAGCTTCGGCTGGGCCACGGTCACCATCAGCGTGGTGCTGCTGCTGATCTTCGGCTCGATGAAGGCCGGCCTGATCTCGGTGCTCGCCAACGCGGTGCCCGTGACCTTGACCTTCGGCCTGATGGGCCTGCTCGGCGTGCCACTCGACTTCACCACCGTGCTGATCGCGCCGATCGTCATCGGCCTGGCCGTCGATGACACAGTGCACTTCCTCGTGCACTACCGGCACGAGGTGTCCAGGCACGGCGACATGCAGCGTGCGCTGATCGACACCATCCAGGAAGCCGGCCAGGCCGTGACCTTCACCTCGTTGATCTTGGCGCTCGGCCTGAGCGTGCTGGCCTTGTCGGCGAGCCCGGGCAACGCCAACGTCGGCATCTATGGCGCATTGGCGGTGATCGTCGGCTGGCTGTGCGAGCTGCTGCTGACGCCTTCGCTGATCCTGATCTTTGGCCTCAAGTTCAAGCAGAAGGCCGAGGACACCGCGGGCCACGCGGCGCCCCCATTGCTGCAGCAAGAAGAGCCTGCTGTCTGAGCAGCCCTTCCCCCGCGGCCGCTGCGCCCCGTGCGGGCCAGCCTCCCCCTCTCGTTTCGATTTCAAAGGAAGTGGCATGACCCTGTTTCGCAAAACCCTGATGCTTTCGGCCTGTGCCTGCGCCCTGGTGGCTTCGATGTCTGCCCATGCGGCCGCCGCGCTGACGCCGCGCCAAGTGGCCGAAGGCTATGACGACGAGTTTCGGCATCCGACGCTGTCGGTGAAGTTCAAGCTCAGCACCTGCCGCTACAAGGTCGAGAAGGCTCAGATGCAGTGCATCGAGAAGCCGCGAGAGCGCGTCGTCGAGAACGTGCTGAAGCAGTACGGCAAGGACATCCGCTCGATCGCGATCCTGAGCGAGCCGATCGGCGACCGCGGCATCGGCATGCTCGGTTGGCAGTACTGGGACAAGAGCAAGGCCAATGACTACTGGATGTACCTGCCGGCGCTCAACAAGGTCAAGCGCGTGGTCTCGGTGAAGGACAGCAAGGACAGCGGCAGCTACTTCGGCTCCGAGTTCTACATCGAAGATCTGGAGAGCCCGACGCTGGACGACTACGATTACAAGATCCTCGGCGAAGAGAACGTGAAGGTGCTCGAGACCGGCAAGGGTTACACCGACAACCCGGCCTACATCCTCGAATGGACGCCGAGCGCCAAGAAGAAGGACTCGACCAACTATGGCCGCATGGTGATGTGGATCGACAAGACCCGCTTCGTGCTGCTGAAGGGCGAGTACTACGACCAGGACGGCCAGCTCTACAAGCGCCGCAGCATCAAGAACCTAGAGAGGGTCGACGGCAAGTGGATGCCGCGTTTGGTGACGATGGACAACATCTCCGAGAACCGCGTGACGGTGATGGATCGCCAGTCGATCGCGATCGGCCTGCAGGTCGAAGACGAGTACTTCGAGCAGCGAACGCTGACCGACGAGGTCTACCGCGAGAAGTACCTGAGCCGCTTCCGCACCTTCTGGAAGCATTGACCTCGGGCCGCGCAGGCGCCGCTGCGGGCCTGCCGCGTTCCCGAGCTTGAAACCCTCGACCTTCCCGCCGCTCCGGCATGGCGAGGTGGGTTGCCGCGCCCTGGCTCTCACCGGGCCGGCCGACTCCCAAGGCTTTCGGCATGAGATCCTTTTTGTTCCTGATCGCCGCCTCGCTGCTTGGGGCCGCATTGAAGGCCGAGCCGCTGGCGGCACCCTTGGCCGCGGAGCCACCGGCCGCGCCAGCCGGCGTGGGCGCGGCACCGCAGAACGCCGAGCGGCCCTCGGTTGACGATCTCCAGGGCCTGGGCGATGGCAGCCCCGAAATCGACATGAATGCGGCCAGTGCCATTCCAGCCGACGACCGTTCGGGGGCCTACGCCGACTCGGCCTTGCTGAAGGGCGCGCGCTTCACGCTGCGACATGAAATGGCGGTGCGGCCGAAGGCACCGCACGACGTGGCGAACAACCGCAGCTCGTTCCGCATGGAGTACGAGAAGCACTTCTTCGACACCTTTCGCGTCCACTTCGACGTGGCCGAGACTGAGTACTGGGGCCATGACCACCGCGCTGAGGCACGTGATGTGCCTGCCTTCAGCGAATACACGGTGAAGGACGCCTTCATGCAGTTCAGCAAGGGCAGCACCAGCGTCAAGCTCGGCCGCCAGGTGCTGATCTGGGGCGAGTCGGACGCCGGCGCGATCACCGACGTCATCAGCCCGCGCAATCTCTCCGAGCTGTTCTTCATCTCGCTCGAAGAAGCTCGTATCAGCCAGTTCATGCTGACGGTAGACCAGTTCTCGCCGGTCGGTGACTGGAGCCTGTTCTACGTGCCGAAGGCGCGCTTCAACCAATACCCCGAGATCGGCACCGCCTACTTCGGCGACCCCTTCAACGGCGGCGTCGAGACGCGTACCGACGACGCACGGTTGAAGGAATACGGCCTGCGCTGGAAGAGGACCTTCGGCAACACCGACCTGAGCCTGATGGCCGCCAGCCTGATCGACAACGACTACGCGGTGAGCGGCCAGGGCCTCGCCAGCGATGGCCGGTTGATCGTGCGCAACGGCACGCAGCGCTTCCGGATGATCGGCGGTACCTTCAGCCACGTGGCCGACAACCTGCTGTTCACCGGCGAGGTGGCGCGCAAGTCACCGAAGGCCTACCTCGATGGCGGCACGCTGCAAAGCCGCGAGAAGGATGCCGTGGACACCTCGCTGCGCGTCGAGTATTCGATCGGCAATGGCGGCAACCATGCGGTCAGCCTGGAGGCGGTGAACCGCCATGTGCTGGGCTGGGAGCCAGGCATTTTGCCGACCGCGAAGAACACCAACTCCTTCGTGCTGGGCTGGCGCAACTCATTCCTGAATGACGACCTCTCTGCCAACTGGCTGACGGTCTACAACCAGACCTACACCAGCTTCCAGCATTCGCTCTTTCTCGCCTACCGCTGGAACGCCCACATCAACCTGACCTTCGACACCTTCTACCTGAGTGTGAAGGACCGCCGCAACGATCTCTCCCTGTACCGCGGGCAGAGCAATGCAGTCTTCCGCGCGAACTACGTGTTTTGACACCCACTCCCGTAAGCGCTGACGCGCTGGCGGGGACCAGCGGCCCCGCCGTTGGCCGGGCTCGCCCCCTCGAGGGGCAACACCAGCGGCCTGGCAAAGCCAGATCCCCGGTGTTCGCTGGGTTCTTTCTTTGAATGCGAGACATCTCCATGAATGAGTACGACGCGATCGTGATCGGTTCGGGCACTTGCGGGGCGGCGATCGCCCGCGAGTTGAGCCGGCAGAAAAAGAAGGTGCTGGTGCTGGAGAAGGGCGGCACGGCGCCGCTGAAGGAAGGCTTCATGGGCTTCGCGTCGATCGCCGACCAGGTCAAGATCGGTGACAAGCTGACGACCGCGCGGGCGGTGACGGCCGGGGGGTCGACGGGGCTGTACTTTGGTGTCGTCAACTACCCGCCGTTCGAGGTCTTCAAGCGCCTGGGCGTGGACATCTCGGCCGAGGTGGACGAGGTCAAGCGCGAGCTGCCGATCGCGCCGCTGCCCGATGCGCTGCTGGGCGCGCAGGCGTTGAGGCTGCGCGACGGCGCGTCGGCGCTGGGCCACGACTGGCAGAAGAACGACATGCTGATCGACCAGGCCCAATGCGGCGCCGGCTATACCCACGGCGCACTGTGGCGTGCGCGGCGTTATGTGGACGACGCGGTAGCCCAGGGTGCGAAGCTCGTCAGCCGCGCCACGGTGCAGAAGGTGATCGTCGACAAAGGCCAGGCGATCGGTGTCGAATACAAGGTCAAGAAGGGCGCCTTCGGCTCCGAGCTGCGCCGAGCCTACGGCACGAAGATCGTGCTCGCCGCCGGTGAACTGGCCACGCCGAAGATCCTGCGCGACAGCGGCGTCGAAGGCGTGGGCCGCCGCGGCTTCTACTGCAACCCCGGCTACGCGCTCTACGGCCTGGTGCCGGGCCTGAAGGGCCACGACAACTTCGTCGGCAGCATGGGCTGCACCTACGGCGATGGCATCGAACTCGGCGACGCCAACATCAATCGCCTGCTGCACCGGCTGATGATGCCGGCCAAGCTGAAGTTCAAGCACCTGCTGGCTTACCCCGAGACCATTGGCATCGGCGTCAAGGTGAAGGACGAATTCGGCGGCGAGATGAAGGCCGACGGCAGCTTCCACAAAGGCTTCACCGCGGCCGACCACGCCCGGCTGAAGCAGGGCGAAGACGAGGCGATCCGCATCCTGAAGAAGGCCGGCGCCCAGAACATCTTCAACTTCGGCATCTCGTGCGCAGGTCGCGTTGGCGGCTTCGTCGCCATCCAGGAGCAGGTCGACGCCCGGCTCGAGACGCAGTTCCGCAATCTTCACGTCTGCGACGGTTCGATCATCCCCGACGAGATGCGCGGCACGCCCACCGTGACGCTGCTCAGCCTGGCCAAGTACCTCTCCAAGCATCTGTCGGCCACGCTGTGAGCGCGGCCCCGACCCACCACATTTTCAGGAGCATTGCATGACGGTCATCAGCACCGAACCGGGAATGGGCCTCGGTTCATCACCCCCCGCGGCCCGACAGCCCCGGCCTAAGCGGATGAAGAGGGCTCTGCGCATCGCGCGCTATGGCGCCGCCATCGCCATCGTCGCCATCTTTGCCGCCAATGTTCTGTGGAAGATCTCGGGCTCCAACACCTGGAAGCTCGAGCTCGATAAAAACGGTGTGCAGGTCTATTCGCTGAAGGCGCCTGGCGCCTACAACAAGCAGTACCGCGCGGTGATGCGCGGCCACTACACGCTGAACCAGCTGGTGGCCGGCCTGATCCAGAACTCGACGCTGGACATCTGCAAGAACCACATTCCGGGTTGCGTCGACGTGAAGGTGATCGACCCGTGGAGCACCCGCACGATGACCGACACCGTGCTGTGGAAGCTTGCGCTGCCCGCGCCGTTCTCGCCGCGCGAGACGCTGATCCGCTCGCAGGTCTCTCAAGACCCGAAGACGAAGGTCGTCACGGTTGACGTGATGGCCGCGCCGAACAGCGCGCCGCGCAACGCCGATGCGGTGCGCCTGACCCACATGCAGAACCGCTGGGTCTACAAGCCGGTGGGCAAGGGCGAGGTCGAGATCGAGTTCCTGCAGGACATCGACATGGGTGGCATGTTCCCCGCCTTCTTGCTGAACCTGGTCGGCGCGGAAGAGACCTACAAGTTCCTTCACGACCAGCTGCCCCCTCTGCTCGACCGCGACGCGCTGCGTGCGGCCCAATACGATTTCATTGCGGAAGCCGAATGATGAAAGCCCTCAACTGGAAGAAGGCCGGCAAGCTCGTGCTGTTCGGCGCTGCCTCGCTGATCGCCGCCACGTGGGTGGCCAGTTATGTCTGGAC
>CAXTCD010000012.1:0-44461 GCA_964242145.1 uncultured Rhizobacter sp.
CCCACCCACAACGTCAACAACAACAACAACAACAACAACAACAACAACAACAACAACAACATCCTCCCCCATGACGACAAACCCATCCAAGAAACCTCAACCCGGACGGCGCGATTTCCTCGCCAACAGCATGACACTGCTCGCCGCAGTATCCGCGTCTCAGATCGGTTATGCCGCACAGGCACCTGCCACCTCGGAGGTGCTGGATGCCGGCAGGTCACCGCGCCGCATCGACGTCCATGCCAATTACCTGCCCGAGAAATACCGCGCGGCCCTCGCTGCGGCCGGCCACACCAAGCCTTCGGGCATGCCCGGCATCCCGGCTTGGAGCCTGGATGCGCATGGCGGCATCATGGATCGGCTGGGCATCGAGGCCTCGGTCCCTGCTGCAACGGCAAGGCGCCCGGCCAGGACGAGGGCTCGCTGCCGCCGATCGGCTATCCGTTCCCGATGATTGAATTCATGTTCGAGACGACACGGGCCGTGTTCAACCTGATCCTGTCCGGCACGCTGGCCCGCTTTCCGAACATCAAGATCATCGTGCCGAATGCGGGCGCAGTGATCCCTGTGCTGGCCGACCGCGTGAGCGGCCTCTCGCCTGCGCTCGGCCTGCCGGACAAGCTGGACGTGCCGGCCTTCTACCAGACGCTGCGCGGGCTGTACTACGACCTGGCCGGCTTTCCGCTGCCTCGCCAGCTGCTGCCGTTGCTCGAGATCGCCGACCCGCGGCACATCCTCTACGGCAGCGACTGGCCCTTCACACCGGAGCCACTGGTCACCTCACTGGCCAAGCAGCTCGATACCAGCAGCTTGATCTCGCCGGCCATGCACCAGGACTTCATGCGCAACAACGCGCTGGCCCTGTTTCCGCGGTTCCGTTAATCAGCTAAACCACTAAGCAGCTAACCCGACATCGACACGACAAGATCCATTGCAAGGAAATTCACCATGAAGCTGTTACGCCATCGCTCCGTCGGGGCCGAGAAGCGCGGCGCGCTGGATGCAGCGGGCCAGGCCCGCGATCTCTCGCTGCTGATCGCCGACTTCACGCCGGAGTGGCTTTCGTCGGAGAAGCTGAAAGCCTTGCGCGCGATCGATTTGACCCAGTTGCCGCAGGTGCCGCAAGGCACGCGCTTCGGCACACCCGTGGCCGGCGTGCGCCAGTTCATCACCATTGGCCTGAACTACCGCAAACATGCGGTGGAGTCGGGCCTGGAGATTCCGAAGGAGCCCGTCGTCTTCACCAAGGCGCTGAGTTCGCTGGCCGGCCCGAACGACGATGTGCAGTTGCCCGAAGGCTCGGTCGCAGGCGATTGGGAAATTGAGCTCGGCTTCGTGATCGGCACGAAGGCCAAGAACGTGCCCACGCAGCAGGCGCTGGCTCATGTGGCGGGCTACTTCCTGGCCAACGATGTGTCTGAGCGCGACTGGCAGATCAAACGCAACGGCCAATGGGGTAAGGGCAAGAGCTTCGACGGCTTCGGCCCGATCGGCCCGTGGCTGGTCACAACCGACGAATTGCCCGACCCTCAAACCATTCCGTTGGAGCTGGCTGTCAACGGCGAGGTCAAGCAGCGAAGCAACACGGCCGACATGATCTTCCCGGTCGCGGAGATCGTGTCCTACCTCAGCCAGTTCATGAAGCCTCGACGCGTTTCTATGCAGACGTGCTGGGCCTGCGTCTGTCCGACAAGTCCGGCGCAGCGATCGCCTTTCTGCACAGTCCGCATGGCAGCGACCACCACCTGATCGCGCTGGTCCAGTCGGGCGGCACCGGCCTGCATCACAGCAACTGGTGCGTGCCGTCGCTGGACGCGGTCGACCTGGGCGCCCAACAGATGGCCACGGCAGGCTACTCGCAGGGCCGGGGCGTGGGCCGGCACGTGCTCGGCTCCCAACTACTTCCGCTACGTGCGCGACCCCTGGGGCAGCTACGCCGAGTACTCGTTCGACATCGACTTCGTCGAGCCCGGGATGACCTGGCCCTCGGCCGACCACCCGCCCGAAGACTCGCCCTATGTCTGGGGGCCGGCGCTGCCCGAGGACTTCGTCGTCAATCACGAACTGCGGGCCTGATGACTTCGTGGCTCGGCGTGGTGATGGGCTTCACCGTCCACATGTTCTGTGCCGCGCTAGGTCTCACAGCACTTTTATAGGTACTTGCTTTGAGATGAGCTTCAAACCAGGGTCTGAGGCTGTTTTGCGCGCTTCCAAGCGCCTTCAAGTCGTCGAAAGCTGGGCTCCAATGGGCCATGACCATCGTTCCTCTGCTCCAAAGCGTTGTCGACGATGAACTGGCCCGCTCGGCAGGCCTCATTGCTCGCACCCTGTCATCGACGTTAGAGCAACTGAAGCACCCACGCGACAAGCTGCTGAGCGCGAGCGAACGTCAACACTACTTCGAGCTGGTGCAGCTGCTGCAACTGAATCAGGCGCTGTATCAACGCAGCTTCGTCAGCGCCTTGCGCACGTTGGTGCAGGCCGACCTTCATCCAAGCGCCGAAGCGGCGTTGCCGCAACCCGCTACGCACACTGCCGATGTGCTGGCCCTGAGCCCCGCTGTCGTTGATGGATGAAACCTAGGTCACCGCCGACATTGAAATCTCGCGCGCCATCCAGCAGATCGACAACGGCGCCGAGTGGGAACTGCGGGAATTGCAGACCGTCACCTCGACGCTGCGCGGCCAGGCCCACGTGACGGTGGAGTCGAACCCCATGCGCCCCCAGTCTTATGCCCGTGCCTTGTGGCATGCGGCAGCCGAGTTGCCAGCCACGCCCGAACAACAAGCGATCTTGCTGCGGGTGTCGGCCACCGTGATGGCGGAATCGCTGCGCCTGGCATTCGCAGCAGCGTGCACGCGACTCGAAGCGGCGCGTGTGAAGCCAGGGATGTACCGCACCGTGGTGATTGCGTCCAACGCGGGCCGCGACACTGGACCGACGGTCGACGTGACGCTCCCTGGCGCGCTGGACGGCCTGTTGCACAGCATGCCCACGGATGCCGCCAGTTCGGCCGAGGCTCGCCCTGCCGGCCGGCGCAAGCGGTCCGCCCCCAACCCGGCGCTCGAAGAGGCCCTGAGGCAAGTGGAGGAACTGCCGCGCCGCATGCCCGCCGCTGGTGCCAACGGTGTCGGCGCCGACACCGACATTGCACACGATGGCGGCGCTTCGGCCGATGCACCGCTTTTGCTGGCACACCGCGGCACATTGATGGCGACCGCCGTTGAAATCGTTGATCGCCAGATCATCGAGTTGCTCGCGCGCCTGTTCGAAACCATCCTGGTCGACCCTGGCTTGCCGGCCGCCTGCAGCGCCTTGATCGGCCGGCTACAAGTGCCCGCGCTGCGCATCGCGCTGCTCGACCCCAGCCTGCTCGATGCACACGATCACCCGGTCTGGGTGCTGCTGGATCGCATCGTGATGACGAGTGCCAGTTACCCGCAGCCGAACGACCCGCGCTTGGCCGAATTGCTGCGCTTTTGCACTTCACTCATTCAGCACATGACCAGCGAGCCGGTGCAAGACAGTGCCCTCTACCGGCACAGCCTGGCACGCCTGGATGCCTTTCTGGACGAGCAGTTGCGGCGCCAGCAGCGCGAGGCTCAACCGGCCATCGATGCCTTGGCCCATGCCGTACAAGCCGAGCAGCTGCAACGCAATCTATCGGGCCGGCTCGCGATGCAGATGCGGTCAATTCAAGCCACGCCGGTCATTCAGCGCTTTGTCACGGCCACCTGGGCGCATGTTCTGGCCGAGTCCTTGCTGCGGTTCGGCGATCAGGCCGAGCCGACCGTCGGCTTTTTGAAAGTCGTCGACGACCTGCTGTGGACATTGCGCTTGCCCGACCATCCGCAAAGCCGCCAGCGCCTGCTCGGCCTGTTGCCGGGGCTGCTGCAGCGATTGCGGGCCGGCATGGCGCTGATTGCGTGGCCCGCGGCCGATCAACAAATCTTGCTCGGTGAACTGATGAAGCTGCACTCCGAAGCGCTGAGACCCGGTGCGCGACCGGCGATGCCCTCGGTCGCTGAGGCGGAGACGCCGGCCGGCATCGTCAAGCGCCTGCGCGAAGAAACCGTACCCCACGCTGCCGACCCGCCGCCATTCAGCGACTCCTTGATCGACCTCGCGTCGATGGACACCGTTCCCGCCGAGTTGATGGACCGGGCGGCAGATCCGCAAGCCAACGATCCGGCCGATTGAATACTGCGCATGACCGTCGGCCAGCGCTACCGCATCTTTCTGCAGGGCGCATGGACGCAGGTGCAGTTGCTGTGGCGCAGTGACGGCCTGCGGTTCTCACTCTTCGCCGGTGAAACACCTCAGCACACACACTCGATCACGCAGCGCGCCCTGGAACGCTTGCGTAGTGCCGAGTTGCTGTATCTGCTTCAGGCTCATTCACTGATCCAGCGTGCGGTAGACGGCATGCTGCATGACTTGGCGCGCATCGGCGCTGTGGCGATAGAAAAGCCGAGACGGAGCGGTAGAAGCTCAAGTCGTTCGACTGAGCTTGGTTCCCATTTCTGCGGTGCCTCCATGTTGGGAGACCGCGCAGGGTTTCGTTACTTGCACATTGCGTCAAGTTGCCATCCTCGAGACGCTTCTGTTCATCTCGAATCAATGACGATCAAAAACAGGCTCACTCCACGCTTTGGGGTAGGTGCCAGTCCATGCATTGCAGCTTGAAGCCGCGTCAGTGTTCGCCTCCAAACCACAAAAGGAAACGGGCTAGCTCCTTAAAGAGCTAGCCCGTTGATTTCATTGGTCGGGGTGGCGGGATTCGAACTCGCGACCCCTTGCACCCCATGCAAGTGCGCTACCAGGCTGCGCTACACCCCGACGTGAGCCGAGAAGTATACCGCGAATCATCTTGCTTCAAAACCACCTTCATATGGAAAGCAAGCCGCGAATCGAAATCAACTCCTGGCGCATCTGCAGCATCGATACCTCGGTAGTGATGACCTCGGGGACAGGTATCGCTTCAAGCACTTCGACCTGCAAGCTCGCATCGGCGACCAGGTCGTCGTCGGGTACAGATTCGTCCGCCGGCGGCGCCAGATCGGCCACGTCGCTGCTGCGCGAATGGACAAGCTCGGTGAGGCGGTTGCGGGCGCCACTGATGGTGAAGCCCTGTTCATACAGTAACTCGCGAATGCGTCGAATCAGGAGGACCTCATGGTGCTGGTAATAGCGGCGATTGCCGCGGCGCTTCATGGGTTTGAGTTGCGTAAACTCCTGTTCCCAATAACGCAGCACATAAGGCTTCACGCCACACAAATCGCTCACTTCGCCGATGGTGAAGTAGCGTTTGGCTGGAATGGCGGGAAGCGTTTTCTCCATTTAAATCAATAAGATCGGGAGATAAAACGAGACTTTACTCGAAGTCGTCTCCTGTCGGGATGTCTCCTTGGACAACGCCCTTCAATTTATGACTGGCATGGAATGTCACGACATTTCTCGCCTTGATCGGGATCGCTTCACCGGTCCTCGGATTGCGCCCCGGCCGAGGCGCCTTGCGGCGAATATTGAAGTTTCCGAACCCCGACAGCTTGACGTCATCACCCGTCACCAATGTCTCGTGGATGATGTCGAAGAAGGCCTCGACCATGTCTTTCGACTCGCGTTTGTTCAAACCCAGGCGCTCGAACAGTAACTCAGCGAGTTCAGCCTTGGTCAGCGTCGGCGTCTCCAGCGTCGGAAGCAGAACACGCTCGACAGGCTTGTCGGAAGGGGTTGTCATGAAGTCCTTTGTTCAGCCACGCAGCCGCACGCCCAGCCGTGCCGCCAGTGATTGCAAGACTTCGGCCACAGCAGCTTCAATGCGCTCATCGGTCAGGGTGGTCGCGTCATCGAGCAACTCCAATCGAACCGCAAGGCTGTGCTCACCGAGGGCCATGTCTGCGCTGGCCGCCGCAGGCTTGTAAACGTCGAACAGCCTGGCCGATCGAACCAGCGAATTGGCCGAACGCACTGTGTCAATCAACGCATCGTGCGTGACCAAATCGGTCGCAATGACGGCGATGTCTCGCCAGACCGACTGCTGACGTGGAATCGGCTGAAACGCCGGCACGTCGCGCTGAACCAAAGCCTCGGCGTCCAGCTCGAAAACAATCGGCGCGACAGGCAATTCATAAGCCTGACGCCAGCGAGGATGAAGTTCGCCAACAAAGCCTATCGCTTGGCCTTCGAATTCGATTTGTGCAGAGCGCCCAGGGTGCAAAGCCGGATGCTCAAGCGGCACAAAGCGAAGCTTGCGCGGCGCCAGCAAGGCCTCCACATCGCCTTTGACGTCATAAAAATCGACAGCACGTTCTTTGGCTCCCCACTGCAGCTCCTGCGAACTGCCATAGGCCAACCCAGCGACACGTCGCGGCTGGGCAATGCCCGCCACGGTGGTTTCGCCTTCTGCTACCGAGCCGTCGCGTTGAAATACACGACCGATTTCGAACACGCGCGCACGCGATGCCTTGCGCGCGAGATTGACGCGCAACACAGAGATCAAGCTGCCCAACAAGCTGGAGCGCATCACCGACAACGGGCTGGCGATGGGGTTGAGCACACGGATGGGCTCGGTGTTGCCGGCGAGCTCATGCTCCCAGCGCTCTTCGACAAAGCTGAAGTTGATCGTTTCCTGATAGCCGAGATCGGCCAGTTGATGGCGCACGGCAAACAGGCCGCGTCGCGATTCCGGCTGCACACGGGCGACTACTGGCGCCAACGGTGGCGTCGACGGCAAGGTGTGGTAGCCCAACACGCGAATCACTTCTTCGATCAGGTCTTCTTCGATCCGCAGATCAAAGCGCCAGCTCGGCGGCGTGACTGTCAGCCGCCCTGGCGCCTCAACCACCGGAAATCCCAGACGCTGCAGCACACCGAGGCATTGCGCCTGGGTCACCGGCATGCCGATGACCTTGGCTGCCCGATCGACGCGCAGGCTCACCGGCGTTTGCTCAGGCAGGCGAATCGTCTGATCGTCGATGAGCGCAGGCTCACCGCCACAGACCTCAAGAATCAGCCTCGTGATGTGTTCGATGTGCTCGACGGTCAACGCCGGGTCGACACCCCGCTCGAAACGGTGACTGGCATCGGTGCTGAAACCATGGCGGCGCGCACGGCCGGCGACCGATTCTGGCCACCAGAACGCCGCTTCGACGAAAACGTTTTTCGTATCGTCGGAGACCGCCGTCGCGTCGCCGCCCATGATGCCGGCCAGCGACTCCACGGCTTTCTGATCGGCAATCACACCCAAACTCGGATCGAGTTCGATGGTGTTGCCATTCAACAGCTTCAGGCTCTCACCGGCCCGAGCCCAGCGCACGGTCAAACCACCATCGATCTTGTCGAGATCGAAGATGTGTGAAGGCCGGCCAAACTCGAACATCACGTAGTTCGAAATATCGACCAGTGCAGTCACCGAGCGTTGACCACAACGCGCCAGCCGCTCGACCATCCACGACGGCGTGGCGGCTTGAGTGTTGACGTTGCGGATGATGCGGCCTGAGAAACGGCCACACAGCTCGGGGGCTTCAATGCGCACGGGCAGCCGCTCCGAATGAAGCACCTTGGCCGCCGGGAATTCCGGGTGCCGAAGGGCCGTTCCGGTCAACGCAGACAATTCGCGTGCGATGCCGTAGACGCTCAGGCAATGCGCGAGATTCGGTGTGAGCTTGAGCGTGAACAACGTGTCATCAAGTTGCAGGCAATCGCGAATCGATTGGCCGGCAGGGGCCTCGTCTTTCAGGATCAACAAGCCGCCCTGATCGTCCGACAACTTCAGCTCTTTCGCCGAACACAGCATGCCCTGGCTTTCAACACCACGCAGCTGACCCAGTTTGATCTCGAACAGTGGCTTGCCCTCTTCCGCTGGTGGCAGCTGCGCTCCGACCAGGGCGCAAGGCACCTTGATGCCCACGCGCACGTTGGGCGCGCCGCAAACGATGTTCAGAGGCTCGCCGGAGCCCACATCGACCTTGCAAACGTTCAATCGATCGGCATTCGGATGACGAACCACTTCCAGCACATGACCGACCACGACGCGAGTGAAAGGCGGCGCCACAGGGCGAATCTCTTCGACCTCCATGCCTGCCATCGTCAGCGTGTAGGCCAGCTCTTCGGTACCGATCGGCGGGTTGCAGAACTCGCGCAACCAGGATTCAGGAAATTGCATCTCGTGATCTCTGATTTACTGGAATTGGGACAGGAAGCGCAAGTCGCCATCGAAGAACAAGCGCAAATCACTGACACCATAACGAAGCATCGTCAGGCGGTCTGGGCCCATACCGAATGCGAAACCGATGTAGCGTTCAGGGTCGAGGCCGAAATTCCGAACCACGTTGGGATGAACCTGGCCCGAACCGGCCACTTCCAACCACCGTCCCTTTAAGGGCCCACTGGAAAAAGCGATGTCGACTTCAGCGGACGGCTCGGTGAACGGGAAAAACGAAGGCCGAAAACGCAATTGCAGATCATCGGTCTCGAAAAAGTTGCGGAAGAAGTCGGTGAAGACTGATTTCAGGTCTTTGAAGCTGACGTTCTCGCCGATCCACAGGCCTTCGCACTGATGAAACATCGGCGAGTGGGTGGCATCGCTGTCGACGCGATAGGTTCGACCTGGAACGATCACGCGAATCTCCGGCATCGTTGGCTGACCGGCGTGCTTGGCTGCATGCCTGCGTGCGTAGCGCACCTGCATCGGAGAGGTATGCGGCCGCAGGTTGAGCCATCCCCCTTCGGCGTCCTTCATGTCGACGTAGAAGGTGTCCTGCATCGATCGCGCAGGATGGTTTTCAGGGTTGTTCAATGCAGTGAAGCTGTACCAGTCGGTTTCGATCTCAGGGCCATCGGCCACATCAAAACCCATCGAGCCGAAAATCGATTCGATGCGCTCCAGCGTTCGAGACACCGGGTGCAGGCCACCCGCGCCACGTTGGCGCCCGGGCAAAGAAACGTCGAGCGCTTCGGCCTTCAGCTGCGCCTGAAGTTCAGCCTCGGCCAATGCATGACGGCGGGCATTCAGGGCCCCCTCGACCTGCTGCTTGGCCACGTTGATTTCTGCGCCGCGTTGCTTCTTTTCATCGGCGGGCAATGCGCCGAGTGCTTTCAGCAGCTCGGTGAGACGCCCCGATTTACCGAGATAGCGCGCCTTCGCATTTTCCAGGTCGGCAGGTGCTGAAGCTTGCGCAAAATCGTTTTGCGCAGCCTGCACCAAGTGATCGAGGTCGCTCATCGTTCAATGATCTGCATGAGAAATAAAAAAGGCCGTACACAAGGTCGGCCTTTGAAGCTTGCCTTGCCAAACAGTGCTGCTCGGCAAGGACTTGCTGTGACGCGAGGCGAGACGCCCCGCGCGATCACGGCATCAAGCGAGCTGGGCCTTCACCTTTTCCACGATGCTGCCAAAAGCGGCAGGATCATTCACGGCCATGTCGGCAAGCACCTTGCGGTCAATGTCGATATTGGCCTTCTTCAAGCCAGCTACGAATTTGCTGTACGTCACGCCCAGACTCCGGGATGCCGCGTTGATACGGGCGATCCAGAGCTGACGGAACACACGCTTCTTGGTGCGGCGGTCGCGATAGGCATATTGCCCAGCGCGCATGACCGCTTGCTTGGCGATGCGGAATACATTCTTGCGGCGGCCACGGTACCCCTTGGCGAGTGCGAGAACTTTCTTGTGACGAGCACGTGCGGTTACACCACGTTTAACGCGAGGCATGTCTTTTCCCTTCTAGAAGTAGTACTGAGACAGCAGGTCAGAGACCCGCGAAGGGCAACATCTTGGCGATGCCACCCATGTCTGTCTTGTGAACGGACGTCGCTCCACGCAAGTGGCGCTTGGTCTTCGTCGACTTCTTGGTCAGGATGTGGCGCTTGAACGCTTGACCGCGTTTGACAGTGCCACCAGGACGCACGCGAAAGCGCTTTTTGGCGCTGCTCTTGGTCTTCATTTTGGGCATGAACTGCTCCTTTTAAATTGCGCCTGCAGGCGCCCGCAAAACAACTTGCGGTCTTGTCAGCCTGCAGAGGCTTCTGACGACACCCTGGCGACCAAACCAGGGCATCAAACTCAAATCACCGAAATGCAGCGATTCAGCTGCGCTTCTTCGGGCCCAACACCATGATCATCTGGCGCCCTTCCAGCTTGGGCATGTTCTCGACGACAGCCACATCGGCCAGTTCATCGCGAATGCGTTCCAGCAGGCGCATACCAATGTCTTGGTGGGTGATTTCACGACCGCGATAACGCAGCGTGACCTTGCCCTTGTCACCGTCTTCACCGATGAATCGACGCAGATTGCGCATCTTGATCTGGTAGTCGCCTTCGTCCGTTCCAGGACGGAATTTGACCTCCTTGATTTCGATGACCTTTTGCTTCGACTTGGCTTCAGCGGCCCGTTTCTGCTCTTGGTATTTAAACTTGCCGTAATCCATCAAGCGACACACTGGCGGATCAGCTTGAGCTGCGATCTCGACCAAGTCGACATCCAACTCACCAGCCATGCGCAACGCTTCCTGCGTTGACACGATGCCCAGCGGCTCGTTTTCGACGCCGTTGAGCCGGACTTCCGGCGCCATGATCTCGCGGTTCAGGCGATGCTTGCGCTCCACATTGGGAGTACGGCGGTCAGCAAAAGTAGCGATAGTTCAAATCCTTAGCGGATCCCAGGCGTGAATCCAAAAACAATCAAAGGCGTACCCGTCAAACTCGCTGGGCGATGTCTTCGGCGATCTTCTGTGTGAAGTCGGACAGAGGCATCACACCAAGGTCCAGATTGCCCCGGGCGCGCACCGCAACCGCCCCGTTTGCCTTCTCTTTGTCGCCAACGACCAGGAGATACGGGACTTTTTGCAATGAATGCTCCCGTATTTTACGGGTGATTTTCTCGTTGCGCAAATCACACTCCACCCTAAGCCCTTGTTTTTGCAGCGTTTTCGCAACCTCCTGAGCGTAGTCGGCCTGCCCATCGGTGATGTTCATGACGACTGCGTGGACAGGCGCCAGCCACGCCGGCAGTGCGCCTGCGTGTTGTTCGATCAGGATGCCGATGAAGCGCTCCATGCTGCCAACGATCGCGCGGTGCAACACCAGCGGGCGATGGCGATTGCCGTCTTCGCCAACGAAGTCCGCATCCAGGCGCTCAGGCAAGTTCGGGTCGACCTGGATCGTTCCGCATTGCCAGGGCCGACCCAGCGCGTCTTTTAGTGTGTATTCGATCTTTGGCCCGTAGAACGCACCTTCACCCGGCAAGTATTCGAAATCGCAATTCGTCGCGCGCAGACCTTCGGCCAGCGCCGCCTCTGCCTTGTCCCAGCTTTCCTCGGTGCCGATGCGCTTTTCCGGCCGTGTCGAGAGCTTGTAGATGATGTTGCTGAAACCGAAGTCCTTGTAGACCTTCTGCAGCAGCTTGGTGAACGCGATGACCTCGGCCTGGATTTGCTCCTCGGTACAGAAAATATGGCCGTCATCCTGCGTGAAACCACGCACGCGCATGATGCCGTGCAGGCCGCCGGTCGGCTCGTTGCGGTGGCACTGGCCGAATTCGCCGTAGCGCAGCGGCAGATCGCGGTAGCTTTTGATGCCCTGCTTGAAGATCAGGATGTGGCCGGGGCAGTTCATCGGCTTCAGCGCGTAGTCGCGCTTTTCCGATTCGGTGACGAACATGTTCTCGCGGTACTTGTCCCAGTGGCCGGTTTTTTCCCAGAGCGACTGGTCGAGGATCTGCGGCCCTTTGACCTCCTGGTAGCCGTTTTCGCGGTACACGCGGCGCATGTACTGCTCGACCTCTTGCCAGACCATCCAGCCCTTCGGGTGCCAGAACACCGTGCCGGGTGAATGCTCGTCGATGTGGAACAGATCGAGCTCACGGCCGAGCTTGCGGTGGTCGCGCTTCTCGGCTTCTTCGAGCATCGTCAGATACTGCTGCAACTCATCCTTGGTGGCCCAGGCGGTACCATAAATGCGCTGGAGCATCTCGTTACGGTGATCGCCGCGCCAATAGGCGCCGGCCACCTTCATCAGCTTGAAGTGCTTGAGCTTGCCCGTGCTCGGTACATGCGGGCCGCGGCACAAGTCTTCGAACTTGCCTTCGCGGTACAGCGACACATCTTCATTCGCCGGGATGCTCGCGATGATCTCGGCCTTGTAGTGCTCACCCAAGCCCTTGAAATACGCCACGGCCTCATCGCGCGGCAAGACGCGCCGCTCAACGCGCTCATCCTTCTTCGCCAGCTCGCTCATCTTGGCTTCGATCGCGACCAGGTCTTCCGGCGTGAACGGGCGCTTGTACGAGAAGTCGTAGAAGAAGCCGTTTTCGATCACCGGGCCGATCGTCACCTGCGCTTCCGGGAACAACTCCTTCACCGCATAAGCCAGCAAATGGGCAGTCGAATGGCGGATCACCTCCAGGCCATCGGCGTCTTTGTCAGTAATGATCGCAAGCGATGTGTCTTGCTCGATGCGGTAGCTGGTGTCGACAACACGGGCGTCGCCACCTATGCCGACACGGCCGGCAAGCGCCGCTTTGGCCAGGCCGCTGCCGATCGAGGCAGCGACTTGGGCAATCGTCACCGGCCCAGGAAATTCGCGCTTCGAACCATCGGGCAATTGAACTGAAATCATGATGTGCTAGCTCCAAAAACAAAAAAGCGCGGGGGTGAGCCGCGCTTCGATGGATAACGAGAAAAGACGTGACTCGCCGCGGCCGACTTAAACCTTGAATGCTCGGCTCGTAGTTCGCGGTGTCATAACCATGGTGCCCTTCTCGCTCTTGTTCGTTGGAGGAGCGGTGATTGTAAAACAGGCGCCTGCGATGGCCAGTTTTTTATTGAATGGCCTTCGGCTCAGCCGCAACAAAGTTTTTGCCTAACCCGATGGCATGGTGCATTGAATCGATCACAGCGCCTCGGCCAGCACGGGCCGCCCACCGCGCACCCATTCGGCGAAATCATCGCGCAGGCGCTGGCTTTCCGCGACCGCGCGTGACCACACAGCTACGCGCGCCGGCAGGTCATCGCCATAGCGCTTGAAGTCTTCGCGGTCCGGCAGCTTGCCGTTGGGCAATTGGGCGATCCACTCGTCGGTGGGCGCCAGCACGACGACGTTGTCGAGGTGCGCGCTGCTGCGATGGCGATGCTTCAGGGCCTTGTCGAGCCAGCCGGGAATCACGCTTTTCTGAAAATGCGGGTACAGCACCAGTCCGTCCTGCATCGATGCGTAGTTCAGGTGCAGGTGGTAGTCGGTGATGCCGCCATCCCAATACGCACCGCGTGGCGCGCCAGGGATGTCGTGAACCGCATCAAGCCAGAACGGAATCGAGCAGCTCGCCAGAATGCTGGGCTGCAGGTTGTCGGCATTGAGCCGCGCCACGTGGGTTCGGTAGTCCTTCAGGTGCAGCGGGATCGGGTCGCGCGCATCGGAAAAGATCACCCGCTCCAGCCACGCGCCCATCGCCTTGCGGCTGAAGGCATTGGCGGCAAAGGCGCCGAGATAGCCCAGCGGCGTCGTGATTTTCGAAAAGGCCCGGCCCTCGCGCCGCAGCACATGCCGGCCACGGCTGGTGAACACATGCAGGCGAAAGCGTGGATGGTTCAGCACCTGAGATTCATGGCCGCCAAAGTGCTCTTGCAGCTTCGCGCCGAACATGTCGCTGACGACGCGCGGCGTGGGCGGCTTGCCTGGCGCGTGTTCGTAGTCTTGGCGGATGTAGTCGTCGGCCATGCGGCCCAGCGCACGCTGCGGGTCGTCCAGGCAGGCCGTGGCCAGGCGCCACGCGCCAATCGACGCGCCCATCAGATGCACGGTCTGTGCGCTGCCCGCCAACCATTCGCCAAAGAGGTATTGATCGAGCGGGTTGAGCACCAGGCCCTTGGGGCCGCCGGCGGCGCCGGGAATCACATGAACATCCGACGGCTGCAAGCCCTGCTCTTTCAGCCGAGCCCGCGCGCGCGGGCCGGCGAGGATGCGCAGGGCTTGCATGCGTCGTGTTCCTTCTTACTTGAGCTTGATCACGCCGCAAGCGATGCGCGCACCGGAATTACCGGTCGGCTGAGTCTGATAGTCATCCGGCATCAGGTGAACGATGACACCGCGACCGACGAGATCCGCACCCGAACCCACGGCCACGCCTTCGAGCGTGAAGGTCGCATCGGCAACGCCTTGGGCGTCGGCCTTCAGTGCCGGCAAGTCGCCGTTGTGATGCGACGCGCCAGGTGCGCCGTGCTGATGGCCCGACGGGTTGAAATGGCCGCCCGCGCTGGTGGCGTCAGGGGCGGAGCAATCGCCTTTTTCATGGACATGGAAGCCATGCTCGGCGCCGGGCTTCAGGCCGGTGACGTGCGCTTGCACCGTCACCACGCTGCCGTCTTGCACGAACTTGACGCTGCCAGCAGCGGCATTGCCAGCGGTCGGTGCGAGTTCGGCCACCGCGGTCGGCTTCGGTGACCAGGCCGAGCATGCGGCCAGGGTGGTTGCGGACAAAACCAGAACGAGAGGCATCAAACGCATGGAAAGGTCTCCTTGGATGGACCAGGAAGCGCGCCGTGACGATTCACGGCTGTCATCTTCTCTGCTCCGCATAACGAATTGAGAGCGCGGCGCCCGATCGATGCAGCACGGATCGAGCGCCGAGAGATTGCGGTCACGGCTTGCGCAGCTTCGCGAAAGCGGCGGCCATTGCCGAGGCACTTTGCGGCTGCGCTGGCGCGCGCGGGGCCTGGCCCGATCGCTCGCCGCGCGCCGGCGGCCGATAGCTGTTGTCGTCGCGCTCGCCTCTGGGCGCTGGCGCGGCATCGAGCTTCATCGTCAGCGAGATGCGCTTGCGCGACAGGTCGACCTCCAGCACCTTGACCTTGACGATGTCGCCGGTCTTGACCACTTCGCGCGCATCGGTGATGAACTTGTTGCTGAGCTGGCTGACGTGGATCAGGCCATCCTGATGCACGCCCAGATCCACGAACGCGCCGAACTGCGCCACGTTGCTGACCGTGCCTTCCAGCGTCATACCGGGCTGCAGGTCCTTGATGTCTTCGATGCCGTCGTTGAAGCGCGCCACCTTGAAATCAGGCCGCGGATCGCGCCCCGGCTTTTCAAGCTCGCTCAAGATGTCTTTGACGGTGATCGCGCCGAACTTCTCGGTCGCAAAGGCTTCGGGCTTCAGCGTTCGGATGACGTCGCTGCGCCCCATCACCTCGGCGGCTGGCTTATTGACGGCAGCAAGGATCTTCTGAACGACCGGGTAGGTCTCGGGGTGCACGCCGGATTGATCGAGCGGGTTGTCGCCATCGCGAATGCGCAGAAAGCCCGCGCTCTGCTCGAACGTCTTCGCGCCCAGCCCGCTGACATCCAACAGCTGCTGACGATTGCGGAAAGCGCCATGGGCGTCGCGCCATCGCACGATGCTGCCGGCCACGGCATTGCTCAGCCCCGACACCCGCGCCAGCAGCGGCGCCGAAGCGGTATTGAGGTCGACCCCGACCGAGTTCACGCAGTCTTCGATCACCACGTCCAGGCTCTTCGCCAGCTCGCTCTGGTTCACATCGTGCTGGTACTGGCCAACGCCGATGCTCTTCGGGTCGATCTTCACCAGCTCGGCCAGCGGGTCTTGCAGGCGGCGCGCAATGCTCACCGCGCCGCGCAGGCTAACGTCCAGATCCGGCAGCTCCTTGCTGGCGAATTCGCTGGCGGAATAGACCGACGCACCGGCCTCGCTGACGACGACCTTCTCGATGTGCGTATCGGGCGCGAGCTGCTGAATCCGCTTGATCAGATCAGCGGCCAGCTTGTCGGTCTCGCGGCTGGCGGTGCCGTTGCCGATTGCGATCAGGTTCACGCCGTGGGTTGCGCACAGGCGGCCCAAGATGTGGATCGAACCATCCCAATCCTTGCGCGGCTCATGCGGATACACCGTGTGGGTGTCCAGCACCTTGCCGGTCGCGTCGACCACCGCGACCTTCACGCCGGTGCGAATGCCCGGGTCGAGGCCCATCACGACGCGCGGCCCGGCCGGCGCGGCCAGCAGCAGGTCGCGCAGGTTTTCAGCGAACACCTTGATCGCCACCTTCTCGGCGCCTTCTCGCAAGCGGCTGAACAGATCGCGTTCCAGGCTCAAGCTCAACTTGACCTTCCAGGTCCAGGCGATGGCCTTGCGGATCAGGTCGTCGGCCGCTCGCTTGGCGTGGCTCCAGCCCAGGTGGATGGCGATGCGGCCTTCAGCGATCGAGGGTTGTCCGGGCACCGGCTGTTCATCGAGCACCAGCTTCGCATCGAGGAATTCCTGCGTGCGGCCGCGAAACACCGCCAGCGCGCGGTGCGAAGGCACCCGCTGGATCGGCTCGTCGTAATCGAAGTAGTCGCGGAACTTCGAGATGTCGGGGTTGTTCTCGTCCTTGCCGTCCATCAGCTTCGAGCGCAGCAGGCCTTTGTCCCACAGCCAGGTGCGCAGCTTGCCGATCAGCGCGGCGTCTTCGGCCCAGCGCTCACTCAAAAGATCGCGCACGCCATCGAGCACCGCGAACGCATCGGCAAAGCCGCCTTCGGCATTGATGAAAGCTGCCGCCTCGGTGGCCGGGTCGAGTGTCGGGTCGGCAAACAACTTGTCGGCCAGCGGCTCCAGGCCGGCTTCGCGCGCAATCATTCCCTTGGTGCGGCGCTTCTGCTTGTACGGCAGGTAGATGTCTTCCAGCTCCTGCTTGGTCGGCGCGCCTTCCACCGCAGCACGCAACTCTGGCGTCAGCTTGCCCTGCTCTTCGATGCTTTTGATGATCGCCGCGCGGCGATCTTCCAGCTCTCTCAGATAACCGAGGCGCGACTCCAGGTCTCGCAGCTGCGTGTCGTCGAGGCCGTCAGTCGCTTCTTTGCGATAACGCGCGATGAACGGCACCGTGGCTCCGCCATCCAACAGCTCGACGGCTGAATTCACCTGGGCCGGCCGGCATTTCAATTCGGCGGCGATCTGCAGAAGAATTTTGTCCAAAACAAATGGCCCGGCGAAAGGGCTGAGAGCGGAAAACGGCGGAGTTTGCCATATGCCGTTTCACCGAAGCCCTCTACCGGACCTTGCATCCGAGGCCCATCCGCTGCGCTGCCAAGCACCCGCTTTCATGACACCGACAGGCTGCGCAGGCGCACACCCCGCGATCGGCCGGCTGTGGGCCATCGCGCAAGCAAGCCCACGCCTGCGGCACGCAGCTAAACTGCGTTGCTTCTCCCCTGAGCGGCAGGTACTTGCCCGCTCAGGGATCGCGCTTCAACGACAGACTCGCTTCAGCACAGAGAGCCATGAGTGATTCGGTCCATCGGAGTTCGACGCTGCCCGGTGGTGCGCGGCGCCGCTATCTCACGATCCTGTTCTCCGACTTGTCGGGCTCCACCTCGCTGGCCGCGGCCATGGAGGCCGAGCACTACGGCGAGCTGCTGCGCGCCTTGCGCGAGGCTTATCACGAGGTCATCGGCAAACATGGCGGCACCGTGGTGCGCATTCAGGGCGACGGCGTGCTGGCGATCTTCGGCCACCCCGATGCCAGCGAAGACGATGGCCGCCGCGCCACCGAGGCCGCGCTCGAACTGCACCAGCGGGTCCAGGTGTTGACAATCGACCCGCCATTGCCCGGCGGCTTCGAGCTGAGCTTGCACAGCGGCATTCATTCCGGGCTGGTGTTGGTCGACGAGGGCGATGTCGTGCGCGGCCGCTTTGAGCTGCTTGGCAATGCCCCCAACATCGCCGCCCGGCTGTCAGACGCCGCGCAAGCCGGCGAGTTGCTGGTCAGCGAAGAAACGCTGGGCCCGGCCAATCACTTCTTTGTGACCGACGAGCGGCGTACCTTGCAACTCAAGGGCCGCACCGAGCCGATCCATGTGCACCGCATCGTCGGCCGCGCGCCAACGCGCACACGCTTCGAAGCGCGCGCGCAACGTGGGTTGATGCCGTTCATCGGCCGCGAGCGCGAGCTCGGCCTGCTGCAAGCCGGCCTGCTCAACGCGATCAACAACCAACCGGGCTACCTTGCGATGTCGGCGCCGCCCGGTGTTGGCAAGACGCGCCTGAGCGAAGAGTTTCTGCAACGCGCGGTCGAAGCCGGTGCGCAGGTGCACCGCGGTTATTGCGAGAGCTACCTCAGCGCCGAGCCGCTGCAGCCGTTTTTGCAGATGCTGCGTTCACTGGCTGGCCTGAGCCATGGCATGCCGGTCGGCGAAGCCGTGCAACGCGTCGACCAGGCGCTGTCGGCCATTGAGCCGGCACTGATGGCCTGGCGACTTGAGTTGCTGCGCGGGCTGTCGCTGAACGCCGCGCCGGAAGGCCGTGCGGCGGACCATCAAAACATGGTCAGCGCCTTGCGCGATCTTTTCGCCGCGCTGGCGAGGCGCCAGCCGTTGGTGCTGTTCATCGACGACTGGCAATGGGCCGACGGCGCCTCAAGGCAGACGCTTGAAGCAGTGCGCGGCCTGACACAGTTACCGATCCTGGTATTGATCGCCACGCGCGGCTTCGCGGTCGGCGACGCCGGCATGAGCGATGCGCAGATCATCGATCTCGCACCGCTGGGCGACGATGAAGCGACGCAGGCGATCGAGCGGCTGCTGCCACGCAGCGACCCATTCATCGCCGCTGAGATCCGCCGCTATTCGGGCGGCAACCCCTTGTTCATCGAGGAACTGTGTCACTTCGAGGCCCAGGCCGACCCCGACCACAAATCAGGCCGGCCGCATGGCAGCGAGGTGTGGCTGGACGCGCTGATCGAGTCCCGCGTCTCGCGCCTGCCGCCCGCGCAGGCCGAGGTCGTGCGTGCCGCCGCCGTCATCGGCAACGTGATCCCGGCCTGGCTGCTCGAACGCATCACCGGCTGCAAGGCCGATGACCCGCTGGTGCAAGGCCTGGCCGAACTCGACTTCATCTTCCCCGGCGATCAGCCCGGCACGCTGCGCTTCAAGCATGGCCTGGCGCGCGATGTGATCTACGGCGCCGTCGGCCTGCACCAGCGCCGCCAGATGCACTTGCGCATCGCCAGCGCGATCGCACAGCACACGGCGCCCGGCGCCGAAGACGACAGCTGCGAAGCGCTGGCCTATCACTTCGGTGCGGGCGGCGACGCACAAGAAGCGGCCCGCTTTGCGGAACTGGCCGGAGACAAGGCACGCGCCGCCTCGGCGCTCGACCGCGCGCAAAGCCAATACCGCGCGGCACTCGATGCGCTCGATCAGTTGCCGGCCGAGAAGCGCTCTTACCGGCGCTGGATCTCGATCTCGCACCGGCTCGGGATCACCAATGTGTTCGACCCGTCGCGCGATCACCTCGACGTGTTTCGCCGTGCGGTCGACGCTGCCGTGCAACACGACGACCCGGCGGCGATTGCGCAATCGGAATACTGGCTCGGCTACATCCATTACGCGCTCGGTGAATCGCAGCTCGCGATCCACCATTGCGAGCGCAGCCTGCAAGCCGCGCGGCAGGCCGAAGACGACCCGCTGGCGGTGCAGATCCGCGCCACACTCGGCCAGGCGCGCGCCGCGGCCGGCGACTACGAGCGCTCGCTGGAACTGCTGAACGAGGCCATCGCCGTCAAGCGCCTGCACCGCAGCGGCGCCCGGCCGTCGGTCGGCTCGGCCTATTCGCTCGCCTGCAAGGGCGCGATCCTCGGCGACCGCGGTTTGTTCGATGACGCACAGGCCTGCTTCGAAGAAGCGCTCGATGTCGTTCGCAGCGCGCGGCATGAAGTCGAAGGCTCGATCCTGTGCCTGCGCAGCAATGTCTACCTGTGGCAGGGCCGCTGGAATGACGCGCTGAACAGCGGCCAGCAGGCGCAGCGCATCGCCGAGCGGGTGAAGAGCCTGTATGTGTTTGCGATGGGCCGCTCACTGGGCGCTTATGCCGGCTGGGTGGTCGACCGGAATCCGGAATCGCTGCAGGTGCTGCGCGATGCGACCTCGTGGATGCAAGTGCGCGACAAAGGCCTGTTCATCTCGCTGAACCATGGCTGGCTGACCGATGGCCTGGTCAGCGCGGGCCGCGCCGCAGAAGCGCGCCAGCATGCCGCCCGCGCCCTGACCCGCTCGCGCATGCGAGACCGCATCGGCGAAGCGATGGCCTATCGCGCACTGGCCCGCGCCGCCGCCCAGGCCCACGCGCCGCAGACCGTGAAGCACTATCTCGATCAGGCGATGCGTTGCGCTCGCGCACGCGGCTCGCCACATGAGCAGGCCAGCACGCAACTGTGTCAGGCCGAGATCGCATTGGCCCTCGGCGAGACCGCCCAGGCGCGCGGCCTGCTCGATGAAGCCGCGTCGGCCTTCACGCACATGAAGATGGACTGGCATCTGGAACAGGCGCGGTGCCTGCGCGCTTCGGCTTAGCGCAGTGAACCAAGCCGCGCCAAGTCGAATCGACCGACCTAACCCTACCCAAACACCCAACCCACCCAATCAACGCGAGGCGCTCAACGATCACGCGCCAAGCAGGCTCAGCGCGCCGGGCGCTTGACCAAGATCAAGGTCAGTGGCGCCGGGTGCGTGCGCAAGACACCGGCTTCCATCAACGCGGTCAGCATGCCCAGCAGCACGCCGAGCGCCATCTCGCGGCCGGGGCAGGCATGGGTCGGCGCGTCGGCGGCCGCCCGGTTGCCGCCAAACATCGGAAAGTCGCCTTCGAAGTTTTTCGGCAAATGCGCTTGCGTGGCCGGGCAGGCCTCCAGGTTCTGATGGGTTGCCGACAGAATGCCGACCACGACGCGCTGACCTGAATGCACACGCACCGGCCCCAGCCGGTCATCGGCCACCGCGGTGCGCCACACCAGGTCGGGCACCGGGCTGCGCGTCATCGAGTGCAGCAGCGCAGGGCCGATCACCGCCTTGGCATCGTTGAAGCTGGCCGGCAAGCCATGGTGGAGCAAGGTCGACTGCAAGGTCCACAAGCTGCGCTGCTCAATCCATTCATAAAGCACGCTGCGCAGGTTGCCATCGACGGTCGGCAGAAAGCCCATCATCACGCCGATCAGCGTGCTGGCGCGCAGCTCGTCGATCGGGTGTTCATTGCCCGCCATCCGCGCCTCGCTGCGTCTTTCGCTGAAGGCATCGAAGATCCGCTCGGTCAGGCTCCCGGCCCGGGGCGTTCGGCCCTCTTGCCGCAGCTTGCAGACGAAGGCCGTCACCGCATGCTTCAGCGCTTCGCCATGGCGACGGCCATAGTCCTCCGCAGATTCGCCGGGGTTCGGCGAAAAGATGTAGCGTGATGGCGAGGTGAAGTGCCCTGGGCAGCGTGCGGGCAGCGCCTGCGGTGTCCAGCCGCCAGCTGCCAGCTGGCCATCGGCGGGCAGATCGAACCAATGCACGCACAGGCCATAAAGCACCGCGTCCGAATACTCCTTGATGTCGAAGCTGGCCTCGCCGTTCGAGCCGTCCAATAACTGTGTCAGAAACGTCTTGGCCACGGCATGGGCCTGCGCAAAGGCCTCGGCTTCGGTGATCTGCTGGATGCCTTGGTGGATGGCTTCGATGGCATGCGCGTCGCGTTGATAAGCCGCATCGCCTCTGTCCATGCCGAGAAAGATCGAGCCGATCGACGACTTCATGCGGTTCGCATAGCCTTTGACAGAGTAATGCCGTTCGTCGCTCATCACTTTCGCGACCAGCTCGGTGCTGCCGACCAGCACGCCGTAGCTCGTGCGCGTGTCCAGCACGCCGCCGTGGCAGGCGCGAATCGCTGCCCACACCGCCGCGGTGTCGCCATTCATCCGCGCGCTCAGGTCTTCCAAGCAGGCTTTCCAGGCGTTGGTGACTTCGCATTCCGGGCGTTCGGCAGCCAATAGGCCTCGCAGCCGATGGATGATCTGCTCGCCGTGTCGAACCTGGGCCGAATGCGGCGGGGCCGAGCTCGGCTTGGGCGCATGCATCGGGCACAGGCCTTCGGCGAGCTTGGCGATGGCCGGCAACGAAGGCACGAACAGATAAGCGCCCCACTCCAAGATCACCGGGGGTCGAACGCCGTCACCGTCCAGATCGACCCGCATCACTTCGCCGTGATGCTGAAAGCGGAAGGTCCGCGGCTCGCCCTCTTGCGGCACGCCCAGCAGCGGGTCGCTCTGGCCGGAATAAACGCCGCTGCTGTTGCCACCGCTGATCCAGCGCTGCAGCACTTCGAACTGATCGGCGATGCTGGCGTTGTAGGCCATGAACACGAGGCCGAGCTCGTCCTGTGGCGCGGCTTGCGGATCGGTCGGCCCATACGGCATGCCGCGCCGCAGGATGCGCGGCACCGGCTTGCCGGGCACGCTGTTGCGCGGGTTGACGCGCCTGGCATGCGATTGGAATGGGCATTGGCGGCCTTCGGCGTCGCCTTCGTAGTTGAAGTCGTTGTCGTTGCGCGGGTCTTTGTCCTGATCCGGGCTCGCGCCGCCAGCGTTCTGGACCAGCGACGAGCCATCCGGCCGCCGGCCGACGATCTTGCCGATCAGGTCATCGCGGCTGAAAGGCACGCCGGGGTGCGCGGCGCTCAACTCGCGCACGGCGGCATCGAGAAACTCATTCCAGGCCGCCACATCCTGCCGGTATTTGCGCAGCACGAGAAAGCTGCCATCGTCTTGCAGCCAATCGGCCGGGCCGGGCTCGTCGGCGTGGCGGTTGTAGCCGAGCAGCATCTCGCCACGTGGCACGGTGTCATCCCAATGTTTGCGGGAAGCATCGGGCGCGAGCGTCGGCTGGCTGCGACCGTCGATGAAGCCGAAATGGCCGGGCACCTCGCCACCCTCGGGCGCCACGCGGCGCAGCAAAGGCTGCACCGACAGCAGCGTGACACCCGCCAGCGCGGCATAACGCGCCACCTCGGCGTACAGCGGATGCGCGGGGTTGCCGCTGATGCGGTGATCCAGCGAGGTATCGCGATGCGTATCACCCACAAGCGGCGCGATGCGCAATTGCACAAGCGCATCGACCGTCGACAGCGGCACGCCGTTTTCCGGCGAGCTGTCGATCGGCCAGTTGCGCGCAGGCAAGCGCCAGTTGCGCGGGTGATTGCCGCGCACATCGCCGAGCAAGCCGGCGCGCTCTTCCATGCCCTCCTTGAATTCTTTCGGCAAGCGAGCCAGGTCGTTCTGCGCCACACCGAGCTTGGCCAGGCCGGCCCAGCTGAACGCGAGATTGGTTGCAAGCTGACCGACCTGCAGGCTCGCGCCCGCAGCCTCATCGGTGACCTTCACACCGCGCAGAAAGCGCTGCGCGGCCGCGCGATCCGCGAAATGCAGCATCACCAGCGCGCCGTGGGTCACACCGGGATAAGCCGTCAAGATGCCGCCCTGCACACGCGTCGCCTCATAGCTCAAGCGCTCGGCACCGAGCGCCGGCCGGCTGGGCAGTTCGGTTTCAAACCATTCCAGCGCCGCTGCGAAGCGACGCCGCTCAGCGCTGTCGTCAGGGAACAGCCTGCGCGTGTTCATTTGCGCCAGCTCGCGCAAGATTTCTTGGGCCGCGCGCAGCAGGCAGCGGCCATCGGCGTCGTCCGCATACAGCTCACGCAACCGGTACAAGCCGCCCAGCGCCGCCAAGCCCTGGCGCGCAGCCGTCATCGGGCAACGCCGGGCTGCCTTGGCCGCCAGCGCTTCGGGTTCGCTTGCCACCAGCACCGCCGCCGCGCGGTCGCTGACCGCCGGGTCGCGGCCCTCGCGATGCAGGCTTTCGATCTGTCGCAGGTACTGCAGATCGCTGACTGTCATCGGTGTCGCGGCATAGAAGAAATCAGCCTCGACCTGGTTCGCGCGAATCCATGCCATGTACTGCGTAAAGCTGGCTTCATGGGCCAGCGGGTAGTCGACGCAATTGCAGAACATCACATCGAGCAAGGTACCGAGGTCGCGCCAGATGATGCGGATGTAAGCCTCCCAGCCGCGATCGAAGGTCACGGCCAACAGCAGCTTCTGTTCGTTCTCGATGACGGCGAGCCGGAACGAATGGATCGATTGGATGCGCTCGACGGTGTCTGAGATTGGGCGGATCGCCTCGTACTCGCGCGACGACATGCGCAAGGAGTTCAGCGTCTTCATCAGCGTGTGCAAGCGGCCTGCGTAGGTTCGCGTATCCAGTGCATGAACAAAACCGGGCTTGATGCGTGCCACCACGGTGAGTTCGGTGATGTTCTGCAAGTGCCTGCTGGTGGCTTCTTGGGGCATGGGCATCGTCCTTGGATGTGTAGCGCCGGTCGCCAGCGCGGGCTTGTCCGGCATCGATCACCTGGCAGCGCCGATCCATGCGGAGCGCACATGCTGAACTTCATCGCCAAGGTCGCCATCCTTTAGTCTGGGGATCCAGTCCGTGCAGCTACCCCATCAGGTACGGGGGTTGGCCGCTTGGAATTGACTCCGTGCTGATATCAAGCCATGTTGAGGTCGTGAAACGCGTTGCATCCGCTTCATTCCGTGCAGCGGTCGAGGCCAGCACATGGCAGCCTTAGCTCGTCATGCCGTCCGTCGGCTTCCATTGGCGCTGCCCGGTCGCGCACCCGCCGTCGGCAATGACCCAGCGCAAAGCCGTTCGATGCCGCAGCATTCACAGGACTCAGGATTCAAGCGCGCGACATCCGACGCCCGACGCCCGACGCCCGACGCCCAACGTCCGACCGAGCCGCGAGCTTTTATCCGCCCCACGCTGTGAGCTGGCCGCGCTCGGTGGGACCGCGATCACCCGATCCGCACCTGTCCGGTGGCGTCGCGCCATCGGGCTTGGCTGCTTGCTTTTGCCCAAGCTTTGCCCAACTCAAACACAGCAATGGCGGCGATGCCGACTTTCCATCGAAATCAGGCCTGAAGCAGACATCGATATCTGCAGATGTGCACTGACATGGAGAAAAAACGCGATGCCACCATCGTTCGCCACATCACGAATCAATGCCCAAGCTGTCAATTCGCATATGAACGCCGGCTTGGCAAGACGGGCCTTTGCAAGGGCGATCAAGTCAAATGGGTAATCTGGCGACGCCGCGAAGTCGGCCGGCGCTACCATGCTTTGAACACCCTTTCGATGACGAATACGAACCCCTCTCTCTGATGGACAGCCTGGACCTTCAAGTCTTGATACAAGCACGCGATTGGCTTGCCAGCGGCCACGCGGTGCGCCTGGTCACCGTGATTGAAACGTGGGGCTCGGCGCCTCGCCCGCCTGGCGCCTTGCTGGCGTTGCGTGGCGATGGGCTGGTCGTCGGTTCGGTCTCCGGCGGCTGCGTTGAAGACGACCTGATCGCCCGCGTGCGCGAAGGTGAACGCGTTGCCGGCCCCACGCTTGTTGCCTACGGCGTCACCAAGGAAGAAGCGGCCCGTTTCGGCCTGCCTTGCGGCGGCAATCTGCGACTGGTGCAGGAGCCGCTGGTGCAGGCCGGCTGGATTGACGAGGTGCTGGCGCGCACCGCCCGCCACGAACTGGTGGCACGCTGCGTCGATCTGCAAAGCGGCAGCGTGACGATCAACGCCGCCCATCGAGACGATGCCTTCAGCTTCGATGGCCGCACCTTGCGCACGCTCTTCGGCCCGCGTTGGCGCCTGCTGATCATTGGTGCCGGGCAACTCTCGCGGGTGCTCGCGCAGATGGCCCTGGCGCTCGATTTCGAAGTGAT
Source organism: uncultured Rhizobacter sp. (assembly GCA_964242145.1). Lineage (GTDB taxonomy): Bacteria > Pseudomonadota > Gammaproteobacteria > Burkholderiales > Burkholderiaceae_C > Rhizobacter. The sequence goes on from CAXTCD010000012.1 coordinate 25,584, forward strand.
CTGCTGCGACCCGCGCGATGAATACCACCTGACCTGGGATGTGCCGCACACCACGCTCAGCCGCGAGATGCCCGATGACCTCGTGCTGGCCTTGCAACTCGATGCCCACAGCGCCGTGGTGGCCGTCACCCACGACCCGAAGCTCGACGACATGGCCTTGCTCGAAGCCTTGAAATCATCGGCGTTCTACGTCGGCGCGCTGGGCTCGCGCAGCAACAATGCCCGGCGCCGCGAGCGGCTGGCGCTGTTCGATCTGAGCCCCGAAGAGATCGCCCGGCTGCACGGGCCGGTCGGGCTCGATCTCGGCGCCAAGACGCCGGCCGAGATTGCGGTATCGATCCTGGCCGAGATCGTTGCGGTGCGCCACGGCGTGAAGCTGTCGCAGAAGAAGCCGGAGGGGGTCGCTAGCTCGCCGGCCCATTCCGCATGATCCCCTGGCTGCTCAGCGCGGACGATCCGCTGCCCGACACCGACCAGGCCCTGCCCTCTGGCTCGGAAGCGCCGGGCCTGCTGGCCGCGGGCGGCGAGCTGACGCCCACGCGCTTGACCGAGGCTTACAGCAGAGGCGTGTTCCCCTGGTACAGCGAAGGCCAACCCGTGCTGTGGTGGTCACCGAACCCGCGCATGGTGCTGCCGGTCGCGGAGTTCAAACTGTCGCGCTCGCTGCGCAAGACAGTGCGCCATTTCGCGATGAGCCCGCGCTGCGAGTTGCGCATCGACAGTGATTTCCGTGCAGTGATCAATGCCTGCGCCGGCACGCCGCGCGATGGCCAGAACGGCACCTGGATCGTGCCGGAGATGATCGAGGCTTATTGCGCCTGGCATGCGCTGGGTGTCGTCCACAGCGTCGAGACCTGGATCGACGGCAAGTTGGTCGGCGGCCTGTATGGCATCAACCTGGGGCGCATGTTCTTCGGTGAGTCGATGTTCTCGCATCAGACCGACGCGTCGAAGATCGCCGTGGCCGGCTTGATTGCGTTCTGCCGCGCGCATGGCGTCAGCCTGATCGACTGCCAGCAGCGCACCGGCCACCTCGCGTCGCTGGGCGCGCGCGAAGTGCCACGCAACGAATTTGAGCAGGCGGTAACCCAGCGTCTCCGTCAGGCCTCGATCGACGATTGGACCTATCATCCCGTCATGTGGGCGAACCTTGAAACCAAGGGCGCCGACACCGCGCCCCTGCAGGAACCCGGCCCGTGACCCATCCGAAAGAGCTGCCGCTCTCCTCGATCCAGTTTTACGCGACTGCGCCCTACCCCTGCAGTTACCTCGAGGGGCGGATGGCTCGCTCGCAGGTGGCCACGCCCAGCCACCTGATTCATGCCGATGCTTACTCCGGCCTGGTGGCCAACGGCTTTCGCCGCAGCGGCATGTTCACCTATCGGCCGTTCTGCGATGGCTGCCGCGCTTGCGTGCCGCTGCGCGTGCCAGTCAAGACCTTCGAGCCCACACGCAGCCAGCGCCGCGCCTGGAAGGCCCATCAACCCTTGCAGGCCCGCGTGCTGCGGCTGTGCTTCACGCCCGAGCACTATCAGCTCTACCTGCGCTACCAGGCGGGCCGCCACAGCGGTGGTGGCATGGACAACGACAGCGTCGACCAATACACGCAGTTCCTGCTGCAAAGCCGCGTCAACTCGCGCCTGGTGGAGTTTCGCGAGCCGGCACCCGAAGGCAGCGTCGGCAAGCTGAAGATGGTGTCGATCCTCGACGTGCTGAACGATGGGCTGTCGGCCGTCTACACCTACTACGAGCCCGAGCCCCACACCAGCTACGGCACCTACAACGTGATGTGGCAGCTTGAGCAGACGCGGCTCTTGAAGCTGCGTTACCTCTACCTCGGCTACTGGATTCGCGAGAGCGGGAAGATGGCCTACAAGGCGCAGTTCGGCCCGCATGAGTTGCTCATCGACGAGCAATGGAAACTGGCGGCCGAAACGCCTTGATCCGCGACGGGCTGCGCTGACGGGCGCGCCGCTCATTCGACCGGCGTGGCGAGAACCGGGCTGAATGAACGGCGCTGATAGAACGCTGCAGCCATCGGCTTGTGAGCCCGCAGCGCCTTTCACAAGACGCCACGCAGCCGCATTCAAATCTCCAAGCCTTGGCTCCGCCTTAGCCCCAACGGGTCATCAGCCCTTGTTCTTGTTGTAGACGTCGAAGAACACCGCCGCCAGCAGCACCAGGCCCTTGATGACTTGCTGATAGTCGATGCCGATGCCCATGATCGACATGCCGTTGTTCATCACGCCCATCACAAAGGCGCCGATCACCGCACCCATCACCTTGCCGACGCCGCCCGAGGCCGAAGCGCCGCCGATGAAGCAGGCCGCGATCACGTCGAGTTCGAAGCCGAGACCAGCCTTTGGTGTGGCGGTGTTCAAGCGGGCCGCGAACACCAGACCGGCCAGTGCCGACAACACGCCCATGTTGATGAAGGTATAAAACGACAGCCGCTCGGTCTTGATGCCCGACAGCTTTGCGGCCTTCTCGTTGCCGCCCAGCGCGTAGATGCGGCGGCCGATCGTGCTGCGGGTGGTGACAAAGTCATAGGCGACCATCAGCACGACCATGATGACCAGCACGTTCGGCAAACCGCGATAAGACGCCATCAGGTAGCTGATCGCCAGGATCGCGAAAGCAAACACGCCGGTCTTCAGCAGGAAGAACACGAAAGGCTCTTCTTCCATGCCGTGCTTGATCTGGTTCAAACGGCCACGCACTTCCGTGTAGAGCAAGGCGATCGCCACCAAGCCACCGACCAGCAGCGAGGTCAGGCGCAGATCGGGGTTGTCGAAGGCTTCGGGAATGAAGCCCGAACTCAGCCGCTGGAACTCGACCGGGAACGGCCCGATCGACTGGCCTTGCAGCAAGGCCAGCGTCAGCCCCTTGAACACCAGCATGCCGGCCAGCGTGACGATGAACGACGGGATGCGGAAGTAAGCCACCCAGTAGCCTTGCGCCGCACCGATTACCGCGCCGGTGATCAGGCAGACGATGGTCGTCGGCACGAAATGCCACTCGTAGTTGACCATCAGCACCGCCGCCAGCGCACCGACGAAGCCGACCACCGACCCGACCGACAGGTCGATGTGGCCGGCAACGATCACCAGCAGCATGCCCAGCGCCATGATCACGATGTAGCTGTTTTGCAGCACCAGGTTCGTGAGGTTCAGCGGCTTCAGCAGCGTGCCTTCGGTCAGGTACTGGAACAGCGCCATGATCGCGACGAGCGACAGCAGCATGCCGTAGTCGCGAATGTTGTTCTTCAAAAAGCCCGCGTAGTCTTTGCGGGCGACAGGCGGCGTGGCCGCAGCAGCTTCAGAGTTCATGGACGGTACTCCCAGTCTTCACGATGGCACGCATGATTTTTTCCTGAGAAGCGTCCGCCGCAAGGAACTCAGCCACAAACTTCCCTTCGTTCATTACATAGATTCGATCGCACATACCCAACAACTCCGGCATCTCCGAGGAGATCATCAAAATGCATTTGCCCTCATCGGCCAACGAGCTGATGAGGCTGTAAATCTCGAACTTGGCGCCCACGTCGATGCCGCGTGTCGGCTCATCGAGGATCAGCAGTTCGGGCTTGGAAAACAACCACTTGCTCAGCACCACCTTCTGCTGATTGCCACCCGACAGGTTCACCACCGGCTGGAACACGCTGGACGATCGGATGTTGAGCTTGTGCCGGTAATCGACCGCGACCGTGTGCTCCTGGCCTTCGTCGATCACCATCGCCCTCGCGACCGCATCGAGATTGGCCAGCGTGATGTTCTTCTGGATGTCTTCGTTGAGCACCAGGCCCAGGCCCTTGCGGTCTTCGGTCACGTAAGCGATGCGCTGAGCGATCGCCTTCTGGATCGTGCCGAGATCGACCTCCTTGCCATGCATGAAGGCCTGGCCGCTGATGCGCCGGCCATAAGCACGGCCGAAGATGCTCATCGCCAGCTCGGTGCGGCCCGAGCCCATCAGCCCGGCGATGCCGACGATCTCACCACGGCGCACCTTCATGTCGATGCCCTTGATCACCTCGCGATCGGCGTGGATCGGGTGATGAACGTGCCAGTTCTTGACCTCGAACACCGTCTCGCCGATCTTCGGCGTGCGTTTCGGGTAGCGGTCGGCCATCTCGCGGCCGACCATGTTGCGGATGATGCGGTCTTCGCTGATCGGCTCGCTGCGGCAATCCATGGTCTCGACCGTGGCGCCATCGCGCAGCACGGTGATCGAGTCGGCCACCTTCGAGATTTCGTTCAGCTTGTGCGAGATCAGGATCGAGGTGATGCCCTGGGCCTTCAGCTCCAGCAGCAACTCGAGCAGCGCATCGCTGTCGCTTTCGTTCAAGCTCGCGGTCGGCTCGTCGAGGATCAAGAGCTTGACCTCTTTCGACAAGGCCTTCGCGATCTCGATCATCTGCTGCTTGCCCACGCCCAGGTGGGTGATCAGCGTGTTCGGGGATTCTTTCAGGCCGACCTTCTTCAGCAGCTCCTGTGTCTTCGCAAACGAGCGTGCCCAGTCGATCACGCCGTACTTCGCCTGCTCGTTGCCAAGAAACAGGTTCTCGGCAATCGACAGCAGCGGCACCAGTGCCAGCTCCTGGTGAATGATGATGATGCCCAGCTTCTCGCTGTCGGCAATGGTCTTGAAGCTGCGTGCTTGCCCATTGAAGTGGATCTCGCCGGTGTACGAGTCGAACGGGTAGACCCCGCTCAAGACCTTCATCAGCGTGGATTTGCCGGCGCCGTTTTCGCCGCAGATCGCATGGATCTCGCCAGTTCGCACGACGAGGTTCACATTGTTCAGTGCGGTGACGCCATGAAACTTCTTGGTGATGCCTCGCATCTCGAGGATCGCGTCCGTCCGTGTCATTTTCAGGGGGGTCCGATCACAGTGAAAGAAGGGCCCGTCCACAAGGTACGGGCCCCGTCATCTGACAACGCTTGAAACTTACTTGATCTGGGCTTCGGTGTAATAGCCGCTGCTGATCAGCACTTGCTTGACGTTGGTCGCATCCAGGCTCACCGGCTTCAGCAGGTAAGACGGAACCACCTTCACGCCGTTGTTGTAGGTCTTGGTGTCGTTGATGGTGGGCGTCTTGCCGCTCAGCATCGCGTCGACCATGCCGACCGTGACCTTGGCCAGCTCACGCGTGTCCTTGAAGATGGTCGAGGTCTGTTCGCCCTTCAGGATCGACTTGACCGATTGCACTTCAGCGTCCTGGCCGGTCACGACCGGGAAAGGCACTTTCGGCGTGCCGTAACCCACACCCTTCAGCGACGACAGGATGCCGATCGAGATGCCGTCATAAGGCGACAGCACGGCATCCAGATGGGCGCCGGAGTAATAGGCGCTCAGCAGGTTGTCCATGCGGGCCTGGGCCACCGCGCCGTCCCAACGTAGCGTCGCGACCTTGTCCATGCCGACTTGCTTGCTGCGCACCACGAGCTTGCCGCTCTTGATGTAAGGCTCCAACACCGACAGTGCGCCGTTGTAGAAGAAGAAAGCGTTGTTGTCGTCGGCCGAGCCGCCGAACAGTTCGATGTTGAACGGTCCCTTGCCTGCCTTCAGGCCGAGCTTGGTTTCGATGTAGGTGGCTTGCAGCACGCCGACCTGGAAGTTGTCGAAGGTCGCGTAGTAGTCGACGTTCTTCGTGCCGCGGATCAGGCGGTCATAGGAGATGACCTTGATGCCCTTGTCGGCCGCCTTTTGCAGCGCATCCGACAGCGTGGTGCCGTCGATCGCGGCAATCACCAGCACCTTCGGGCCCTTGGTGATCATGTTCTCGATCTGCGCCAGCTGATTCGGAATGTCGTCATCGGCGTATTGCAGGTCGGCTTTGTAGCCTTGCTCCTGGAAGTACTTGACCATGTTGCTGCCGTCAGCGATCCAGCGTGCCGACGATTTGGTCGGCATCGAGATCGCCACCAAGCCTTTTTGCTGAGCCTGCGCTTGCGGCATCCAAGCGGCCAGGCCGAGAGCGGCGGCGGCCATGATGAATTGCATTCTTTTCACTGCGATGTCTCCATTGGGTAAGGTGCTGCGCACCATCTGCTACAAGCGCCCGGGCTCCTCGTCGACCTGGGCGGCGTCTTCACGGCGTCAGGGCCGTTCAGTGCTTCGGTCCCGCATCGGCGATCCGGGAAATTCTTTGTACTGGCGCGCCGCGCGAGCGTACCAGCACGTGACATTGTCATGCCGCCCCGGTGGCAGCGTCAGGTCAGGCCAGACACGCCCCACCATCTGCAATGCGCTCCTCACAGCGCACGCACTCCGCCATAAGCAAAGCCGCGTTCGGCCCGTGCGAGCGGGTTGACGAGCGGCGCGCCCAGCGCAGGCAGATCGATCTCGAATCGATCACCGGGCTCGGTGCGCACGCCATCGGCGAAACTCAGCGTTGCGGTGCCGAAGAAATGCAGATGAACGTCGCCGGGCTGCCGGTGCGCTGCGTATTTGAAATGGTGGTATTCGAGGTTGGCGATCGAATGGCACATGTTCGCCTCGCCAGTCAGAAAGGGCTTCTCCCACACCACGCTGCCATCGCGCACGATGCGGCTCGTGCCTTCCAGATGCGCCGGCAACTCGCCGGTGCGCAACTCAGGCCCGATGGCACAGGCGCGCAGCTTCGAATGCGCGAGGTAGAGGTAGTTCTGACGCTCCGTCACGTGGTCAGAAAATTCGTTGCCGACCGCAAACCCCAGGCGATGCGGCGCCCCATCCGGCCCGATCACATAAAGGCCGACCAGCTCCGGCTCTTCGCCGCCGTCGAGTGCAAAGTCGGGCATCGAGAGCGGTGCGCCAGGGGCAGCGACGATGCGGCCGTTGCCCTTGTAAAACCACTCCGGCTGAACACCCGGGGTGCCCGGTGCAGCGTTGGCACTGGGCCGGCCGCCGTCGAGGCCCCACTTGAACATGCGCATCGAATCCGACAACGACTCATCGGTGCTGAGCTTCTGATGCATCGCATCGCGCGCAGCGGCGCTGCCGGTGTGTGTGAGGCCGGTGCCGGTGACCAGGCAATGCGATGGATCGGGGTGCGACAGCGGCGTCAGCAAGCGCGACTCTTTTTGCAGCACGGCATACGGAATGCCCGCCCCGAAAGGCGTCAGCGTGCCGGCCAGCGTTTCGAGCATAACGCCACGCGCCAATGCCGCCTGCGCCAGGGTATAGACACTGCGATAGTCACCCAGCCGATGCACGGCCTGACCTGTGGCGTCCACCCAGCCTGCTCGCAGCGAGGTGTCTTCGTCGATGAACTGAATCAATCTCATTGGACAGCGGTTCGCCAAAGTGCAGACGCAAGAAGAGAGCGATCGTACGAAAGTTACCCATAAGCTCCCAATAGAGATTTGACTAAGAGAGATATACGATTCGGCATTCACGAAAACCCGCGTTCGCATCCCGTCGCGTGAGCGCCTTCCACTTCTTTACCCCTTTGAGCGCATGACGAACACCCACTGGTTTCTTCGCGCGCGCCTCAAAACGCGACAGCTGCTGTTGCTGGTCACGCTGGCCGATGAAGGCAACATCCACCGCGCCGCACAGGTGCTGAACATGACGCAACCGGCGGCCTCCAAGTTGTTGAAAGACCTGGAAGACATGCTGGAAGTGCCGCTGTTCGAGCGGCTACCGCGCGGCATGCGGGCGACCTGGTATGGCGAAACGATGATTCGCCATGCGCGGGTGGCGCTGACGAGCCTGAACCAGGCCCACGACGAACTCGAAGCATTGAAGTCGGGCCGCTTCGGCCAGGTCGGCGTCGGCGCGATCAGTGCGCCCGGCATGGTGCTGTTGCCGCCGGCGGTCGCGCTCGTCAAGCAGGAGCACCCGAGCCTGCGCATCACCTTGCAGATCGAGAGCAGCGATGTGCTGCTCGAACGCTTGAGCCAGGGCAAGCTCGACATGCTGGTGTCGCGCTTGTTCGCCCAGCACGACAAGACCGACTTGCGCTACGAGGTGCTGGCCGAAGAGCCGGTCTGCGCCATCGTGCGGCCCGGCCACCCGCTGCTGAGCAGCGCCAACCTGAGCTTGCGCGATCTGGCAGGCGCGGGCTGGATCATCTCGCCGGCCGGCAGCGTACTGCGCCATCGTTTCGACCTGATGTTCCAGGAAGAAGGGCTGGAGGTGCCGATCAACATGATCGAGACCGCCTCGCAGCTGTTCATGACGAAGATGCTTCAGCAAAGCGACATGATCGGCGTGGTGTCGACCGACGTGGCGCGCTACTACGCCGAGCACCGCATCATCGCCATCGTGCCGATGGAGCTGCCTTGCCACATGGACGCCTTCGGCATCATCACCCGCACCGACAAGCTGTTGTCGCCCGCCGCCAAGGTGATGCTGCGCGCGCTGAAGACCTCGGCCGTCAAGGTCTACGGGAGCCGCTTCGAGCCCTCGATCAACGACTGAGGCTCGACCGCCTCGGGTGTGGGTGCGGGTGTGGCTGTGGGTGCATCGGCCGAATCAGGCCCAGCCCGCATCCACCTTGAACTCCTGCGCGGTGCACATCGCACCGTCGTCAGACGCCAGGAACAGCACCATGCGCGCGACGTCGGACGGCTGCAGCCGATCGGGCAGGCACTGGTTGCGCTGCAGTTCCTTCTCGCTCTCGGCGTTGAGCCACAGGTCCATCTGCCGCTGCGTCATCACCCAGCCCGGCGACACCGTGTTGACGCGAATGCGGTGCGCGCCCAGGCTGCCGGCCAAGCCGCGCGTCAGCCCGTTGACCGATGACTTCGCGATCGCATAACAGGGATAGCCGCTCGACTTGGTCTGCCACCCGGTCGAGCCCAGGTTGACGATCGAGCCGAAGCCCAGGCGCTGCATGCCCGGCACCACCGCCTGGATCGCGAAGAAGGCCGGCCGCTCGTTGATCGCCATGCGGTTGTCGTAGTACTCAGGCGTCACCGACGCCAGCGTGTGGCGGTCGTCGCTGGCCACGTTGTTGACCAGCACCGAGAAATCACCGAGCGCCAGTGCGGCCTGATCGATCGCAAGCTTCAGCGCCTCGACATCGCGCACATCGCAGCCGCGCCACCACGGCGCGGGCAGCCCTGCCGCCTCGATCTGCCGCGCCAGCTCGGCGCTGGCCGGCTCGTTGATGTCGACAAACGCCACCCGCGCGCCCTGTTCGGCAAAGGCCTGCACCATCGATGCGCCGATGCCGGTGCCACCGCCGGTCACGAAGACGCTGCGCCCGCGAAGGCTGGGGTAGAGGGCCAGGCCGGCCGCCGAAGGCGTCAATGCGGGCGCGGTCGATGGGGTCACAACAGGGTCTGACACAGTGCCCTCCTTGTATTGCAATTCATGTATGTGAGAATTTGGTTCGTCAGTTATTTGATTATCGATGCACCCACCGGGCCCCGGCACCGCGACCGCCGAGGCGGCCCCAGGCGAGCGCCCTTCCTGTTCCTCCCTAACGAATCATTCCCATGGCAGAAACTCCGAAACTCCTGAGCGCCGTGCGCTGCCTGTGGCCGGCCGGCGCCACGCTGGGCGAAGGCACCTTGTGGTCGCCCAGCCGGCAAGCGCTGTACTGGGTTGACATCCTCGGCCGCCAGCTCTATCGCTATACGCCAGCCACGCAGGCGCGCGAAAGCTGGCCCTTCGACGAAGAGATCTCGGCCGTGGCCGAGCGCGCCAATGGCCGCGGCCTGCTGGTCACGCTGCGCAGCGGCTTCGCCTTCTTCGACCCCGAAACAAAGAAGCTTGAACATCTGCACGACCCCGAAGCCGACCAGCCCGGCAACCGCTTCAACGATGGCAAGTGCGATGCGCAAGGCCGCTTCTGGGGCGGCACGATGGACTTCGCCTGCAGCGCGCGCACCGGTGCGCTGTACCGCTTCGATGCCGATCGCCGCTGCACGTTGACCTTCGACGCGCGCTTTGCCGTGACCAACGGCCCGACCTGGTCGCTCGACGGCCGCACGCTGTACTTCAACGAGACCGCGGAGCAGCGCATCTTCGCCTTCGACTTCGAGCCCGACAGCGGTACCCTGTCGAACCAGCGCCTGTGGCTGAGCTTCAAGGACGGCGAAGGCTACCCCGATGGCATGACGACCGATGGCTCGGGCCGCTTGTGGATCGCTCACTGGGGCGCCTCGCGCGTGACCTGCCATGACCCGGTGAGCGCCGAAGTCTTGGCGCAGGTGGATCTGCCCACCAGCCACATCAGCAACTGCACGTTTGGCGGCCCCGACATGCGCACGCTGTTCATTACCAGCGCGCGCCAGGACTTGAACGAAACCCAGTTGGCAGCGCAACCGCAGGCCGGTGGCTTGTTCGCGGTCGACACCGACACAGTAGGCCGACCCTCACCGTTGTTTGCCGGCTGAAAGCCCACTGAAAGAATGCCTCGTGTTTTCCCTTACAGTCGCCGCACTGTCAGTGCAGCCAGGCTGCAAGACAAGCGGTGCCTCGATCGGCTCGGCCGGGGCGCCCTCCTCCCGCTCCAGCCACACTGAACCGATGTTTCGCTTCCCGCCGTTGGCTGCATCCGCTGAGCCGCCAGGCGAGCGGCGCGGCGCGATTGCCTGGGTTCCACCAGCGTTCGAACAGCGCCTGAAAGATCCTGAAAAGTAAGGATGGTTCAGCCGAAACCGTTTGCCGCTGCAAGGGACTGCGCCTAGGATCGTGGACGGAGCGATCAGCCCAGGCGGGCTCGGGGGGCTCCGTTCCAGTCCGAGGCATCAGCATGAATCAGGCTTCTATGCACACAGAAGACACGATCAATCCGTCACTGGCTCAGCGGCTTGCCGCCGACAACGCGCTCGCACCGATCAAGGTCTTGATCGTCGACGACCATGCGCTGCTGCGTGTGGGCATCGTCACCAGCCTGAGCATGGTGGAAGAGACACCGCTTGATCTGCTCGAGGCCAGCAACCTGCATGACGCGATGGCGCTTTATCGCGAAGAGGCCAACATCGCGCTGGTGCTGCTTGATCTCAACATGCCGGACAGCAAGGGCCTGCAAGGCCTGAAGCAGTTCATGGAAGCTTTTCCGCGCGCACGCGTTGCGGTCATCAGCGGCACGCAGGATGAATTCGTCATCGGCCAGGTGCGCGCCCTGGGAGCGGTCGGTTATGTCACCAAGGGCCAGGCGCCACGCATGATGTGTGACACAGTGATGGGGCTGCTCGCCGCGTCGCCGGTCGGCTTTCCACGCTTCCCGAGCTCATCGCGTTATGACCGCGTGGCCGAACTCGGCCCGCGCCACCTCGAGATCCTTGAACTGGTGCTGTCGGGTTGCTCGAATCAGGAGATCAGCAACGCGACCGCCCTGTCGCTCGGCACGATCAAGAACTATGTGTCGACGATTCTCCTGGCGCTGGACGTCAAGTCGCGCTCGCACCTGATCAGCCTGTTCCGGTAGCCCGCCGGACGTGACGTTTCGAATCACCCCCGCGGCCGACAACCCCGAAGAGCAGATCGATGAAGGCATCGACCGCCGCCGCGAGCGCACCCTCTCTTCTCAAGTAGAGCGACTCTTCCAGACCAGCTACCGCTCGGTCGCGGTGTCGTTCGGCACCGCGCTGCTGTGCTGGCTGGCGTTCGCCTGGTGGCTGCCCAGTTCGCAGTTCTTTCTGTGGGCCAGCCTCGTGCACACAGCGCAGGCGCTGCACCTGCTGCTGGCCTGGGCCTATCACCGTGAAGGCCGCACCGCACTGACACAGTCCTCCAAATGGCTGCGGCGCTTTCTGGCCGTGGTGCTGTTGTCTTCGCTGACCTGGGGCTTGGCGCCATTCTTCCTGCTGCACGAAACCACCTTCACGCCGACATTGCTGCTGGTGCTCGTGATGCTGGCACTGGGTGGCGCCGGCGTGCACATCGTCGCCGCACACCGCTGGGCGATTTATCTGTGGCTGCTGCCGCTGCTCGGCCCGCTGGTGGGCTTCATGCTGTCGCGCGGCACCTTGATCGCCATCACCATCGGCCCGCTGACGGTGGCCTATTTTCTGGTCACGCTGTTCTTCGCGAACTCGCAGCACAAGCTGCTGATGAAGGAACTCCAGACCAAGCTCGACAACGATGCGCTGGTTCGCGCGCTGCGCCAGCAGGTGGTTCTGGTCGAGCGCGCGACGCGCGAGAAGAGCCGCTTCCTCGCCTCGGCCAGCCATGACCTGCGCCAGCCGATGCACGCGCTCGGGCTCTTCGCCGCGACGCTGGAGAAAAGCCTCGCCGGCACGGCGCTTCGGCCCACGGTCACCAACATGATCCGCTCGATCGACGCGCTGGAGCAGTCGTTCAGCGCGATGCTCGACATCTCCAAGCTCGACGCCGGCGTGATCGAGCCGAACCTGCAGTCGTTCCCGATCCGCGACCTGTTTCGCGTGCTGCACATGCATTGCGCCGGCCAGGCCGAAGAGCTGGGCCTGGGGCTGCGCTTCAAGGCCGGCGGCAAGCTGGTGATGAGCGACCCGCACCTGCTCGAGCGGGTGTTGAGCAACCTGATCCACAACGCGATCCGCTACACCCATGAAGGCGGCATCGTGGTCGTGGCGCGCACCCGCAAAGACTGCATCAGCATCGAGGTTTGCGACACCGGCATCGGCATGGCCGAAGACGAGTTGTCGAAGGTCTTCGACGAGTTTTATCAGGTCGGCAACCCCGGGCGCGACCGCTCGCGCGGCCTGGGCATGGGCCTGGCGATCGTCAAGCGGCTGGTGCTGCTGATGGGCCACGAGCTGGAGGTGTCGTCGGTGCCGGGGCGCGGCACGGTGTTCCGCGTGCTGATCAAGCTGCCGGAGTTCGCCGAGATGGATCACATGGTGGTCGCGGCCGACACGGTGCCCACGCCGATCGACTCGAGCCGCACCGTGCTGTTGATCGACGACGAAGAAAGCATCCGCATCGGCATGCGCGACCTGCTGCAGACCTGGGGCTATTACGTGCTGATCGCCGGCAACATCCAGGAAGCCTGCACCGAGGTGCGCCGGCATGCCGGCGTGATCGACATCGTCGTCTCCGACCTGCGGCTGGCCAATGAGGAAGACGGCATCATCGCGATCGACCGTGTGCGTGCCGTCTATGGCGCGCCGCTGCCGGCGCTGCTGATCACCGGCGACACCTCGCCCGACGAAGTCAAACGCGTGCACGAAAGCGGACATCAAGTGCTGTTCAAGCCTGTTCGCACGCGCGACCTTTACTCGGCGCTGCGCGCGCTGCCTTGACGACGCCGGTCTGGCATCGCCACGAGGGTAGCCCGATTTGGTTTGGGGGCGGACGATTTCAACCCCACCCCATATAGCCCACCCCATATAGCCCGACTTCGTCGTCACCTTGGTCACTTGCAGATCACGGATCAGCCACTAGTATCCGGCGGCTGTTCGAATTGAATCCAGCTCAAGGGGCAAGTCTGTGGGGCATTCATCGCTTAGGGCCGGCCAGGCCATTTTCGTTCGACAGGTGCTGCTGGCCGGGGCGCTGAGCCTGCTGGGCGCTGCGGCCACACGGGCTGCGGCTCCGCCTCCGGCGGAGCCCAAATCGGCCGTGGCGCAAGCCGCCGCACCGACCAGCAGCGAAGCGCCGCCCGGCGCGTTCGCCAATGCCGCGCGCGACGCACTGGCCCGCCAGCGCGATGCCAGCAGCGTGCTGGCGCTGACCGCCGAAGGCCGCGCGCTGTTCGAGCGCGATGTCATCAAGCTCGATGGCTACGGCTACTGCGGCCGTTCGATCGCGCTGGCCGAGCAAGGCGAATTCCGCCAGAGCATTCGCGCCGCAAGCAAGGCGCTGCACCTGGGCACCGAAGCCGACAACGACGACCTGCGCTCGCTGGCGCAGCGCGACCTGTCGATCGCCTACAGCTACGCCGGCCTGCTCGATGAGGCCGAGCGCTTTGCCAAGGCCTCGCTGGCGCTGACACCGAAGAACCCGCAGCAAGCCCATGCGCCGTCGCTGAAAGTGCTGGGCGACGTGGCCGCGCGGCGCGGCCGCTACGGCGATGCCGCCGAGGCTTACAACCAGAGCATCGAACTCGCCAGCGAGCGCTTCAAGCCGCTGGTGCGCGTCTCGCTCGCCAATGCCTACACTGCGGCCGGCCGACCGAAAGAAGCGCTGACGCAGCTCGATGCGCTGCCGACCGCTTCGATCGACAGCCTCGGTGCCTTCTACAGCCGCAGCCGCGCCAACGCGTTGCTGGCGGCCGGCCAGATCGAGCCGGCGCGCGCGATGTTCAAGCAAAGCATCGACGCCAGCGGCAGCGATTCGGCCTACAACCGGCTGTGGGCCTTCGAGGGCCTGGGCCGTGTCGAGATCGCGCGCGGCGACCGGCCGGCAGCCTTGAAGGCTTACCTCGAAACCGTGCGCCTGGCCGAAGGCCTGCGCAGCAAGTTCCAGAGCGAAGAGTTCAAGACCGGCTTGTTCGGCGACATCCAGAAGGTGTTCGACACCGCGCTCGACCTGAGCCTGGAAGCGCGTGACTTCGAAGCCGCGTGGGCCTTGTCGGAAGCTTCGCGGTCGCGTCAGCTGCTCGACTCGGTGCGCGAGCGCGCGACCGACACCTTGGCCACCGAACGCGTGTCGCTCGTGCAGTTGCAGCAGTCGCTCGCCCATGGCGAAGGCGTGCTTCAGTTCCACGTGCTGGAGAACCGCAGCGTGGTCTGGCTGATCGGCCGCGACGGCGTCAAGGCGAGCCTGCTGCCGCAAGGCCAGGCCGGCCTGGCGCGGCTGGTCGATGCCTTCCGCAGCAGCGTGATCGAGCGCCGCCGCGACACCACCACGCTCGCTGTCGGTCTCTACAAAACGCTGCTCTCCGATACCGACCTGTCGCAGGTGCGCCGCCTCTTCGTCGTGCCGCATGGCCCGCTGCACTATCTGCCGTTCCAGGCGCTGAACGATGGCCGCACCTATCTGGTCGAACGCATGGCGCTGGCGGTGTGGCCGTCGTCGGCCATCGGCGCGCGCCTGATCGCGAGCGGCAAGAGCGCCGCGCCTTCGCTGCTCGGCTTTGGCAACCCAAGCACCGAGAAGAACGTGCCGCTGCCCGGCGCCGAGCGCGAGGTGCAGCGGATCGCCAAGCTCTTTCCACGCAACCAGATCTTCGTGCAGCAGGAAGCCACCAAGCTGCGCTTTCGCACCGGCGCCAATCAGGCCAGCGTCGTTCACGTGGCCGCGCATGCCGAGATGGACGAGGTCGACCCGTTGTTCTCGCGCATCCTGTTTGCATCGACACCGAACGAGACCGGCCTGCTCGAAGCGCGCGATGTCTATTCGCTCGATCTCGCCGGCGTTCAGCTGATCACGCTGTCGGCCTGCGAAAGCGGGCTGGGCAAGGTGGCACGCGGTGACGAGATCATCGGCTTCACCCGCTCCTTTCTGTCGGCCGGCACGCACAGCATCGTGGCGTCGCTATGGCCGGTGGCCGATGACTCGACCGACCTGATGATGGGCCGGCTCTACCCCGAGCTGTCGCAGGGGCGAGATCTGATGGCGAGCATGCAGCTCGCGCAAATCGAAGTGCAACGCAACCGGCGCTTCACCCACCCGTTTTTCTGGGCCCCGTTCAACGTGATCGGCAATGGCCGGCTGCAATTGACCGCCCTCCAATCCGAGCCCGAGTCCGAGCCCGAGCCCGCCCACTGAGTCCCGCATGAAGTCCACAACCGCCTCGCGCTCCCTGATGTCCTCGCCGCCGCTTCTGCCGACGCCTTTGCCCAAGCCCTCCTCGCTCTTACCTGCCCTCCGTTCCTCGAAGGCTTCGGCGCGTCAGCTTCGCCTACCCGCCCACCTGAGCGCGGCCGCTGTCGTCACTGCGATCAGCGCGTGCTTCAGCGCCCCGGCCCATGCCCAGCAGGCGCCTGCGGCACCGCTGCGCAATTCGCCGCAAGCCGCGCCGGCCCCGGCGGCGGCCGCGTCATCACCGCAGGCGAGCACCACCCGCGCCGCACCGGCCCGCTTCACGCTGAACACCATCGGGTTCACCGACACCCGCGCGGTGCCGGCCGATGAGCTGCAAGCGGTGGTGAAGCCCTTCTTGCACCGCGAGATCGATTCGACCGATCTGACGGTGATGGCCACCGCGATCCGCCGCCTTTATGCCGATCGCGGCTTTGGCCTGGCCGGGGTCGGCTTTCCAACGCAAGACCTGTCGAAGGGCGTGCTGCAGATCTCGATCGTCGAGCCGCAGGTCAAGCGCATCACAGTCGACAGCACCGGCGCACCGCCGCTGTCGGCCGAGCGCGTGACGCAGGTGCTGGCGCGCTCGGGCGTGCACAGCGGCGACCCGCTCGATCTGCAAAGCCTGGACAACGCAATGTTCACGCTCAACGACTGGCCGGGCGTCTCGGCCAAGGCCACACTGATGCCCACCGGCGACGAAGGCCTCTACAACGTCGCGGTGCAGACCGAGCGCCGGCGCGGCTGGGACGCCAGCGTCGATGCCGACAACCACGGCTCGAAGGTCAGCGGCCGTTATCGCCTGGGCGCCTTGCTGCGCTGGAACAACCCGAGCGGCATCGGCGACAACCTCGACCTGCGTGCGCTCGCCTCGAACGGCCAGGGCACAACCGTCGGCCGCCTCGGCTATGAAGCGCCGCTCGGTGCCACGCCGTGGCGCGGCGGCGTGGGCTATTCGCGCGTCGGCTACGAGCTGGGCGAGCAGTTTGAAGATGCCAATGCGGTCGGCCATGCCGACGTGATCGACGCCTCGCTGTCTTACCCCTTCATCCGCGCCCGCGACAAAAACCTGGTGGCCCGCTTCGGTCTTGCCAGCAAGAAGCTGGTTGATGAGTTCGGCCCGCTGCGCAGCGACAAGAACATCCGCGCGGCCGACCTGACGCTGTCGTTCGAAGCGCGCGATGCCTTGCTCGGCGGCGCCTTCAATGGCGGCAGCATCAGCCTGCAGACCGGTCGCTTGTCGATTGACACAGAAAGCGAGCGCCAGTTCGATGCCGATCGCGGCAGCGCGGCCACCCAGGGCCGCTACAGCAAGATCGGCGTGCAGCTGAGCCGGCTGCAGGCGCTCAGCGGCCCGTTTTCGCTGTTCTTCGGCGCGGCCGGCCAGTGGGCCAGCAAGAACCTCGACAACGCCGAGAAGTTCACCTTGGGCGGCGACAAAGGCGTGCGCGCTTATCCGGCGGCCGAAGGTTCCTCCGATGAAGGCGCGATCCTGAACGCCGAGTTGCGCTACTGGATCAACCCGCAATGGAGCAGTTACGGCTTCTATGACGTGGGCCGCGGCAAGGCGCACAAGCGCCCGTTCGGCAGCGACGCCAATTACCGGACGCTGCAGGGCTTGGGCCTGGGCGTTCAGTATTCCCACCCGGAACTGCTGACGCTGAAGGCCAGCCTCGCGTTCCGTGGCCATGAAGACGTGCTGTCCGAAGACGACAACGCGCGCGCCCGTTTGCTGGTGCAAGTTCAACATTCTTTCTAGGAGCCCGCGATGCGCGTTCAACCTCAATCTGCCCGCCTGACTCGCCCTGCCCGCACCCGTCTCGGCGCGGGTCGCAGTGCTCGCAAGCTCGATGCAGCCAGCCATCCGGCCGAACTTCGGCTGCTGCCGGTGGCGCTGGCCGCGATGATCGCGCTCGGCAGCAGCGATGCCTTTGCACAGACCGCCAACCAGTTGCCGGTGCTCAAGCCCGGCGGCGTGCAGCTCAATGCCACGGTGTCGCAGGTCTCGTCGCCGGCTGCCGGCACGATGAACATCACGCAGACCGCCAGCACCAACAACCGCGGGCTGATCGAGTGGCAGAGCTTCAGCATCGGCAGCGGCTCGCGCGTCAACATCGCGCAGCCGAATGCGAAAAGCGTGCTGGTCAACCGCGTGACGGGCAACGGGCGCGTCGGCCCGACCACCAGCGAAATCATGGGCGCGATGTCGTCGAACGGGCAGGTGTTCCTGATCAACCCGGC
Organism: uncultured Rhizobacter sp.; assembly: GCA_964242145.1. Lineage (GTDB taxonomy): Bacteria > Pseudomonadota > Gammaproteobacteria > Burkholderiales > Burkholderiaceae_C > Rhizobacter. Next base: position 43,434 of record CAXTCD010000012.1, read on the forward strand.
CGGCATCGTGGTCGGCGCCGGTGCGCAGGTCAACGTCGGCTCGCTGGTCGCCACCACGCTCGACATGGCCGACTCGATGACGGCCAACAACTACAACGGCTTCGCCAACAGCGCCGGCACGCTCGAGATGGCGCAAACCCAGTTCAGTGCCGGGCTCAACACCAGTCTGCAGATCCAACAGGCCGCGACCACCGCTCCACAGATCGAGGTCAGTGAAGGCGGCTCCATCGTGCTGCTCAGCCGCGATGGCCTGTCGCAAGGCGGCATCGTCTCGGCGCCGCGCGGCATGGTGAGCCTGAGTTCGGCGCAAACCGCCGTGCTGCCGCTGGGCAACAGCGGTTTCATTGAAGTGGTGATTGGCGTGCCCGCCACCGGCGGCAACGCGCTGACAACCGAGTTCGGCTCGCGCACGCTGGCCTCTGGAGGTCGCATCGTGATCGGCGCCCAAGGCAGGGCCGACGCTGCGCTGCGCAGCGACCGGCAACTCGTGCTCGCCGGCGAGATCAGCACCGCCTCGGCCACTGGCAATGGCGGCACGATTGCGATCGATGCCGGCAGCGGCGGCTCGGTGGCGGTGGGCGCCGGCGGCGGGGGCATGCAACTCAGCGCCTCCAGCACCGCCGCCGCAGGAACAGGCGGTCAGGTCAGCATTCTGGGTAACCAGATCTCGCTGCAAAGTGGTGAAGGCGGCGCCTCGCGCATCGAAGCCGATGGCACGGCCGGCGGCGGCGCCATCACGATCGGCGACACGCAAACCCGCTCGCTGGTCATCAACAGCAACACCTCGGTCTTGGCCGATGCCACGACGAACGGCAATGGCGGTGCGATCACGCTGAACGCGCTCTACAACGCCGCGCCCGGTGACAGCGGCGCCACCGCGCGCACCGACTACGGCGTGGCCGAGATCTATGGCGCGCTGACGGCTCGCGGCGGCACGGCCGGCGGCAACGGCGGGCGCATCACGACCTCCGGCATCAGCCTCGCGACCAGCCTCGGCACGCAAGGTGAAGGCGTGTTCACGGTCAACG
>CAXTCD010000013.1:0-29714 GCA_964242145.1 uncultured Rhizobacter sp.
CGGCTCGATGCGCCACAGCAGCGCGAGCAAGGCGGCCAGTGCCGCCAGGCCCAGCGGGTCGTCCGAGCCATCGGCCATGCGCGCCGCGGCCCATCGCCAGTGCGGCCACAAAGCCGCAGCCTGCAGCGCCAGCCAGGCCAGCGGCGGCATCGCGTTGAAGCGGCCTTGCCAGCGGCCGATCACGGTGGTGTTGAAAGAGGTGTTCATCGAAGGGCATCTCCAGGCCAGCGTTCATCGGGAGGGCTTAGGCCGCCGCCCGGCGGCGATGCGACCACAAGGTCGCACCGACGACGCTCATCACCACCAGCAGTGCCAGCACGGCACCCGGCTCTGGCGTGCTCGGCACTTCGGCGCCGATTGCCAGGTTGCTGACGCCTTCGGGCAGCGGCGAAGGCTGATCGACCTCGGCCGACAACGCCGGGTTGGGATTGCGCACGCGTTGGTCGACGGCGATGAAGCTCGTGTACTGTGTCAACAAGCTGTAGGTCAACCCGAGTTCGGTGATGGCCTGCTTTTGCGCGCTGCCGCCTTCCAGAGCTTCCTGGTCGCTCAACGCGGCGATGCGCTGGCGGGCCCACAGATGGCGCAGCGCGGCAGCGCTCGCGTCTTCACGGCCGGCGGCGCTCAGCTCGTTGCGGTAAGCGCCGCTGGCGGTACGGCCTTCGACCACCAGCCTGGCCGCGCTGGCGTCACCACGCCATTTGCCGAACACCAGCACCGGGCGGCCGCCCAGCACATCGGGCAACTGGGCCGGCTCGATGTCGTACGCATCCAAACCTTCAAAGCGCGCCTTGACTTGCGTCAACACCGGTGAGGCAATCATCTGGCGCAGCCGTTCGGCCTGGGCCGCTGCTTCGGCGGGTTTGGTGACGACGAAGGCTTCGCCCTGGCCGGCGCGTGCGATGCCTTCGATCAGGTGGCGATTGACGCTGCTGCCGATGCCGAAGGCAAACACGTTGCTGCGATTCAGGTTCTGGCGCACGAGCTTGAAGACTTCGGCTTCGACGCTGACAAAGCCATCGGTGATGACGATCACGCTGCGCGACACGTCTTCGTTCTTCGGCAGCTCGGCGATGCGGCGCAGCGCCGGCACGATCTCGGTGCTGCCGCTGCCGCCCATCTCGCGGATCGTCTTCATCGCCTGTTCGATGTTGGCGTGCGTGGCCGGCACCGACTGCGGCGACAGCATCCGGTTGCTGCCGGAAAACAGCATCACGTTGAAGGTGTCGCTTGCGCGCAGGCTGCCGATCAGGTTCTGCAGCAGCACCTTCGAGGTCTCCAGCGGATAGCCGTGCATCGAACCGGAGATGTCGACGACGAAGATGTATTCGCGCGGGTTGATCTGCTGCCCCGGGATCGCCTTCGGTGGCTCGACCATCGCGAGGAAGAAGTTTTCGCCGCCGGTGGTTTCCGCGCCGCGGAACAGCATCAGGCCCGATTCGATGCGGTCACCGGCCAGGCGGTAGCCGAGGATGAAGTCGCGGTTGTTGTCGGGGCGCTCGGCAGCTGCCGGTGCCAGCGTGACGCTGGCGTGCGTCGTGCCGCTGCCATCGACGCGGATGTCGTGCGAGCTGGAAATGATCTCCTTCACCGCGACGGGTGCGTCGAGCGTCAGCTTCAGGTCGAAGCGGGCCGGCGAGGCTTCACCGCGTTTCAGATAAGCACTGCCGATGGCGCCGCCTTTCGATGACGATGCCTGCGGGCTGTTGTAGCGCGGGCCGACGACGGTCGGGAAGACGAAGCCGTATTGCGCCTGGGTCGGTGTCAGCAGCTCGGTGTAGCGCAACTCGACCGCGACGTCGTCGCCGGGCAGGATATTGGCGACGTTCATCTCGAATACGTTGGGCCGCAGTTGTTCCAGCAAGGCGCTGGTCTTGCCTGCGCTCTTGGCCGCCTCGTATTCAATGCGTGCGGCCTGCTTTTCCTTGATGCGCGCGGTCATCAGCCGGTCACCGAGGCGAACGTTCATCGCGTAGACGGCGGCTTGCGTGGAGCCGGGGAAAACATAACGCGCATCCAGCGCGCGCTGGCCTTCGTTGCGGTAGTGCTGCGTCACCGTGACATCGGCGATCACGCCACTGATGCGCACATCGACTTGCGTGCCTTTCAGCGGCATGCGGTCGGTGCCGGGCTCGCTGCTGTTGACGATGAAGTACGGGCTTTCGCCTTTGACGGCTTCGGAATCATCGGCGCGCGCAGGCGACCACATCAGCATCAACAGCGCGGCATAGATCGACATCGCAACGCACAGCAACACCCGGCCGATTCGGGTGGGCGGTTGAAGGGCGCGGTTAAAAGCGCGTGACAGGGGCAGCATGGTTTCTCCTTGGGGCACGACCGGAATGGGCGGCCTGGCGGCAAGGATCGGTCGGTGCTGCGAAGCGCATTTGAAGCCTGTGGCGGCTTGTGTGAAGGCTGCGTGAAGCCATTGCGAAGACAAGCATTGGGTGCGCAACTGGGGATGTTCAAACGGCATCCGGACGCCACAATGCCGCTCCTATTCGTCCCTGTATGTCATTCATCTCAAGGATCAGTTCGATGAAAGTGTTTGCCTTGTCGTGTGTGTTGCTCGCCGCCGTGGCCCCGGCCTGGGCGCAGAAGTCTTGCGATGAACTGAAGACCGAGATCGACGCGAAACTCGTCGCGAATGCGGTGGCCGGCTACACGCTGGAGGTGGTCGAGGCCGACAAGGTGGACGCGCAAGCCAAGGTCGTCGGCAGCTGCGAAGGCGGCGCGAAGAAGATCGTCTACAGCAGGAAGTGAAGTGAAGTGATGCTGGGCGCGACGGCGCAGGTCGCTGTCGCCTTCGCACTGAGCTCGCCGGCTTGCCGCTTCAGTGACTTGTTGAAGCCGCCAGCGGCAGCGAAAACACCGCCAGCGCGCCGCCGCCGGCAGCATTGGCCAGCGTCACCCGGCCGTGGTGCAGCTCGGCAATCTCCTTGACGAAAGCCAGGCCGAGGCCGGTGCTTTTCTTGCGCGAGTGCGGCCGCGCCAGCGAATAGAACTTCTCGAACACCTTGTCGCCAGCGTATTCCGGAATGCCCGGCCCTTGGTCGTGCACGCGGATGTCGACGGTGCTGCGGTGGCGTTGCAGTTCGATGGTCACAGCCCCGTCTTGCGGTGAGAAGTCGACTGCGTTGTCGACCAGATTGCTGAACGCGCGGCGCAGCAGGAAGGCATCGCCTTCGACGACCGCGTCGTCGCTCGGCCGCACGGTGACCTCGATGCCGCGTGCCGCACCACTGGCCTGCGCGCTGGCCGCGACCTCGGCCAGCAGCGCATGCAATGCCACCGGCGTGGCCTTGTCCAGGCTGCGGCGCGATTCCAGTGCGGTGAGTTCCATCATCCGGTCGACCAACTCTTGAATGCGCAAGGTCTCGCGCGCGATGTTGGCCACGAAGCGTGCGCGGTCGGCATCGGGCATCGGTTCTTGCAGCAACTCGGCCGCACCGCGGATCGCCGACAGCGGGCTCTTCACTTCGTGTGTCAGCGTCTGCACATAGTCAGCCACATAGTTGCGGCCGGCCAGCGCATCGCGCATCTCGTCGTAGGCCGCGCCGATCACGCCCAGCGCGCGCCGGCCGAGCCGTGGCAGGTTGAACGAGCGTTGCGATCGCACATAGCGGACATAGTCGGCGATCAAGCCGAAGGGCCGCACCAGCCAGACCGACACCATCACCATCAGCAGCAGCACCGCGGTGACCGAGATCGTGCCGACGATCAGCGTCTTGCGCCGCGCGGCTTCGATGAACTGGCCGAAGCTTTGCGCCGGCTTGCCGACGCTAACGGCGCCGATGATCTGATTCGCCACACGGATGGGCGCTGCGACATACATCACCGCGGTGCTGGGGTCACTGGCGATGTCGGGCGTGGTGCGGGCACCGTAGTCGCCTTGCAGCGCGAAGCGCACGTCGCGCCATTGCGAATGGTCTTGCCCGACCGAGCGGTTCAGCGAGTCGAACACCACGGTGCCGCCACGGTCGACGACCGTCAGTCGCAGCTCGACCCGCGTCTTCTCGAAGCCGTAGATGTCGGCCTTGAAGCGCCGGGCGTACAAGGCCTGGAACACCGGGCCGAGCGCATCGGCCTGCAACGTGCCATCACGCGACACGCCTTCGACCAGCGTGGCCAGCAGCTGCGCCGTTTCGACCAGCGACTCTTCGGCCGACTCTCGGTAGCGCGGGTCGATCTCCTCCAGCTGGCGATACATCAACAGGCCGACGCCGACGACGTAGACCAGCAGGACGCCGAGGAAGATGCGGGTGCGTTGGGTGATCACGCTGGCAGCAGCGCGAGGCGAACGTTTACGGGGCGGCGAGCGCCAAGGGCATGGCTTTCGCGATCGCGGCGTCGATGACTTCCTTCAGCTCGGTGACCTTTTGCTCGGCATTCAACGTGTCCCACAGGCGCGAAGATGCCGAGGTGATGGGCAAGGTGATGACTTTCGACGCGGTGGCCGTCCCTTCCTGCAAGACCTTCATGCTGTCGACGTCGATCAGGCTGATGCGCAGGTAGGCATAGGGCGCGAGGTAGCCACTTGATTTTTCCAGCGATTCTTCGTTGATCAGCTTGACCTCTTCCATGAAGAAGCCGAGGCCGCTCAGCTTGCCGGTACCGGTGTGGTTGCGAGCCAGCTTGATGCTCGTGTCGGCGCGAAAGCCGCTGATCAGGATCAGCCGGGTGGCCTTGGCGCTGCGCAGCATCTTCTGCAGCGATTGGCGCGACGCGGAGGCTTCCGGGCTGTTCTCGAACAACTCGTTTTGCACTTCATAGAGCTGCTTGTCGCTGGCCATCAGCAGCACGGGTTGGATGCCGGGCAACAGCCGTGACACCGCATCGTCGGCCGACATCAGCGCGAGCTTGACGAGGTCTGGCCCTTTGACATCGATGCGTTCGCGCAGGTTCTTGTCGAGGCTCGAGCCGATACTCGGTGCCTGCGTGACAGCGGTCAGGCGGTCGCCGACCAGCGACAGCAGCGCATAGGTCTGCGCCGGCGTTTCCGCAGCGTGCGCCGGCCATGCGCAGGCAAGCAAGCCGGCGCCAATCAGTTGCCAGGCCTTGCGCCGCAGCGTGGATGTTTCTCTTCTCATTGGTGTGATCCTCCCAGATCGATGGGTTGAGGCCGCAGCCTTGAATTCAGGGCCCGCGATTGTGCTCGGGTTGTGCGTTTGAGCGCACCGTTATTTCGAAGGACGAACGGCGGGCAAATCTTCTGCCAGTGCGTAGCCGCTGCCGCGATGCGTGCGGATCGGATCGAGCGACGGTGCAATTAGCTTCATCTTCGCGCGCAGCGTTTTCACGTGGGCATCGACAGTGCGGTCGAGGCTTTCGGTGGCGTCGTCCCACACGCGTTCGAGCAAGGTGTCGCGCGAGAACACATGGCCGGGGCGCGAGGCCAAAGTCTTCAGCAGGCCGTATTCATAGCGCGACAGCTCCAGCAACAGTCCATAGAAGCGGATCTGCCGCCGGCCTTCATCGACAGCAAGAGGCGGCAGCGGCGCCACAACGGCCGGGGCCGCGGCCGATGCGCTGGCTGCTGCGGGCCGGGCTGATCGGCGCAGCACCGAGCGCACCCGCGCCACCAGCTCACGCGGCGAGAACGGCTTCGCGACATAGTCGTCGGCGCCCAGTTCCAGCCCGACGACGCGATCGATTTCATCGCTGCGCGCGGTCAGGAACACCACCGGCACGTCGGCCCGTTCACGGATGCGCTTGAAGACTTCGAAGCCGCTCAGGTCCGGCAGGCCGACGTCGAGGATCACGAGCGCCGGCGGCTGCGCACTGACCTGCACCAGCGCTTCTTCGCCGGTGGCGCACCACACCGGCTCGAAGCCGTCGGTGCGCAGCGCGTACTGCAGCGTGTCGGCGATGCCGGGCTCGTCTTCGACGATCAGGATGCGTGGACGCATGTCAGCCCCTCGCCTGCCAGGTACGGCAGGCGATCCCCCAAGGGAATGCGGGCCGGCTTGGGGCGGCCCGGCGCTCGGTCCGCTCGCGTTCTGAACCGCCCATCATTCAGCAGGCAGGAAGCCTTCGATCGACAGATAGCGTTCGCCGGTGTCGTAGTTGAAGCCGAGGATCGTCGCGCCGTGCGCGAACTCGGGCAGCTTTTGCGCGATCGCCGCCAAGGTGGCGCCCGATGAAATGCCCACCAGCAAGCCTTCTTCGCGCGCGGCGCGGCGGGCCATTTCGCGAGCGGCTTCGGCTTCGACCTGGATCACGCCGTCGAGCAGCGCGGTGTGCAGGTTCTTTGGAATGAAGCCGGCGCCGATGCCCTGAATCGGGTGCGGGCTCGGCTTGCCGCCGCTGATCACCGGCGAGGCGCTGGGCTCCACGGCAAACACCTTCAGCTTCGGCCACATTGCCTTCAGCACTTGCGCGCAGCCAGTGATGTGCCCGCCGGTGCCGACGCCGGTGATCAGCGCATCGACGCCGCTCGGGAAGTCGGCGGCGATCTCCTGCGCGGTCGTGCGCACATGGACATCGATGTTGGCGGGGTTGTCGAACTGCTGCGGCATCCAGCCGCCCGGTGTTTCAGCCACCAACTCGGTAGCGCGGGCGATTGCGCCATTCATGCCCTTCTCGCGCGGTGTCAGCACGAAGCTTGCGCCATAGGCCAGCATCAGGCGGCGCCGCTCGACGCTCATGCTTTCGGGCATCACCAGCACCAGCTTGTAGCCCTTCACCGCAGCAACCATCGCCAGCCCGACCCCGGTGTTGCCGGACGTCGGCTCGATGATGGTGCCGCCGGCTTTCAGCACGCCGCTTTGCTCGGCGTCGTCGATCATCGCCAGCGCGATGCGGTCCTTGATCGAGCCGCCGGGGTTGGACCGCTCGCTCTTCACATAGACGCTGTGCGCGTTGCCGAACAAGCGGTTGATGCGGATGTGCGGCGTGTTGCCGATGGTCTGCAGGACGTTCTGAGCGAGCATGGCGATCTCCGGTCGGGAAGAAAACCTCCCGAGAGCCGCGCACCTGCCCGGGAAGGGCGCCGGCTGGCACGCGGTAAGCCCGGGCGCTCGGCTGGCTGGATGCGGTTGGGAGGGGATGGATAATTCCGCATGCTATCCAATCTCCAGAACGACACCTTCCTGCGCGCGTGCCTGCGCCAGCCCACGACCTACACGCCGGTATGGCTGATGCGCCAGGCCGGGCGCTACCTGCCGGAATACCGCGCCACGCGGGCCAAGGCAGGCAGCTTCATGGGCCTGGCGACGAACACCGATTTCGCGACCGAAGTGACGCTGCAGCCGCTGGAGCGCTATGCGCTGGATGCGGCCATCCTGTTCAGCGACATCCTGACCGTGCCCGATGCGATGGGCCTGGGCTTGAGCTTCGCGATTGGCGAAGGGCCGAAGTTCGCGTCGCCGGTTCGCGATGAAGCGGCGGTGGCGCGGCTCGAAGTGCCCGACATGAACAAGCTGCGCTATGTGTTCGATGCGGTCGCGTCGATCCGCAAGGCGCTGAACGGCCGCGTGCCGCTGATCGGCTTCTCGGGCAGCCCCTGGACGCTGGCCTGCTACATGGTCGAAGGCGCCGGCTCCGATGACTATCGCCTGGTCAAGACCATGCTCTACAGCCGACCTGACCTGATGCACCGCATGCTGGAGATCAATGCCCAGGCGGTCGCGCAGTACCTGAACGCGCAGATCGACGCCGGCGCCCAGGCCGTGATGATTTTCGACAGCTGGGGCGGCGTGCTGGCCGATGGCGCCTTCCAGGCCTTCAGCCTGGCCTACACCCGCCAGGTGCTGGCGCAGGTCAAGACCCATCACGACGGCCAGCGCATTCCGCGCATCGTGTTCACGAAGGGCGGCGGGCTGTGGCTCGATGAGATCGCCGATTCGGGCGCCGATGTGGTTGGCCTCGACTGGACGGTGAACCTGGCCGCCGCGCGCTCGCGCATCGGCCACAAGGTGGCGCTGCAGGGCAACCTCGACCCGAATGTGCTGTTCGCCGGGCCGGAGCAGATCCGCGCCGAAGTCGCCCGCACACTTACGAGCTTTGGCCCGGCGGTGTCAAGCGATGGCCGCGTCGGGGGGCATGTTTTTAACCTCGGCCACGGCATCAGCCAGCACACGCCGCCAGAGCATGTGTCGGTTTTGGTCGATGCGGTTCAGGAGTACTCACGCGCGCTGCATGCCCAGCCCTGAAACCAGGCTCGCGGGCGATCAGCAGATCAACAATTCACCGCGAATTCGGACCAGGGGGCTTGACTTATCCCCAAAGCGGCGTTGTGAGAATTTGTTTATTTATTCAACAGCTTGTTTCCCAGACCTGGACGGGTGCCGCGCTAAGTTGTTGATTTCATTGGTAACGCTGCACTGCTTCGAAAGAAGGCAATTCAGCCATAGCCCCCCAAAATCAACGATTTAGCGTCTTTGTGTGCAGGTTCCCCACAAAGTTATCCACAGGAGTGGTGGAAAGCTCCAAAAGCCTTTGCGAATCAGCCACTTAACGCCATTCCCTCATGAAAGCTTGAGCTTTGGGAGCTAACTGGAGCCCTCTCGCCGATGGATGACGGGCGTCGTTTGCGGGTGGCGGTCGATGCGCCGCAGCACAGCGGGCTGCAAGGTGCGCTGGACTACGCATGCGAGCGTTTGCTCACACCTGGCACGCTGGTGCGTGTGCCGCTCGGTCGCCGCGAAGTGCCGGGCCTGGTGTGGCCGGGCGCGGCTTCCGATGAGCCGTCGCTCGTGCTGAAGCCGATCGCCCAGGTGATTGACAGTCTGCCGCCGCTGTCGGCCCGCTGGTGCGAGCTCGTCGGCTTCACCGCCGCTTACTACCAACGTGCGCTGGGCGAAGTGGCGCTCTCGGTGCTGCCGCCAGAGCTGCGCAAGCTCGATGACCTGCAGATCGCCAACCGCATCGCCCGCCTGCGCAAGGCTTTCGTCCAGCCGCTGGCGCCTCGCCCGCAGGCCGAGCGCCCGCCGCTCAGCGAAGAGCAGGCGGCGGTGCTGGCCCGTTTGTCCACCTTGAGCCCGCCTGGCGCGGCGCCGGTCGTGCTGCTGCACGGGCTGACCGGCAGTGGCAAGACCGAGGTGTACCTGCGCGCGGCCGAGGAGGCGCTGGCCAGCGGCCGGCAGGCGTTGGTGCTGGTGCCGGAGATCAACCTGACACCGCAGCTTGAAGCCCGCTTTGCCGAGCGCTTCGGTGGTGGCGCCGCGCCGCGCCGCATCGTCTCGCTGCACAGCGGCTTGACGCCGGCACAGCGGCTGAAGAACTGGCTGGCCGCCCATCTCGGCTTGGCCGATTTGGTGCTCGGCACGCGGCTGGCGGTGTTTGCATCGATGCCGCGGCTCGGGCTGATCGTCGTCGACGAAGAGCACGACCCTTCCTACAAGCAGCAGGACGGCGCCCGTTATTCGGCGCGTGATCTGGCGATCTACCGCGGCAAGCTCGAAGGCGCCTGCGTCGTGCTTGGGTCGGCCACGCCGTCGTTCGAAACCTGGCACCGCGCGGAGCAAGGCCGCTATGTGCGCCTGTCGATGCCCAGCCGCATTGGCGGCGGCGCGCTGCCGGCGGTGAGGCTGGTCGACATGAACCTGCAGCCGAAGGTCAAAGGCGTCAGCTCGGCGATCTCGCCGCCGCTGCTGGCCGCGTTGGCGCAGCGGCTGGAGCGCGGCGAGCAGAGCCTGGTGTTCCTGAACCGGCGCGGCTATGCACCGGTGCTGCATTGCACCGATTGCGGCTGGAAGAGTGCCTGCCCGCATTGCAGTGCCTTCCGCGTCTTCCACAAGATCGACCGCACCTTGCGCTGCCACCACTGCGGCATGACGCAGCCGGTGCCGCGCGCCTGCCCCGATTGCGGCAACCTCGACATCGGCTCGATGGGCCGCGGCACCGAGCAGCTTGAAGAGCAACTGGCCACGCTGCTGCCGGGCGCGCGCGTGGCGCGCATCGATGCCGACAGCACGAAGCTGAAAGGATCGTTGGAGGCCCAACTGTCGGCGGTGCATGCCGGTGATGTCGATGTGCTGGTCGGCACGCAGATGATCGCCAAGGGGCACGACTTTCGCCGCATCACGCTGGTGGCTACCGTCAATGCCGACAGTGCCTTGTTCAGCAGCGACTTCCGTGCGCCCGAGCGCCTGTTTGCCTTGCTGATGCAGGCGGCAGGCCGCGCCGGGCGCGACGCTTCACAAGCCGCGCGCAGCGAGATGTGGGTTCAGACCTGGCACCCGCTGCACCCGCTTTACGGCGCGCTGCGTCAGCACGATTACGCCGCCTTTGCCGCCAGCCAGCTGAAGGAGCGCGAGATGGCCGGCCTGCCACCGTATTCGCACCTGGCGCTGCTGCGTGCCGAAGCGCGCACCGTCGAGGCGGCGCGGGAGTTTCTTCAGGCGGCGGCCGATGCCGCGGCGTTGATCCCCGGCGCGGCCGAGTTGCTGATCTACCCGCCAGTGCCGACCAGCGTGGCCCGCGTGGCCAACATCGAGCGCATGCAGATGCTGGTCGAGGCCTCATCGCGCGGCGTCTTGCAGCGGGTGTTGACGCCGTGGATGGCGGCCTTGCCGGGGCTGCGCCATCAGCACAAGGCGGTGTTGCGCTGGGCGATGGACGTTGATCCGCTGGCGATCTGATCCGTGCCGACCCAATTTTTGTCGAGCCCCGCCGACCGCGCACCACGTACCCCGCGTCACGCCGTCTACAGTTCGCCCCGCTGAATTCGATTTGCTGGAGATTTCCATGTCCGAGAGACTTTCTTCGCTGGCCTCAATCCCGGCCCTGCCTTCTGCTTTGCCCGATGCCGACCCGCTGTCGCTGACCCAGATCCGCCGCACCGCCGAGCGGCTGGCGGGCAAGGTGCTGACGACGCCTGTCTGGCGCTGGCAGACAGGCATCGTTCAACAAGTCCTGAGCCCGGCCACCGAGGTGTGGCTGAAGCTGGAGCTGTGGCAGAACACCGGCACCTTCAAGCTGCGTGGTGCCCTCAACTGCGCCGAGGCACTCGATGCCGATGCCAAGCGGCGCGGCCTGGTGGCCTTCAGTGCCGGCAACCATGCGATCGCTGCGGCCTATGCCGCGCGCGTAGCCGGCAGCGCCATCAAGGTGGTGATGATTCAGCATGCGAGCCCGGCGCGCATCGCGGCCTGCCGTGCCTTGGGTGCCGAAGTGATCCTGCAGCCGACCGTGCGCGAAGCCGCTGAACTGGCCGACCGCATCGTGGCCAACGAAGGCCGCACGATGCTGCACCCGTTCGACGGCCCGTTGACCTCGCAAGGCACCGCCACCGTCGGCCTCGAATTTATGCAGCAGGTGGACGGCCTGCAGGCGGTCATCGTGCCGGTGGGCGGCGGCGGGCTGATCTCCGGCATCGCCGCGGCGGTGAAGCAGATCAATCCGCATTGCGCGGTGTATGGCGTCGAGCCTTTCGGGGCCGATTCGATGACACGCAGCTTCGAAGCGAATGCTCCGGTGACGCTGGACCGCGTCGACACCGTGGCCGACAGCCTCGGCGCACCGTTTGCAATCCCCTACAGCTACGGCGTGTGCCGGCAATTCGTCGATGAGATGCTGCGCGTGTCCGATGACGCGATCTGCGAAGCGATGCATTTCATGCACCGCGACATGAAGCTGGTTTCGGAGCCGGCCACCGCCACCGCGGCCGCCGCCTTGCTCGGCCCGCTGCGCGAGCGGCTCGATGGCCAGCGTGTCGGGTTGATCGTCTGCGGCTCCAACATCGATGCGGCCCGCTTTGCCGAACTGGCCAAGCGCGGCGAGGCGATTGCGGCGGCGCGCGGCTGACGGCGTCGAGCGGCAGGTGAGCCGGGATGGTTGGAGAGCCAACCGTTGCATGCGGCACCCCGCGTGGGGATTGCACTGGTCATCAGCCCCACGCGCGAAGCCCGCGCGTCAATGTCAGACCAGCAAGCCCGGCACCTGCGTTGCCAGCGCCTGTCGCTGCGACGTGGCGGTGCCCAGCAGCGCAAAGCCGAGCAGCTGCCCATCGCCGCTGTGAAAACGGGCATCGCAGCCGTCATCGCTTTCGGTCACCGTCCAGGCGCCGGAAGCATCGAGCGGCGGCGGGCACACGACCGTCGGGCAGGCCGGCGTCTTCACGGTCACCGGCATGGCCGGATAGATGACCGGCGTCGGCGTGCCGGCCAGCGTGGCGGCCAGCGCGCGGGCCTGCTGCATGATCGGCATCACATAGGGCAGCGTGTGGCCGTCGACCTCGGCGCAATCGCCCAGCGCATGCACCCGAGCCGCGCTGGTGCCGAGCAGCCGGTTGGTGACGACGCCGCGGTTCACCGTGATGCCAGCCTCGGCGGCCAATGCGGTGCGCGGGCGCAGCCCGACGGCCGACAGCACGCGGTCGGCCGCCAGCGTGCTGCCATCGCTCAGGCTCAACTCGAAGCCGCCTTGCGGATCGCTGCCGCGCTGGACCTGGCTGATCGACACCCCGAAGCGAAACTGCACACCGGCCGCTTCCAGGCGCTCGCGCAGCCGCGTGCTGGCGGCCTGTGGCAGCAGCCGCGGCAAAGCGCGCTCAGCCAGGTCGATCACGGTCGGCTTCACGCCGCGCGCCAGCAGGTCGTTCGCGAACTCGCAGCCGATCAGGCCGGCTCCGAGGATGGCCACGCTGTGCGCGCCTTCCAGCCGTTCGGCAAAGCGGCCGTAGTCATCGAGGTCGTTGACCGACATCACGTCGGCCGCGCCATCGCCTTGCAGCGGCACGTGGATCGGGTCGGCACCCAGCGCCAGCACCAGGTCGCGGTAGGGAATGCGCGTGCCGTCGTCGAGTTCAATGGCGTGCGCTGCGGTGTCGATGCGGCGCAGCGTGCGTTGCGCATGCACGGTGGCATTCAGTTCGGCGGCCATCTTGTCGGCTGGCTTCATCACCAGCGTCGCGGCGGTCTTTTTGCCGGCCAGTGCGTTCGACAGCATCGGCTTCGAATAAAAGCCCGCGTGATCGCGGCTGACGATGATCAGCGGCGTGTCTTTGTCGAGCTTGCGGAATTCGCGGGCCAGCGTGTAGCCAGCCAGGCCGGTTCCGAGGATGACGAGGGGTGGGGTCATGGCAGTTCGGTGCAGTTCATCAGCAGAGGGTGAACCTTGGGCGCAGGCGCCCGAGATCCCTGAGAGCGATCAGCGTGGTCGCTGATAGTCGTTGTCGATCCAGGCGGAGGCACTGGTGGCGCTGAGCTTGAAGCCGGCGGACACGCGCACCTGCGCCAGTTCGTCGCCGGCTTCGTCGCGCGCGGTCAGCACGGCCGAGGGGTTGTCGTCGTCGGGTTCGATGTCCAGCGTCACGGTGATGCGGCCTGCCGCGGCCGTCACCGTCACGCTCTTGTGCAGCACCGCCTGCAAATGCTGCTCATGGCGGCGGATCACCTCCGACGCGGTCTTCACCAGCGTATGGAAGGCCGGCGCGTCCAGCGGCTTCGGGTTCTTCTTGTCGCGGCCCATCGTCCACGGGCCGACGAGGGCCGGCTCGGGCTCGCCGCGTTTGATCATCTCGACGGCCCAGCCTTCGTCGTCTTCGTTTTTCACGACGCGCGCGGTCCAGAGTTCATCACGCCACAAACGGGGTTCTTGGATCGGCGCGTCTGCGGCCGGGTCGGCATCGCCAGGGGAAGAGTTCATCGCAGAAGTTTAAGGGCCGCTCCAGTGAGGCCCGGGCGCGTCGTACGCTCGCGTCTTCCGTTCACAGCTTCAGTTCACAGGACATGCCATGCACAGAAAGATTTCACTCCTCGCGCTTTGCCTCGCTGCGGCTCCGATGGCGCAGGCCGAATCGATCGGCGAAGTCGACACCGTCTTCAAGTGGATCGGGCCGGATCACAAGATCGTCGTCGATGCCCATGACGACCCGAAAGTTCAAGGCGTCACCTGCTACATCTCGCGCGCGAAGACCGGTGGGCTGAAGGGTGCGGTGGGCCTGGCCGAAGACAAGGCCGAGGCGTCGATCGCCTGCCGCCAGGTCGGCCCGATCAGCTTTGCCAAGCCGGTGGCCGAACAGGAGGAGATGTTCAGTGAACGCCTGTCGCTGGTGTTCAAGAAGCTGCGCGTCGTGCGCATGGTCGACAAGAAGCGCAATGCGCTGGTCTACCTGACCTACTCCGACCGCGTGATCGAAGGCTCGCCGCAAAACAGCGTGACGGTCGTGCCGGTGGACCGGGCGACGCCGATACCGATCAAGTAACGCGCCGGCCGGGGTGAATGCGCCACACGGCCGAGGCATGAGGCTTCGGCCGCTTGCCCTGTCAGTTCAAGCTCAATGCACCCAGGTGATCAGCTGATGGGCCAGCACGGCGAGCCCGGTGGCGTTGATCAGGCCGCCCGTCAGCAAGCGAAGGGCTTTCATGCGGCACCCGGCGCTTCTTTGGCCACCGACAAGGCCGGCGCCGGCTGCCGATCGGCTTGCAGGCTGGCAATCTTGCGGGCCACCGTCTCGCCATAGGCTGCATCGGCTTTCGTGAAGTGAGCGATTTGAAGCTGCTGGATGGATGGCGGCACGTTCCGCAGCGAGCCGGCGATGTTGCTCGTCAGGCGGTCGCGTTCATCGGCCGTCATCAAGCGGAACAGGTTGCCGGCCTGCGTGAAGTCATCGCCTTGGCCGCGTTCGTCATGGCGGCCCGCCACGCCGTTCAAGGCCCAGCCGGCGTCGCCATGGCCGTAGCCTGCGGGCGATGAACCCCGCGCCTGCACCGGCTCGTAATTCGGCGTGGTGCCGCCGTTGTTGTGAAGGTCGGCGCCCGCCATCGCACCGTCGCGCTGCTGGTTGTGGAAGGGGCAGCGCGGCCGGTTCACCGGCAGGTGCTGATGGTTGGTGCCGACGCGGTACAGCTGCGCATCGTGGTAGCCGAAGAGCCGGCCCTGCAGCATCTTGTCGGGGCTGAACCCGAGTCCCGGCACGACGTTGGCGGGCGACAGCGCGGCCTGCTCGACTTCGGCGTGATAGTTCTGCGGATTGCGGTTGAGTTCGAGCACGCCCACTTCGATCAACGGCGCGTCGCGGTGCGGCCAGACCTTGGTCACATCGAATGGGTTCCAGCCGGTGCGCTGCTCCCAGGCTGCGGCCTCGGCTTCGGTCATCACCTGCAGATGGACCGTCCATTTCGGGAAGCGGGCTTCGGCGATCGCATTGAACAGGTCGCGCTGCGCGTGATCGGGGTCACTGCCGGCCAGGCGCACGGCGTCGTGCGGCAGCAGGTTCTTGATGCCTTGCTGTGTCTTCAAATGCCACTTGGCCCAGACGCGCTCGCCAGCGGCGTTGATCAGGCTGAAGGTGTGGCTGCCGAAGCCATCGATGTGGCGATAGCCGTCGGGCGTGCCGCGGTCACTGAAAAGAATCGTCACCTGATGCAGGCTCTCGGGCGCCTGGCTCCAGAAGTCCCACATCATCGTCGGCGACTTCAGGTGATTTTGCGGGTCTCGCTTCTGCGTATGGATGAAGTCAGGAAACTTGATCGCATCCTTGATGAAGAACACCGGCGTGTTGTTGCCGACCAGATCCCAATTGCCTTCCTCGGTATAGAAGCGAAGTGCGAAGCCACGTGGGTCGCGCTCGGTGTCGGCGCTGCCGCGTTCGCCGCCAACGGTCGAGAAGCGCAGGAAGGTTTCGGTCTGTTTGCCGATCTGGCTGAACAGCCGGGCCTTTGTATAGCGCGTGATGTCTTGCGTGACGGTGAAGTGGCCGTAGGCGGCCGAACCTTTGGCGTGGACCACCCGCTCCGGTAGGCGCTCGCGGTTGAAGTGCTGCAGCTCTCGATCAGATGGAAGTCTTGCAGCAGCACCGGGCCGCGTGGGCCGGCGGTGATGGAGTTCTGGTTGTCGGGGATCGGGATGCCGGATGCGCTGGTCAGGGTTGCGGCGGTCGGGCTGGCTTTGTCGCTCATGGGGCTGTCCGTTTGTTGTTGGGTTGAAAGGACTTTAGGCAGCCCACCAATTTGCGTAAATTACATTGACACAAAGGGATCGATAGTTTCTCTTTGATCGACCGGACACTGCCTTCGCCATCCGACACACGTCGCGCCGCGGGGGCGGCCTGCCCCTGCGGCGGCATGGCGGCGCCCATGGCGATAAAGTGCCGCCCACCCTCTCGCTCACGGAGCCTTGATGTCTTCACCTCGCTTTGCTTCCACCCGCCGCTGGTTTGGCCGCTTTTGGTGGTTGCTGGATGCCAGCCGCCGGCTGGTGCTGAACCTGGTTTTTTTGCTGGTGCTGCTGGTGCTCGTGCTGGGAATGGTGCTGAACGGCCCGCCGAAGCTGGAGGACAACACCGCGCTGGTGCTCAACCTGCGCGGCCCGCTGGTCGAACAGAGCGCAGCCGGTTTTCGCGACACCGCGCTGGCGCAGTTCGGTGGCGCGGATGCGCCGAAGAACACGCAGCTGCGTGATGTGCTGAAGGTGCTCGACGCCGCCGCCAAAGACCCGAAGATCGCGCGCGCCGTGCTGATCCTCGATGAGTTCCAGGGTGGCGGGCTGGCCGGCACGCGCGAGGTCGCGGCAGCCTTGCAGCGTTTCCGTGCCAGCGGCAAGAAGATCGTGGCCTGGGCTTCGGGCTATGACCAGCGGCAGTATTACCTCGCCGCCCAAGCCGACGAAGTGCTGATGCACCCGATGGGCATCGTCTACCTCGAAGGGTTTGGTCGCTACCAAAACTACTATCGCGACGCGCTCGACAAGCTCGGCGTCACGGTCAACCTGGTGCGTGTCGGTACCTACAAGAGCTTCGGCGAACCCTTCATCGCCAACGAGCCCTCGAAGGAGGCGACCGAGGCCGCCACGTCTCTCTATAACGGGCTGTGGGGCACCTACGTCGACGGCATCGAGAAGGCGCGCAAGCTGCCTGCGGGCTCGGTGATGTCGATGGTCAACAGCCTGCCGGAGCGCATGGCGCAACTCGGAGGCGATTCGGCCCGGCTGGCCTTGGAGGCCAAGCTGGTCGATGGCTTGAAGACGCGCGATGAACTGCGCCAGTTGATGATCGAGCGCGGTATCAAAGACAGCGAAGGCAAAAGCTTCCGCCAGGTGGCATTCGACAACTACCTGTCGCGGCAGAAGCAGGTGCCGATCGGCGACGCCATCGGCGTGGTCGTGGCCGAAGGCGAGATCGTCGATGGGCGCGCGCCGGCCGGCTCGGTCGGAGGCACCTCGACCTCCGAGCTGATCCGAAAGGCGCGCGAAGACAAGAACATCAAGGCCGTGGTGCTGCGGGTCAATTCGCCCGGCGGCAGTGCCTTTGCCTCGGAGCTGATCCGCCGCGAGCTCGAGCTCACGCGCGCGGCCGGCAAGCCGGTGGTGATCTCGATGGGCGATGTCGCGGCCTCCGGCGGCTACTGGATCTCGATGTCATCGGACGAAGTGATTGCCGATGCGGCGACCGTCACCGGCTCGATCGGCGTCTTTGCCTTGCTGCCCACCGCCGAAAAGGCACTCGACAAGCTCGGCGTGCACACCGCTGGCGTCACCACCACCTGGCTCGCAGGCGCCAGCGACCCGCGCCGCAGCCTCGACCCGCGCTTCATCAGCTTCCTGCAGTCCAGCATCGACCACGTCTACAGCGAGTTCACCAGCAAGGCGGCCGTGGCGCGCAAGACGACGCCGCAAGCGATCGATGCGGTCGCGCAAGGCCGGGTCTGGAGTGGCACACAGGCCAAGGAGCGCGGTTTGGTGGACACGATCGGCAGCTATGGCGACGCGATCGCCTCGGCAGCCAAGCGGGCCAAACTGAGCAGCGATGCGCGGCTGGTCTACATCGAGCCCGATCCGGGCCGCGCCGAGCGCCTGTTGGGTTTGCTGAGCGGCACGATGGCGCAGGCGGTGTCTGAGCACTTGGACCTGAAGCTCGCACCGCTCGGCATGCCGAAACAGCTGACCCAGCAGGCCCGCCACGACTTTGGCTGGTTGGCCGAGTTGAACGAAGGCCGCAAGCCGTTCACTGCGATCACGCACTGCATGTGCAGCCCGAACTGAGCGGGCTCGACCGCTTGCCGCATCGATCCCGGCGGCGGTCGACGATTGACACAGAAAAGATTGACACAGAAAAGAGAGGCGCCGTCAGGCGCCGCGCCTCACTCGACCAGCAGCGCGTCGAGCTTGGCGATGCGCTCACGCGCCACGCGATCGCCGAACGACAGCGAGATGGTGCCGTACAGCGCTTCACGCAGATGCTGGAAATCGGCCGGCCGGTTGGCGTCGCTGATCAGGCCGTCCATGCGCTCGCGCAGGCTGGGCGTGACGTCTTCGACCAGCCGCAGGCACAGCGCCTTCAGATCCGGCAGCAAGACATCGATCCGCGTGTCGGCCGAGGGAGTCTCCCAGGGCGTTCCGCAGAGCACGTCAATCCAGCGGGTCAGAAAACTCTTCATGGAGGGTGAGGGGCGTTGGCAGCAGCTTGGAATTGCAAGAGCGTGGATTTGCAAGCGCCTGGATTTGCAAGAAACGGACAAAGGCGACCGTGGGAAGTGTCTCGCTCCAAGGGCGGTTTTTTTGCACGTCCCGCATCCCCCATAAGGGGGTGAACCAGGGTTTCAGAAAGCCGAAGTGGCGACCGGGCTGGGCTTTGGCGAGGTGCGGGATGTCGCGCCGAAGGGGCATGGCGGCTTGGCTATCATGCGCGGCCCTTTTCAGACGCCATGGCCGATACCCTCAACTCCGCTCAAATGGAAGCCGTGCACCACCTCAGCGGCCCTTGCCTCGTGCTGGCAGGTGCAGGCTCAGGCAAGACACGGGTGATCACCCACAAGATCGCGCGCCTGCTGCAAGCCGGCTATGCGCCGGGGCAGATTGCCGCGATCACCTTCACCAACAAGGCCGCGCAGGAAATGCGCGAGCGGGCGAAAGCGCTGATCGGCGCACGCGCCGCGAAGAACCTCGTCGTCAGCACCTTTCATTCACTGGGCGTGCGGATTCTTCGCACCGAAGGCGCACGTCTCGGCCTGAAGGAGCAGTTCAGCATCCTCGACAGCGATGACGTGCTGGGCGTGCTGAAAGACGCCGGCGGCTCGAATGACAACGCGGCTGCCCGCCGCTGGCAATGGACCATCAGCCTGTGGAAGAACCAGGGCCTGAACAGCGATCAGGCGGAAGCCGCTGCGCTCGATGACGACGAGCGCGTCACGGCGCGCGTGATGAAGCGCTATGAAGAACGGCTGGCCGCTTATCAGGCGGTCGACTTCGATGACCTGATCGGCCTGCCGCACCGCCTGCTGTTGAGCGACGAAGAGGCGCGCACCAAGTGGCAAAACACCTTGCGCTATGTGCTGGTCGATGAATACCAGGACACCAACGCGATCCAGTACGAGTTGCTGAAGTCGATCGCCGGCGACCGCGCGATGTTCACCGCGGTGGGCGACGACGACCAGAGCATCTACGGCTGGCGCGGCGCGACCATCGACAACCTGCGCCGTCTGCCGCAGGAATACCCGTCGCTGAAGGTGATCCCGCTGGAGCAGAACTACCGCTCTACCGGCCACATCCTTCGCGCCGCCAACTCGGTGATCGGAAACAACCCGAAGCTGTTTGAAAAGAAGCTGTGGAGCGACCTCGGTGATGGCGACCCGGTGCAGCTGGTCGAGTGCGATAACGAAGAGCACGAGGCCGAGCGCGCGGTGGCGCGCATCCAGAGCCTGCGCGGCGAAGGCGGTGAGGTTCAGTTCAAGGACTTCGCGATCCTCTACCGCGCCAACCACCAGGCGCGCATCTTCGAGAAGGCGCTGCGCAAGGCCAACATTCCGTACAAAGTGTCGGGCGGGCAAAGCTTTTTCGATCGCGCCGAGATCAAGGACTTGTGCGCCTGGTTGCGCCTGCTCGTCAACAACGACGACGACCCGGCGTTTCTGCGCGCGGTGACGACGCCCAAGCGCGGCATCGGCCATCAGACGCTGGCTGGCCTAGGCGAGTTCGCCGGCAAGTGGAAGACCAGCCTGTACGAAGCCTTGTTTGCCGAAAGCCTGGGCGTGGCGCTGAAGGCGGCGGCCATCGGCTCACTGCACGAATTTGGCCGTTATGTGAACGACCTTGAATACCGCGCGCGCCATACGTCTGGCGGCCAGGACGCCAAAGCCTTGCTGCTGGGCTGGCTCAAGGACATCGACTACGAGAAGCATCTCTACGAAGGCGAGGACAGCGAGAAGCTGGCCGCCAGCCGCTGGAGCAACGTGCTCGACTTCGTTGACTGGATCGCCAAGCGCTGCGGCGGCGAGATCGAGAACGATGGCTGCGCCACCTTCGAGACCGAGAAGAAGACCGTTCTCGAAGTGGCGCAGACCATCTCGGTGATCATCAGCCTGGCCGAGCGCGGCGACGACCAGGATCAAGTCACGCTGTCGACGCTGCATGCCTCGAAGGGCCTGGAGTGGCCGCATGTGACGCTGGTGGGCATCAACGAAGGCTTGCTGCCGTTCCGCAGTGAAGACGACGAGATGACGCCGCAGCGGCTCGAAGAAGAGCGCCGGTTGATGTACGTGGGCATCACCCGTGCGCGGCGCACTCTGGCCGTCAGCGTGTTGCGCCGGCGCAAGAAGGGCCGCGATCTCGTGCAGGGCATTCCGAGCCGCTTCATCCTGGAGATGAAGCTGCACGAAGCCACCGCGAAAGAAGACCCACGCGAGAAGCTGAAGGCCTTGCGCGCCGCGGCCGCGCAGCGTGCGGCGCACGCGAAGGCGGTCGAGCCCCCAGGTGGCTGATCACCTGCTGAGGGATGGCCCGGGCTGGGCTTCAGGCTTGCATCGCTCTCTGCTCAAACTCTGTCTGTGTGAAAGAACCTGGATGAAAAAGAAACTTCAACTGGCCAGCCTGGCCGCGTGTCTGTTCGTGCCTTCATCGGCCTTCGCCGATGAAGGCATGTGGACCTACAACGATTTCCCGGCCGGGCAAGTCAAGGCCCGTTATGGCTTCGAGCCAACCCAAGACTGGCTCGACCATATCCGCCTGTCGTCGGTGCGCATTGCCGGTGGCTGCTCGGCTTCGGTGGTGTCGGGCGATGGGCTGGTGATGACGAACCATCATTGCGCGCGCAGCTGCATCGAGAACCTGTCGGGCCTGAAGCAACGCGATTTCAATGCCGATGGCTTTCTCGCGAAGAGCGAGGCCGACGAAGCCCGCTGCCCCGGCATGGAGCTGAACCAGCTTGCCGAGATCAGTGATGTCACGCGGCGCGTGCAAGACACGACCCAGGGCGTGGCCGCCGACAAGTTCGCCGATATTCAGAAGGCCACTTTGGCCGGCATCGAAAAGGAATGCGCGACCTCCGATGAACTGCGCTGCGAAGTGGTTTCGCTGTACCACGGCGGTCGCTATGACTTGTACAAGTACCGCCGCTTCCAGGACATCCGGTTGGTGTTCGCCCCCGAAGACCGCATCGCCTTCTTTGGTGGCGACCCGGACAACTTCATGTTCCCGCGCTACGACCTCGACGTGTCGTTCATCCGCATCTACGGCAAGGATGGCAAGCCGATGAAGATGGACCATCACCTGGCCTGGTCCGATGGGTCGATCAAGGAAGGCGACGTGACTTTCGTGTCCGGCAACCCGGGCGGCACCTCGCGCGGCTTCACCGTCGCTCAGTTCGATGACGAACGGGATGCGCGCTTGCCCGCACGCTTGGCAAACTTGTCGGAGCTGCGCGGCTTCGTCACCCAGTACCAGGAGCGCGGCAAAGAACAACGCCGCCATTCGAACGATCTGCTGTTCGGTGTCGAGAATGGGCTGAAGGTCGTCAAGGGCCGCCACGCGGCGCTGGCCGACAAAGCGTTCCATGCCCAGTTGGTGAAGAACGAGGAAGCCTTTCGTGCGAAGGTGAATGCGCGGCCGGAGCTGGCTGACTACGCCGGCGTGTGGGATGCGATCGCCGGTTTGGTCGAGAAAGACCAGGCGCTGCAAAAGGAATACAACGTGCTGGAGCGCGGGCCGATCTCCGATCTTTTCGGCATCGCGCGCGGCTTGCTGCGATACGGTGACGAAATCACCAAGCCGAATGGCGAGCGGCTGGAGGAGTTCAGTGATGCGCGCTTGCCGCAATTCCGCCAGCACCTGTTGGCCAATCCACCGATCTACAACGAGTTCGAGATCGCGACCTTGACCTGGTCGCTGACCCGCATGCGCGAAGAACTCGGGCCCGACCACCCGATCATCCAGCGCGTGTTCGGCCGCAAGAGCCCGGCCGAGATTGCCCGCAGCGCCGTGAAGGGCAGCCGTCTGAAAGACATCCGTACCGACAAGACCGGCAACCCGATCGGTGGCTTTCGCAAGGCGCTGTTCGATGGCGGCGCACAGGCGGTGGCGGCCTCGAAAGACCCGATGATCGAACTCGCGCGGGCCTTCGATGCCGATGCCCGCGACATCCGCAAGCGCCACGAAACCGAAGTCGAAGGGCCGCTCAAGCAGCAGCAGGAGCGGCTGGCGAAGGCGCGATTTGCGGTGATGGGCACCAGCACTTATCCGGACGCGACCTTCTCGCTGCGGCTGTCGTATGGCGCGGTGAAGGGCTTCCCTGAAAGCGGCAAACAGGTCGCGCCATTCACGACGGTGGCCGGGGCTTACCAGCGCCACACCGGCGCCGACCCGTTCGCGCTGCCGGCTTCGTGGCTGGCGGCGAGGTCGCGCATCGGTGCCGACGTGCCGTTCAACTTCGTCACCAACAACGACATCATCGGTGGCAACTCGGGCTCGCCGATGGTCAACCAAAAAGGCGAAGTGGTGGGCCTGGTCTTTGACGGCAACATCCATTCGCTTGGTGGTAACTATGGTTTTGACGAGTCGGTGAACCGCACGGTGGCCGTGCATTCGGCGGTGCTGGTCGAGGCACTCGACAAGGTTTATGGTGCGAAGCGGCTGGCCCGCGAACTTCGCGATCCCGCCGCCCACTGAACGCCGCCTCGCCGCATCGCCGGCCCCCCCGATGCGGGCCTGCGTGCCGCGGCGCTTGCGCTGAACTTCTCTGGCCCGCAGGCGCGGTCTATGCTGCCCCGTGGGGCCGCGCTCGCGCAGTGCGGCCTGCCAGGCATTTGTCACTGGAAGAGGAACGTTTCCGTGGAACCGAGCAAGTACCTGAAGCCCGCCATCGGTTGGGCTCACCCGAACCATCGCGGCTTCCCCGGCGAGAGCCCGCAGTACCTTGGCCCTGCTGGACTTGACGCTCCATCAGCGTGGCAGCGATCGGTGCCTGCAACTCGAATAACCACGCCCTTGAATGCGTTGGAATTCGGGCATCTGAGATCGGTGTGCGCAACGACTGGAGGCATGCGCTGATGTGGAACCGCATCGTCGGCACGCTGGCCGCTGAGTTCTCTGACGCAGCCGATGCCGAGCAGATCACCCGCATCCTCGTGCGCCTGTTGCTGGCTGCGCTGCTGGGCGGCCTGTTGGGTTATCAGCGCGAGCAGCAGGGCAAGGCGGCCGGCATCCGCACCCACATGCTGGTGGCGATGGGCTCTGCGCTGTTCGTGCTGGTGCCCCACCTGAGCGGCATGGCGATCACCGACATGAGCCGCGTCATCCAGGGCGTGGTGGCCGGCATCGGCTTTCTCGGTGCTGGTGCGATCATCAAGAACGGTTCGGAAGAAAACGTTCAAGGCCTGACAACGGCCGCCGGCGTATGGATGACCGCGGCCATCGGCATCTCCTGCGGCCTGGGCCGGGAATCGACCGCCGTGCTGAGCACCTTGCTGGCGCTGGCGGTGCTGGCCCTGGTGCCGAAGATCAGCAAGCGCTGAGGCGCCAGCAATCGGCCTCACATCCCCTTGAACAAGCCCGTGAAGCTGCGGCTGACCTCGAGCTTCTCGTTGTGGCCCTTCACGCTGACGAGCTGGCGCCCGCGCATGTCGCGGCTGACGCCGGCGATGGCCTTGGTGTTGACGAGGGTCGAGCGGTGGATCTGCCAGAACTGGTTCGGGTCCAATCCATCGATCAATTCCTTGATCGGCTTGCGGATCAGCGCTTCGAGCGTGGCGGTCTGCACGCGGGTGTATTTCTCGTCGGAGATGAAGAACAGCACGTCGTCGACGGGAATCATCTGGATGCTCTGGCCGACGGTGGCTTGAATCCATTGCAGCCGCTGGGAAGCCGCATTCGGGTTGAGCTGCGAAGCCAGCTTGTGCAGCAACTGCTGCATGTCGGCGCCTGATGAAGCCGGCGGCTCCTGGGTGGCCTGGCGTTGGGCGAGCCGCTTGCGGATGCGCTCGACGGTGAGCTGCAGCCGTTCGCGCTCGGCGGGCTTGAGCACGTAGTCGACGACGCCCTGTTCGAAGGCCTCGACCGCGTATTGGTCATAGGCCGTGATGAAGACGATCTCGCAGCCAGGCCAGGGGTCGGGCTCGTCGGCCAGCTCGTCCGGGATCTGCGCGATCTGCCTTGCGGCTTCAACGCCGGTCAGGCCGGGCATGCGGATGTCGAGGAACACCAGATCGGGCAGATGCTGGCGGGTCAGCTCGACGGCTTCGAGCCCGTTCTTCGCTTCGGCCACGATGTTCAGCTCGGGCCAGACCTCACTCAAGCGCGCGCGGAGTTGCTCGCGCATCAGTCGTTCGTCATCGGCAATCAGGGCGCGGATGGTGTTCATGACGGCATCGTAGTGGCGGCTGCGCTGGCTGGCGAGGGCGAGCGCCTGGCTGACAGTTTCCACAGCCAGACGGCCACCGCGGCCACCGCGGCTATCAGCACGAAAGGCCACAGCAGCAGCGCCGAGACGCCGATCAGCACCGCCGCCACCAAGCCCAGTGCGCCCATCACCAGCACCAGCGGCAAGCCGATGCTGATGAGGCTCACCAGCAACGCCAGCACACCCAGCACCACGATCAGGACGGCGCCACCGATCAGCAAGCCCAAGGTGGTGATCAGGCCCTCGCCGGCTTGTATTGGCTCACCATTGAAGCTCACGCTGGCGTGCTGTTGCAGCTGGCTCCAGGCGGCCCAAAGCCCCCACAGGGTCAGCACGGTGGCGGCAGCCGCCGCGAGAAGGGTGAAGCGGATCAGGCGGCTCATGCGGGTGCTCCTTCGGTGTGGTCATGGGAGTGAGAGAGGTAAGGCACGGTGATGGTCACGGCGGTGCCGCCGCCGGGGTTTTCGGCCACGACCAGGGCCGCGCGCTTGCCGTGGAGCAGCTGCAGCCGCTCGCGGATGTTGGCCAGGCCAATGCCGGTGCCCGCGGTGTCGGCGCCACCGAAACCCACGCCGGTGTCGGCCACCGTCACGGCGAGCTTGCCGTGCACGATCTCGGCGACCACGCTCAGGACGCCGCCTTCCGGTTTGGGCTCCAGGCCGTGCTTGATCGCGTTCTCGACCAGGCTTTGCAACATCATCGGTGGGAACTCGGCCGACAGCAGGCCTTCGCTGACGCGGATGTCGATGATCAGGCGCTCTTCCATGCGCACCTTCAGGATCTCAAGGTAAGGCCGGATCACCGCCAGCTCACGGCCCAGATCTCTCGAGCTTTGGGCATTGGCTTCGCGCATCGTCGGCATGCTGGCGCGCAGCAGCGCGATCAGGTTCTTCTGCATCTTGCTGGCACGCGGCGGGTCGGTTTCGATCAGGTGATCGATGCTGGCCAGCGTGTTGAACAGGAAGTGGGGTTCGACCTGGGCCTGCATCGCAGCCATGCGGGCTTCGACCACCTGGCGCTTCAGCGCTTCGGATTCGGCGATCTCGGTGGCCACCACGGCCCGTGCTTCGGCCTTGAAGCGGCCGGCGGCCATGATCTTGATGATCGCGGAGATGACGATCAGCAGGAAGGCAAAGCCGGGCAGTTCGTCGCCGGGGCGAAAGGCCTGCACGCGCACTTCACGCGGCCGCGATTCTTCGGCCGCCTCGCGGGCATCTTCTGCGGCCAGCTGAGCGTCTGCGACGGCTTGCTTGGCATCGTCGATCGCTTCCCTGATGGAGGCGGAGGCTTCTTCGATCGCGGCGCGCACTTCTTCATCGTTGGCATTGCGGGGCACCTTGATCTCGATGCCGGGCGCAATGGCATGGGTCGAACCGTCTGTGTCACTTGACGACGCTGCGCCTGATGCGGCTGGCGCCTCGGAGCGGATGCGCACGCCATCGCTGTCTACCGTGATCGGGCCAATGCGCACCCCCTTGTCGTCGATGCTGACTTCGAATTCCTTGCCGTTGATTTCGAAGCGCGAGGTGGTCTTGTGCGGCTCGCTGGCGGAGGGCGCGGCCGGTGGTGTCGGGACCGTGGGAGCCTTGGGGGCTTTCGGCGCCTTGTGGGATTTGCCGCCGCGTGCGGGTTCGTAGAAGACCTTGTCGTCTCCCCAGCGCATGCTGAATGGCGGCAGCTCGGAAAGGATGCCGGCGACGATCATCGCGAACACCGACACCAGGAAAAATCGCTTCCAGCTGATGCTGTCGAGCCAGCGGGCGTAGGCGCTGAAGCCGCGCACCACGGAGTTGATGAAACCGTCGGGGCCGGTCGGGCCGGGCCGGCTTGTTGAAGAAGGGAATTGCTTCGTATCCATGCCGCCAATGTACGAGGCGGTCGGGCGTCAGGTCAGCGCGAAGCGATGGCCTGCGAAGCCGTGCGGACAGGCTGCAGATGCCGCCGATGGGCGAGCGCAGCGCAGCCGGTGCTTGATCAGGTCAGGGCTGCCGCGCGGTGGCGGCAGCCCTTGCGGCGGCTACAGGAAGCCGAGCTTCGGCGTTGCGAAGTTGTGGAGGTTCGGCAGGATCTGGCCAAGCTGCGAATCGCTGGCACCGAACCAGCTGAGCATCGTGGCGGCGTACTGGTCGACCGAGGTCGTGGGAATCCAGCGGCCTTGCAGTTCCCAGCTGTTGACGCCGACGTCGTTCGGGCCGCCGAGTGAGAGCTCCGGATAGTTGCCGTAGCTCTTGCCGCCCTTGACCGCGCCGCCCATCACCAGGTGGTGGTTGCCCCAGGCGTGGTCGGTGCCCATGCTGTTGTTGGGTGTGAAGGTGCGGCCGAAGTCGCTCTGCGTGAACGTGGTGACCGCGTCGGCCATGCCCAGGCCTTTGAGCGCGCCATGGAACGCAGCCATCGCATCGCCCAACTCTTTCAGCAGGCGGGCATGCTCGCCTTCGGTGGTGCTACCGGTGATGGCTTGATTGCCGTGGGTGTCGAAGCCTCCCATCTGCGCAAAGAAGATCTGGCGGTTGCCTTGCACCGTCAGGTTGCCGGCGACGAGCTTGGCGATCTGGTACAGCTGGCGGCCCATGCTGGTGGCGATTTTTTTGTCGGAGCCGGAGATCAGCGGTGCGAAGGCCGCATCGATCGCGGCGTTGGCCCCTTCGCCGCCCGGCTTGACCGCGATCAGCGAACCAAGGCGGTCCGAGACGCTGAAGGCATTGCGCTGCGCGGTGGCGAAGGCGTCGGCCAGCAATGTGTCTTGCCCTTGGCTGTACAGGAGGTCGAGCGCGGCTTTGCGCGCTGCGTTCGAGCCGTACTTCATGTCTTTGGCCTGCAGCCCGTTGGCACCGAACGAATCACCGGGCGAGCCCGGCAGCACCAGCGGTGAGACGGTTCCCGAGAGGCCAAAACGCGTGCTGCCGCTGACCGAGATCACCGGGTTGGCGGTGTTCAACGTGGCCGATGCGCGGCCGCCCCAGCCGGTGCGCTCCAGCGAATTGGCGCTGCCGGTTTCCCACAGCACCTGCTGGTCGGAGTGGGAGTAGAGGTTGTCGGGCAGTATTTCCGAGCTGTTCGGCTCGGCGCGGAACTGCGCTTTGGTCAGCGGCTTGAAGAGCGGGCCGAGGTTGAACACCGGTGCCAGCTTGCCTTCGTCCCACACCGCCTTCAACGCGGTGAGCGACGGGTGCAGGCCGAAGTCGATGCCTGACAGCGGCGCGAGGCTGGACGCCGGAATCGCGAGTTTGCTGCGGATGCCGGCGTACTGGGTGTAGCGGGCGCTGTCGGTCGGGATGATGGTGTTCATCCCGTCGTTGCCGCCGTACAGGAAGATGCAGACCAGCGCCTTGTAGTCGGCGGCGTGGGCCGGCCTGGCGCCGAGCAGCAGGTTGCCGAGCGTGCCGGCGCCGAGGGCGCCTGCCAGGCCCGAGCCCGAGTGCATCAGCCAGCGGCGGCGGTCCATCGAAGGCAGGCCGGGGAGCTTGTGGTGGCGGTTCATGTCGGGCTCCTCAGCGTTGCACTTGATAGTTGGGCGAAGCGAATACCAGATAGGCCGCGGTCTTCACACGTTCGTTTTTCCATCCGTTGGTGTTGTTGGAGGCGTTCCACCATGAGACGGCCTTGATCACCTCGGTGCGGGCGGTCGTGGGCAGCAGCTGGCCGAGCGCCAGCATCGACAGGCGATCGACCAGCACGCCGGCATCGGCGGCGTCGGCTGCGAACGCGCTCAGGTCGACGCGGGTACCGATGTTTCGTGCCAGCGTGGTGTCGGTCGTCGAAGGGGCCGAGCCGTTCCAGTCGAGCAGATAAGTGAGGTAGTTCAGGCGGCCAAGCGCCGTGTTGGCGTTGTGGATGCCAAACACCGGGCCGACCAGCGAGGTGCCGGCCACCGGGTAATCAGGTGGGTAGTAGTTGAACACCGACGGTGGGCGGAACAGGTGCTGCTGCAGCGTTTCGCCCCACCACCAGCTCAATGAGTCGCCATCGGTCTTACCATTCAGCGCCCGCAGCACGCCAGCGAACACCTGCGCCGGCTCGCGCAGCCGGCCCACGTTGGCAGAAGCCAGCGTGTCGCCGCGCGCTTCAGCGTCGAGCAACACGGCAGCCACGGTCGCGGCGAGGTCACCGCGCACGCCGGTGCCGAAGCCCGCATAGCGGCCGGCATTGAAGGCGCTGGCCACGCGGCCGATGTAGCCTGGAGACGGGTTGCTGCTGACCAGGTGCTGGATCAGCTGCTTGCCGATGAACGGCGCCATGTTCGGATGAGCCATCAGGCTGTCGAGCACCGCGCCCAGTGCGGATTCAGAGGTATGGCCGCCTGCGAGCGCAACGTTGGATAACAGGTCGCGCGAGTTGCTGTCGTGGTACTTCGCGATGGCCACCATGTCGCCGTCGTAATAACGGCAATTGGCTCCGCTGGGGTAGCAGCCATAGGACGTGCGTCCGCCGTCCGGGAAGGTCCAGCCGGACAAGGCAAAAGCGTAGTTGCGAACGATCTCGTTGGTATAGGTGGCAGCGCATTTGCCGCCCTTGAAGCTGCCGTCGAGGTTGAGCTCACAAGTGCCGATCGAGAACAGCTGAAGCAGCTCGCGAGCGAAGTTTTCATTCGGCGCGTTCTTGTCGTTGTTGACGTTGTTCAGGTAGTCGCCCATCACTGGCGACAGCACCACCTTCTTCAGCACCTCGCGGTAGTTGCCGAAGGCGTTGTCGAGCAAGGTGTTGTAGTAGTAGCGGAAGCCGTAGGTGCCAGCGATCTCGGTGCCGCTGACGACGACGATCTGCTGCAGCGCGAAGCTCACGCGCTGGCGCAGCTGGTCGGGCTGGCTGACGGCGTTGCTGTAGAAATCCCAGAGCACGGGCACGGTCGAGAAGTAGTCGCGCCAGCAATTGCCACCCTTGCCATCGCAGAAATCACCGGGGCCG
The DNA here is from genome assembly GCA_964242145.1 of uncultured Rhizobacter sp. Taxonomy (GTDB): domain Bacteria; phylum Pseudomonadota; class Gammaproteobacteria; order Burkholderiales; family Burkholderiaceae_C; genus Rhizobacter. The sequence continues at coordinate 29,456 of CAXTCD010000013.1, forward strand.
GTGTACTGGTGGCCTTCGCCGCCGAAGCCGGAGGTGTAGCGTGAGTTCTTCAGCTTCATTTGCGCCGCGATCCAGGCCGAAGCGCCTTGGCCGCGGATGCTCGTGACCAATGATTCGGTCGGCCCGAAGCTGGCCTGGTCGGCCAGGCGCACGGCGTCGCGAGCCGACATGGAAACGGGCGCTGGTGCCGGGGCCGGGGCTGGAGCTGGAGCTGGAGCTGGAGCTGGAGCTGGAGCTGGAGCTGGAGCTGGAGCTGGAG
>CAXTCD010000013.1:29814-35493 GCA_964242145.1 uncultured Rhizobacter sp.
CTGGCGGCTTAGGTGCAGGTGCAGGTGCAGGTGCAGGTGCAGGGCTTGGCGCGGGTGTCGTCGGTGCTGGCGCGGGGCTGGGTGCCGGTGCCGGAGCTGCTGGCTTAGGTGCTGGAGCGGGTGATGGGCTCGGTGTCGGGGTAGGCGCCGGCGCAGGTGAAGGAGCTGGACTGGGCGCAGGGGTTGTTCCCGGCTTTGGGGCCGGAGCCGGCGCAGGTGTCGGAGAAGGCGTTGGTGCTGGAGTCGGCGCCGTGGCCACGGGGGGCTGGCTGGACTCGGCACTGCTTTCGCCGCTACCGCAGGCGGCGAGCGTGGCGGAGAAAGTAGCGGCCAACGCCACCGAATGCCAGCGTGCGCCCAAGAGCAATGCTGTGCGTTTGAAATCGATGCTGGCAGCGGGCATGACCATGTCCTGTTTGCTTGCAAGAGTGGCAAATCGCGTCAATCCCGGTGAAGGCCGAGTGACTCGTTTGGTCGGATGTCTTGCACAAGCCTGTTGTCAGTGACAGGCTTGCGGCAGTTCCAACTCTGGCGTGCAAGGCAGCAGGATCAATGCCGCTCGGGTTACAGAATGTCAGTGAGCCTCGGAGGTCGCTTGTGGGTGCGAGATGGGCCGCATGCGACCGGTGACATGGCGTGCAATGCCGGTCGCCAGTTCGTTCTCGCCGATGAACACCGTTCCAATTTTTTCTTTCTCCAACAGCGCCGCGTCTTCCTCGCTGTGAGAGCGCACAACGACCTCGATACCGGGGTTCAAAGTGCGTGCGGTCTCGGCCATTTTCCTAACTGCGAAAGTGTCTGGCGTTGCAATCACCAGCATGCCGGCTCGTGCGATGTGCGCTTGGATCAACACCGCAGGGTCACCCGCATCGCCCGACACGGCGGCGAGATTCCGCGCGCGCAGCGCTTCGACGCGTTCGCGGTTTTGATCGGCGACGACGAACGGAATGCCATGTGTACTCAGCTGCTCCGCGATGTGCCGCCCGACGCGGCCGTAGCCCACCAGCACGACATGCCCGCTCAAAAAGGATTCGTGTACGGAGGTGGGTAGCTCAGCCAGCGGGTCATCGCGCTGCTCGAGGCGTCGCGCCAATGAGGAGTGTTCGCGCAGCCAGGCTTGCACCGGCGCGACCGCAGCGAAGAGCAGCGAGTTCAATGCGATGGAAATCAGCGCTCCGGCGAGGATCAGGCTCTGGCCGTCCGGTGACAGCAGCTTGAGTGACACGCCCAGCCCGGCAAGGATGAACGAGAACTCGCCGATCTGCGCCAGGCTGGCACCCACCGTGAGCGCGCTGTTCAATGGATAACGGAACACCAGCACCAAGCCAACCGCCGCGATCGTCTTGCCGACCATGATGATCGCGACCACCGCCAGCACGCGCAGCGGCTCGTCGATCAGCACGCGCGGATCGAACAGCATGCCGACCGACACGAAAAACAGCACCGAGAACGCATCGCGCAGCGGAAGCGATTCGGCCGCAGCGCGGTGGCTGAATTCCGACTCGCGCATCATCATTCCAGCGAAAAAAGCGCCGAGTGCGAACGACACATCGAACAACATCGCCGAGCCATAAGCCACGCCCACGGCGCCGGCGATCACGCACAGCGTGAACAGCTCGCGCGAGCCGGTGCGCGACACCAGCCACAAGAGTTTCGGGAACAGGCGCTTGCCGACGACCAGCATCAGCACGATGAAGCAGGTGACCTTCGCGAGCGTGATACCCAGTGTTTGCCAGATGTTGGAATCTGCGCTGGCCGCATCGTGTGCGACGTCTCCGCCGAGTATTGGCGCCAGCGGCGGCAGCAGCACCAGCACCAGCACCATCACCAGGTCTTCGACGACGAGCCAGCCGACCGCGATGCGGCCGTTGACCGACTCCAGCACGCCGCGTGCTTCGAGGGCGCGCAACAGCACCACGGTACTTGCAACCGACAGCGCCAACCCGAACACCAGCGAGCCGCCGAAGCCCCAACCCCACAAGTGCCCCACGCCCAGCCCCAGGGCCGTTGCGACGGCGATCTGCAGGATCGCGCCCGGTATCGCGATGCGGCGCACGGCCAGCAGATCACTGAGCGAGAAATGCAGGCCCACACCCAGCATCAACAACATCACGCCGATCTCTGCCAATTGGCCGGCGAGATCGACATCGGCCACGAAGCCCGGCGTGGCCGGGCCAATCATGATGCCGGCCAGCAGATAACCCACCAGCGGAGGGAGCTTCAGTCTCGCAGCGGCGAAACCGAAGATGAGCGCGAGGCCCAGCCCGGCGGCGATGGTGGAGATCAGGCTGACGTTATGTGGCATTCTGGAGTAGCTCCGGCAAGAGGGAATGAGGGGTCTCGTTTATCGGCGGAAAACAGGACGGCTCCTACATGATCTGGGGATCGATGCTGACCGGCTTGCCCCTGCGCCCCTGTTTCAATGGATTCATCGGCTTTTCAGAGCCATCTGCCAGTCAATGGCATCACTCACAGGAGACTCATCATGGAAAAGACCACCGACCCATCCCGCGAGTTGCTTTGGAGCTTGATCAAGGACATCAAGTTCGCAATGTTCACGACCCGCCATGACAACGGCCATCTTCATTCTCGCCCGATGACGACGCAAAACCGAAAGGTCGATGAAGACAGCAGCTTGTGGTTCTTCATGTCCCGCAAGAGCGACCCGGTTGGCGACCTGGAAGTGGAATCCGAAGTGAATGTGGTGTATGCCGATCCCCATAAGGACAGCTATGTCTCAGTTTCAGGAACGGCCGTCGTCGTCGACAACCTCGCCAAGAAGGAACAGCTGTGGTCGAAGATGTCGGAAGCCTGGTTCCCAGGTGGCGTGACCGATCCTGACCTGGCCCTGGTGCAAGTTCGGATCAGCCACGCAAACTACTGGGATGTGAAGAGCAGCAAGATCGTTCAATTGTTCGAGATGGCCAAGGCTGCCGTGACAGGCAAGCCACCAACCCAACTGGGCGAGCATGGCGAAGTCCGCATGCGCTGAATGACCTGAACTCTTCGTTTTCAGCACGGTGATTGACATGCCCCAACTCAAAGCCTTTTTGGTCGAGGACAGTTCGATCATTCGGGAGAACCTCATCGATTTGCTGGAGGAAGCTTTGCCGATGAGCGTCGTCGGCATCGCGGAAGATGAGTTCACCGCACTGAAATGGTTTGATTCGTCAGACAACGATTGCGACATTGTGATCGTCGACATCTTCTTGAAAGCCGGCTCCGGCTTGGGCTTGCTCAAGGCCGCGGCCGGCATCTACAAACCTGCCAAGTGGGTGGTGTTCAGCAACCACGCCACTGCGGACATGCGCGAACGCTGCATGGAGCTTGGCGCGGATTGCGTTTTCGACAAGTCGAACGAGATCGAAGGGTTGCTGCTTTACTGCAAGCAACTGGCGGGAGTCGATACGACGATGCAATGAACAGTGCGTGGTCGATCTGCGCGGCGTCTCTGAAGGCGCCGCGCTTTTTTTACGCTTGCTTGAAATTGCGCTTCAATCTTGTCCGCCCTGAAGGTGCCGTCGATACCGAGCAGGTGCAGAACGCTCAATCCTTGATAACTCAACAAATGAACGCATGTTCATTTGTTCCGAAGTCATGAGTTGCAGGGGCCCATGTTGCTTCAGCTTGATCCCCTTCTTCCTTGTCAGTCCGGCTGCTGAACGCCCGAATTGGGCTGCATCCTCCGCAGGTCATCGCGCTTGTTCCGCTCGGATCCAGCGACTTTGTGAACGCGTGTTGACCCTGTTTATGTTGGCCCCTCACCTCGCCGCCCCCCAATTCCAGGGGAATTTTGACTCCACCCAGCGACAGAGTTAGCAACTACGGACACACTTACCTTGTGCAACATCTAAGCTGACTGTGTTTGGTTGCCATATTTAGGAGGGCTCATGGACATGACCGATCTCAACCGCGCACAACCCCGTGCGATTGCTGCTGTCCATCTGGACACGCCTGCGATACCGGGGCAAGCTGGTGATCATTGGCGCGATGTGGTCGGTGAAATGAGCGCCGAAATGGCGGGCCCGCTGACCGCAGCGCTGGACCGAATCCAGGTGCTTGCCGACACCGGCCGCATTGACCGCGCCAGCCTTCGCTCATTGCGGTTGGAAGTCGAACAAGCCCGCGAAATCAGCATTTCGGGCCAGCAATTGACCCGCCTGGCATCAGGGCAGTTGCGTCAAAACCACGAGCGTGTGGCGTTGTCGGATCAGATGAAAGAGGTGCTAACCAACTACATGGACGGATTGCGTAAGCGTGGCATTCACATCCATCAAGTGTTGCGCCCGGCCGAAGTGATCGTCGATGCGTCGCTGCTGTTCACCTTGATGACAAGCCTGTTGACCTGGACGGCCGAGCATGCCGTTTCGCAGATCGACATACGCGTCGACATCAAGACTTGGCCGATGCATGCGCGCATCGTCACCCAATTCGCCTATCGTCCCGCCGACCGCCATGAGCACGATGAAGAAGTGGCTCGGCTGCAGTCGGCGCTGGACTGCATGACGTGGCGCTTGCTGCAGCAAACCGCCTGGACGATGGGCCTGTCGATCGAGCGCCAGATCAAGAGCTCGATGGCCGAGGTGACGATCGAATTCCCACGCACCATCAACAATCAGCTGGAAGGCATGAGCGCAATCGAGCTGGAAAGTGGCTTTGCGCCGACGGTCAGCTCCAAGCCCTTGATCGGAAGCCAGGTGCTGGTCGTGGCTTCACGCCGCGATGTGCGGGTTCAAGTGCGCGATGCCGTGCGCAACATGGGGCTGATCGTCGACTTCGTGAATTCGGTCGAAGAGGCGCGCGAGTTCTGCCGCGGCGGGTTGCCTCACGCGATCGTCATCGAATCAATCTTGCGCGGTGACCGCTTCAATGCGCTGCGCCGCGAGGCGGAAGCCGGCGCAGCCGATGTGGTGTTCATCGAGATCATTGAAGAAGGCAATGCCTTCGAGATTTCCGGCTTTGCCGGGCTGAGCATGGCACGCGTCGGGCGTGACGCGATCATCAGTTCACTGCCTTCGGCGTTGATGTTCGAGCTTGCGCGCAATATCTGAATCGGCAAGCGGATGCTACCGTGCCGATGCCAGGTTAGGAAATCAAGGTGGCGGCCTCACTTGATGCTGCCGAAGACTTTCTTCAGGATCGCGCTGCCGGTGGCGACCGGGTTCTCGCGGATCTTCTTTTCCTCTTCGCCGATCATCAGGAACAAGCCGTCGAGCGCCTTCTCGGTCACATACGACTGAACGTTCGAATCTTGCTTGCGCAGCAGCCCGAAGCCCGCTGCCTTGCCGGCCACTGCGTTGTATTTATCGACCAGCGCCACCTTCTGCGTTGCGCGGGTGACGATCGGCAAAAATTTGATACCCAGAGGTTCGCGCGTTTTGTCGGCGAAGAACTGAGTGGCCGAGTTGTCGCCGCCGGTCAAGATTTGCCGGGCGTCTTCAACGCTCATCTGTCTGACCGCGTTCACAAGCAAGCTGCGGGCTTCAGGGACTGCAGCCTCGGCCGCACGATTGAGTGCGGTCTCTAGTTCATCGAGCCGGTGTTGCTGGCCGGTCGCTGCAAGAAAGCGACTGGCGTCTTGCAAGAAGCCCGGCAATGGAATGCGCACCTTCGGATTGCCGAGAAAGCCGTCGGTCGTGCCAAGCACGTCCACGACGTCGCCCTTGGGCAGTCCGCACC
>CAXTCD010000013.1:35503-43766 GCA_964242145.1 uncultured Rhizobacter sp.
AAGCACGCCGACCGCCGCTACAGCACCACGTTCGAGTGCAGCGCGAATGCCTGACGCGGCGTCTTTCTCGCTCAGCACACCGGCCCGGGCGAAGGGGCTCCATGGCCCCATGATCAAGCCCGACAACACCCCTGACGTAAACTTTCGCCGCTGCATGGACATCCCTATGAAATTGACCCGACATCTTGCCGCCGCTCTCGTCGTTTTGGCAATCGCTGTCACGGCGGCAATCTCATACTTCGTTTTCGAACCATCGCATGCGGCGCCATCCATCAGTTTCACTCGCATGGATGGGTCGCCCGGCACCTTGGCCCAGCTCAAAGGCAAGGTCGTGCTCGTCAACTTCTGGGCCACGAGCTGCGCTGTCTGTGTCAAAGAAATGCCGCAGCTGCTAGCAACCCATCAGAAGTTCAGCGGGCGGGCTTATGAAACGCTGGCGGTGGCGATGAAGTACGACGCCCCGGCGAGCGTCATCCAGTTCACCGAATCCCGTCGGCTGCCGTTCACCGTCGTCATCGACAACATGGGCGCCATCGCAAAGAGCTTTGGCGACGTGGACGCCACACCGACCTCCGTTCTCATTGACAAGCAAGGCGTCATCGTCAAGCGTTATGTTGGCCAGCCTGACTTCGCGGCCTTGAACCTGTTGGTCGAACAACTACTGGCGCAAGCCTGAGCGCTTCCGCGCTTCCATTCACGGCGGCTGCGCCGACGAGCAGCATGTTCACGTTTTATCGCGCGTCATTTCGCCAGTTGCTGCTCGTGGGCTTTTTGCTCATCGCTGGCTTGCTGGCTGCGGCCTCCCTCGGAGGCCTTTTCACACTGGAGCGGCTGACGGTACAAAGCCGCGACGCCGCCGAGCGCGCCGGTCAGCTCAACGGCGCCATGCAGCAACTGGCCGAGCGCAGCGTGGCGATGGAGCGTGCGGCCCGGCAGTACCTGGTGCTCGATGACGCCGTATTGCTGCAGCGTTTCGAAGAAGCTGCGGCCGATGCCGACAAGGTTCTCAAGCAACTGCAGGCGCAGCAATTGCCAGGCGAGCGGGCCGATACCTGGCACATCAAGCTGGCGGCGATCCGGGCGCAGCTCAACGATGTCTTGCCGAGAACGGTGTCGCGCGAGCAGGAGCTGACGGCCAACTTCCGCGAACTGGAAACCGTCAACACCAGCATCGGTGAGCAGATTCGCGTCAACACCGAAGCACGCAACAAGGCGCTCCAGGCCGAGCTGGAAAACGGCCGGACCAAGCTCGCACAACAGGTGGTCGGGGCGATTGGCCTGGCGGTGCTGCTGTCGCTGACCTTCGGCTTCTGGTTGACCTTGCCGCTGCGCCGCCTGGAGCAGGCGATCGTCGGCCTCGGTGAAAACCGGCTCGATCAGCCGGTCGACATCCATGGCCCGAGCGATTTGCGCTCGCTCGGCCAGCGGCTCGAATGGCTGCGCTTGCGGCTGGGCGAGCTTGATGCCGACAAGGCGCGTTTTCTGCGCCACATCTCGCATGAGCTGAAAACGCCGCTGGCGGCGCTGCGCGAAGGTGTGGCTTTGCTCGATGACGGTGTGGCTGGCGAACTGACGGCCGATCAGCGCGAGATCGCGCGCATTCTGCGGCAGAACACCGCGGTGCTGCAAAAGCAGATCGAAGACTTGCTGCGCTTCAACGCCGCCGCATTCGAGGCGCGCCGCCTTCAGCGCGAGCGCACCGAGCTGTCGTCGCTGATCCGCAAGCTCGTCGAAGACCAGCGGCTGCAATGGCAAGCGCGCCAGTTGCGCATCGAAGTCGACGGCGGGCCGATGTATGCCGAGGTCGACCCCGACAAGCTCGGAACCGCGATCGGCAATCTGCTGTCCAATGCGATCCGTTTCAGCCCGCTGCAGGGCGGCATCCGCTTTCATCTGTCGGAGCAGGGCGGCAATGTCTTCATCGATATCACCGATCAAGGGCCGGGCGTTGCGCAGGTCGATCAGGATCGGGTGTTCGAGCCCTTTTACCGCGGTGAGCGCCAGCCGGAAAACGCGTTGCGCGGCACCGGGGTCGGTTTGTCCATCGTGCAGGAATACATTGCCGCTCACGGCGGAAGCATCCAGTTGATGCCCACCGAGCCCGGCGCCCACTTTCGAATCCAGCTACCTCATGCCACCCGTTGACGACTTCCGATTGATCATTTCCTCGCCTCGTGTCTTGTCGGTGTTCGTGGCCGCAGCGCTTTTGTCTGCCTGTGCGCAAGTGCCGCCCCCGCCGCCCCCGGAAATCCGCGAGGTTCGGGTGGAAGTGCAGGTGCCGGTGGAAGTGCCGGTCATTGCGCCGGCGGATGTGGTCGCCCAGCAGTTCTTTGCTTACAACGATCGTCTGCGTCAAATGAACGGTGCCGAGCTGGCCCAGGAAACTGCCGTGCGCAACGATGGCTCGTTGACCGCGCAAACCTGCATCCAGCTGGCGTTGGCGCTGCTGTTCACCCACAACAACGGCGATCTGCAACGGGCGCAGACCTTGATCGATCAGGTGATGCGGGGCACGCCAGCCGATTCAGAGCATTGGCAGGAAATTGCGCGGCTGCTCAATTCGCGGGTGGCTGAGCAGCGCCGGCTGGAAGAGCAGATCGAGCGGCTGAACCAGCAGCTTCGCGACAGCCAGCGTGACAGCCAGCGCAAGCTCGATCAGTTGAATGAAAAGCTGGAGGCCCTGAAAGCCATCGAGCGCAGCCTGAACGCCCGCCCGGCGCCGGCCACGCCAGCCGCTTCGGCAGCGAAGCCGGGGCATCCATGAGCGCGCAGTTGCTGGTCGTCGATGACGATGCCGATCTGCTGAAGCTGCTGTCGATGCGGCTGACAGCGGCCGGGTACAAGGTGACGGCGGTCGAAAGCGCCGAAGCCGCGCTCGCGCAGATCGCAGTGCAGCGCCCGCAGCTCGTGTTGAGCGATGTGCAATTGCCCGGCAAAGATGGCTTGCAGCTGTTTGATGCGATTCGCGAGCGGCACCCGTCGCTGCCCGTCATCTTGCTGACGGCGCACGGCACGATTCCCGATGCCGTCGAAGCGACTTCTCGCGGTGTCTATACCTATCTGACCAAGCCATTCGATGGCAAGGCCTTGCTGGACACCATTGCGCAGGCGCTGGCCCTGACTGCGCCTGAACGATCCGAGCCCGAAGAAGTAGATGCCGGGTGGCGCGAGCCCATCGTCAGCCGCTCGAATGTGATGGCCGAGCTGCTGGCCGAAGCCAAGCTGGTGGCCGCGTCGCAAGCCAGCGTGTTGATCCGCGGCGAGAGCGGTAGTGGCAAAGAGTTGCTTGCCAAGGCCATCCACATGGCCAGCCCGCGTGCAGCCAAGCCTTTCATCGCGGTGAACTGCGGTGCGATCCCGGAATCTTTGCTGGAGTCCGAGTTGTTCGGCCACGTCAAGGGCGCGTTCACCGGCGCGGTGGCCAATCACCGCGGCCTGTTTCAGGCAGCCGACGGCGGCTCACTGTTTCTCGACGAGATCGGCGACATGCCATTGCCACTACAAGTGAAGCTGCTGCGGGTGTTGCAGGAGCGGCTGGTGAGGCCGGTGGGTGCGACGGATTCGATCCCGATCGATGTGCGCATTCTTTCGGCCACTCATCGCGACCTCGACGCGGCGATGGCCGAAGGCCAGTTCCGCGAAGACCTGTACTACCGGTTGAACGTGGTGTCGCTGTCGGTGCCAACCTTGGCCGAGCGGCGGGAAGACATTCCGCTGCTGGCGCAGCATTTCCTGTCGCGGTTGGCCGTCAAATACAACAAGAAGCTCAATGGCTTTGCGACCGAGGCGCTGAAGGCGCTGACCACGGCTTCGTGGCCCGGCAATGTTCGACAGTTGCACAACGTCGTCGAGCAGGTCAGTGCGCTGGCGACAACGCCGCTGATTCCGCTGTCGTTGGTCCAGCGCGCGCTGCGTGTGCCGAGCATGGAAGTCTTGAACTACGCGCAGGCCCGCCAACGCTTCGAACACGAGTACCTCGTGGGGCTGCTGAAGCTGACTGATGGCAATGTGGCCGACGCCGCGAGGTTGGCTGATCGCAACCGGACGGAGTTCTACAGGCTGCTTCAAAAACATGGGCTGACGCCGGGGCTTTTTCGCGCAGATGGCTCAGTCGCTGAATAGCGACAGCAATTTCTTATTTGAAATCAATGGCTTAGCTCGCCAGCCTCAGGGCTCGTCGCTGGTTGGCGACACATCCGAGGCCAATTTGAAGGCTTCTTGCTGTAAGTCATTGATTTAAAAGGAGTTTTAATTTGGTACGGGGATTGCATTAGTGGAGCTACATGCAAACCCTCTCCATCACTGTCGATCGATTGCCTACAGCGCGGCCCGCGATTCGCCGCCACGCTGCCGTGGCACTGGCCGCCGGCTTGTTGGCTTTGGTCGGCCAGGTGCCGGCTCATGCATTCAGCTTCGATGATGTCGCTACAAAAGCTGCGCAACAAGCCAAGAGTGCTTATGTGGCCACGCCGGACAAGCTGCCCGCCGAACTGAAGGCGCTGAGCTACGACCAGTACCGCGACATCCGCTTCAACCCGGACCACGCGCTGTGGCGCAAGGACAAGCTCCCGTTTGAGCTGATGTTCTTCCACCTGGGCAAGTTCCAGACGCAAGCCGTCCGCATCAATGAAGTCACTGACAAAGGCGCGCAGCCGATCAAATTCGATCGTGCGGACTTTGACTACGGTAAGAACAAGCTCTCGCCGCAGACGTGGGGCGATGTTGGCTTTGCGGGCTTCCGCGCGCACTACGCCGTCAATAACCCGAAATACAAAGACGAGTTGATCGTCTTCCTGGGCGCAAGCTATTTCCGTGCGCTCGGCTCGGGTCAGCACTATGGCCTGTCGGCGCGCGGTTTGGCGATCGACACCGTCGGTGGGAAGGGCGAAGAGTTTCCGCGTTTCACCGAGTTCTGGATTGCACGTCCTGACGCGAACGCGACCTCGCTGACGATCTATGCGCTGCTCGATTCGCCGCGCGCCAGCGGGGCTTATCAATTCACGATCCAGCCCGGTAGCGAAAGTGTGATCGACGTGCGCTCACGCGTGTTCTTGCGCTCCGGTGTGGCCACGCTCGCATTGGCGCCGCTGACCAGCATGTTCACTTTCGGCGAGAACCAGCCGCACCGCGTTGACTTCCGTCCCGAGGTTCATGACTCCGATGGTCTGATGGTCGCGACCGGCGAAGGCGAATGGATCTGGCGCCCGTTGATCAACCCGGCCCAGGTGCTGACGACTTCGTTCAGCACCCGCAATCCACGCGGGTTCGGGTTGATGCAGCGCGACCGCAATTTCGCGAACTACGAAGACACCGAAGCGCGTTATGAGCTTCGCCCGAGCGCCTGGATCGAGCCCGTTGGTGAATGGGGTGCAGGCCGTGTCGAGCTGATGCAACTCCATACGCCGGACGAGACCAACGACAACATCGTTGCCTACTGGGTGCCCGAAAAGTTGCCAGCACCTGGTCAGCCGTTGGACCTCTCTTACAAGCTGCACTTGCAAGGCGATACCCAACAGCGCCCGCCGGGTGCCTGGGTTACCCAGACGCGCGCCGGCCGTGGTTTCGCCGAACTGGGCGCTAACGAGCAGCAGTTCATCGTCGATTTCAACGGCCCGTCGCTTGCCGCACTGCCGCCAAACGCAGCGGTCAAGGCGGTGCTCAGCACCGATGCCAACGGCGAAATCGTTGAAAGCAATGCTTATCGCAATCCGGCCACCGGCGCATGGCGCATGACTGTTCGAATCAGGCAACTCCGCCCCGCGCAATCAACTGAGCTGCGCGGCTTTCTTCAAAGCGACACCAACGTACTGACGGAAACATGGAGCAACATCCTTCCTCCGCGCTGAATGCGCAGAACTGGAACACGCGCGCCAGCGTCGGTTCCAGCGCCCCCCCCATTGTTCGCGGGTCCATGGTGCCCGTGCCCTGGGGTCCGAAATCGATCGAAGGGTCAGCCGATTCGGCGAAAGCCGGCATCGAACTCGCACCTTGGGAGCGTGCTGCACGCAACCGCCGGCGCGCGCTGATGTTCTGCATCGTCGCGTCGACCGTGCTGGCCACCGTCGTGCTGGCGCGTGCGCAGCCGACGCTGGCTCATCCGGGCTGGCAATGGCTCCACATCGGCTTGTTCGCGCTGTTGTTTGCGTGGGTCAGCGCAGGTTGCGTGACGGCGGCGATGGGCTTCTGGGTGATGTTGCGCGGCGATCCGCATGCGATGTCGCGCCAGGGCACGGGCCTGCAGCCGATCAGCGCCGACGCAAAGACCGCGTTGATCATGCCGATCTGCAATGAAGACGTGAATACGGTGTTTGCCGGCCTGCGCGCCACCTGTGATTCGCTGGCGGCGTCCGGTGCATTGCGCCTGTTCGACGTCTACATCCTGTCTGACAGCAACGACCCCGCCGTTCGCACGGCCGAATTGGCGGCTTGGGCCGAGCTGCGCAGCGTGATGGGAGAGCACGGCAACATCTTCTACCGCTGGCGTCAGCGCCGGACCAAAAAGAAGGCCGGCAACGTGGCTGATTTCTGCCGACGCTGGGGCCGCAACTACCGCTACATGGTGGTGCTGGACGCTGACAGCGTGATGAGCGGCGATTGCCTGTTGGGCCTGGTTCGCCTGATGGAAGCTCACCCGACCGCCGGCATCATGCAAGCGGCACCTCAAGCCTGCGGCCATGACACGCTTCACGCTCGCGCCCAGCAATTCGCCGGTCGTGTGACGGGTCGTTTGTTCACTGCCGGCATGCAGTATTGGCAGCTCGGCGAGGCTCACTACTGGGGACATAACGCGATCATTCGTGTCGAGCCTTTCATGAAGCATTGCGCTCTGGCGCCGCTGAAGGGCAAAGGCTCGCTGAGCGGCGAGATTTTGTCGCATGACTTCGTCGAAGCTGCGCTGATGAGGCGCGCCGGCTATCACGTGTGGCTGGTCCATGATCTGCCGGGAAGCTATGAGCAGCAGCCGCCGCACTTGTTGGCCGAGTTGCAGCGCGATCGCCGCTGGTGCCAGGGCAATCTGCAAAACGCTCGCTTGATCAACGAGCCTGGCCTGCACGGCGTTCACCGCGCGATGTTGTTGACGGGCGCAATGGCCTATCTTTCGGCGCCGTTGTGGCTGCTCTATGTAGTGCTGGGTGCGTCCTTGTGGCTGCTGGGCGGCAACGAAATCTTCACGCCGGAAGGTGGCTTCGGCTTCAGCGTTTTGGGCCTGTGGGCCGGCACGATCGGCATGCTGACCTTGCCTCGTGTCTTGGGCGTGCTGGCGGTGATTCTTCGTCGTGAGCAAGCTCAATACGGCGGTGCCGTGGCGCTGATTGCCAGCACGGTGGTTGAGGGTGCGATGTCTGTACTCCAAGCCCCGCTGCGCATGGCGGCACACACGGTGTTTGTGTTCGGTGCGTTGACAGGCTGGAAGCTGGAATGGAAGTCGCCTCCGCGCGAAGCGACCGACGTCAGCTGGCGCGAAGCCTCGGCCAAGTATTTGCCACTGGGTTTGGCTGTGCTGGCTTTGGCTGCCCTGCTGATGGTGGTGCATCCCTCTGCGCTGATCTGGATTTCGCCGATGGCCCTTCCGCTGCTGCTGGCCGTACCCATCACTGTGTTCACAAGCCGTGCGACCATCGGTGCCCGTCTGCGCCGTGCTCGCCTGCTGATGACGCCGGAAGAGTCGGTGGCGCCGAAGGTGCTGCGCGACGCTTGGGCGCACGCCAGCCAAGGTGGTCGTCAGCCGAACTGGGCCGATGCGGTCACCAATCCGAAGCTGTTCGAGATCGTCCGCAAGGCCATGGGCCCGCGCAGCACCGGTCACGGATTGCGCGCCAACACTCGCCGCCAACGCCTGTGGCAGCTCAACAAGACCCGCTCGTTTGATACGCTGGCTCCTGCCGAGCGGATGCGATTTTTGAGTGAGCCTTCGAGCCTGCAAATGTTGCGTACCGCGACGATGTCGGTGCATCGCATGGCGCCAGCATCGGCCACTCGGCACTAAGCGAAGTCAGTTGGAAGGGCGAGGCCTCGCAGCTCACGCAGCGAGGCCTTTTTCTTTGCGATCGTCGATCGGAGTAGCGCCTTGTTAAGGCGGTGCCGATGAGGCGGAATCAATCGAAAGAAGGGCCATCTCCTGCAAGTCTCTTGAGGGTCTTTTCCGATTAGTTGATGAGGCCTCTTGTGAAGCTGTTCCTTGTTCTGCTAGACTCTGAGGTTCGCTTTGGAGGGGTGCCCGAGTGGCTAAAGGGGGCAGACTGTAAATCTGTTGGCTTACGCC
>CAXTCD010000014.1:0-42699 GCA_964242145.1 uncultured Rhizobacter sp.
TCGAACGTGATGCGCTCGATCTTGGCGTCCTTGAACTTGATCTCGCGCTCGCGCCTGGCGATGTGCTCGTCCTTGGCAGAGATGGCGGCTTGCTGGCCGCCAACTGGGCCAGCAGCGCAGCAGCGACTTCGGTGACGGCGCCCTTGCTCAGACCTTGAGGTCTGCGGCCTTGAGCGAGTTCACATCGAGCATGCAGCCATTGTCGGCAGCCTCGCTGCAGCCGTCATCGGGGCATCTTCGAATTGCACTGCACGCACACCTTCCCAGGCTGCGCGCAGGTCTCGTCGTCAGACGTGTGTGATGGTCTGCAGCTGCGTCAGGCGCTGCCATGGCAGGCCCAGTACCAGCGCGTCGAACTGCGCTGGCGTGAGCTGGGGCAGCGCGCCTGTCGTCGCGTTCGGTCACATGAAGCGACCCTGGTTCAGGCGCCGTGCGGCACACCACACGCCGAAGCCGTCGTGCACCAGCAGCTTCATCCGCGTGCCGCGTGCATTGGCGAAGAGGTCGCCATGGTGCACCTGTGCAGCGCCGAACACCTCGACCACGCGGGCGATCAGCCGGTCGGCGCCGGCACGCATGTCCATCGGCTCGGCAGCCAGCCACATTGCGTCGATGCGGATCACTTCAGCAGTTCCCGCATCCAAGCCGCGCACTCGGCAGCGGCGTCGGCGGGCCAGGTCACGGTGACCGAGGTTGCACCGCGGCGCAACTCGATGCGGATGTCTGGCGCCACGCTCCTGGCCGGCAGCTGCATCGGCACGAAGGCTGGCGTCGCCGCTCTCGGCGGTGCGATGGTCGCCACCGTTGCATCGGGCCGATCGCCACCAGAGCGCAGTTCGGCTTCACGCACCCAACGTCGCAGCAGGTTCGCGTTAACGCCGTTGGCCATCGCCACGGCCGCCATCGACATGCCGGGCTGCGTGCACGACGCCACCGCGTTGGCCTTGAACTCGTCGCTGTGCAGGCGACGGCGCCTGCGGCCATCGACGGGCAGTTGCGTCTGGATAGTGTTCACGTGTCCACCAAGTGTTGAGGTGGACACGAGGCTCCTATGCGCCTACCGGGGATTCAAGATGCCGTGGCTGCACGCCTACACTTCACTCGCACTTGCAGAGGAGCGCCGATCCGCCTATTGCGCAAGTCCTGCTCAGCCGAGTCTCGTCATATTCCGACTTACATTACGCAGAGCTTTTCTTCGAGGACGAACCATGTTCCGCGTCTTAACCCAATCTGCAGGCATCCTGGCTTTGGTATGCGCCAGCATCGTCGCCCAGGCTGCCGATCTGACCGTTAGCGCAGCTGCCAGCTTGACCAACGCGTTCAAGGACATCACGTCCGCTTATGAAGCTCAAAACCCCGGGACCAAGGTGCTGCTGAATTTCGGCGCGTCCGGTGCGCTGCTGCAGCAGATCAACAAAGGCGCACCGGTCGATGTATTCGCCAGTGCCGATCAGGAAACGATGGACCAGGCGCAGCAGCAGCAATTGGTCAAGGCCGAAGCGCGCCGCAATTTCGTACGCAACAGCCTCGTGGTCATCGTACCTGGCGATGCAGCCTTCACGCCCAAGACATTGCAAGACCTGACACAGTCCAAGATTGCCCATGTCGCGATCGGCCTGCCCGCCAGCGTGCCGGTGGGCCGCTACACGCGGGCTGTGCTGGAGAAGGCCGGGCTGTGGACTGCCGTACAAGCAAAGATGATTGGCGCCTCCTCCGTACGGCAGGCGCTGGACTATGTGGCACGCAGCGAGGTCGAGGCCGGCTTTGTGTATGCGACCGACGCTGCCTTGATGGCCGACAAGGTCAAGCTCGCATTCACCGTGACCACCGAGACACCGGTGCTGTACCCCATCGCACCGCTGGCCGCGAGCGAGCATTTCGCCGAGGCCGAGAAGTTCACCGCATTCGTGCTGGCACCCTCAGCGCAGGCCACGCTGGCCAAATACGGCTTCGCGAAACCCTGATGAATTTGGGTGCCGGAACGAGCCGATCCATCATCTGACAGAGTCGCTCGTGTCCTCCGCATGGGTCGCGCTGGGCCTGTCGCTGAAGGTGGCGCTGTGGGCCACCGGATTGGCCGGTGTGCTGGGCGTGACAGCCGGATATGCGTTGGCGCGATGGCGCTTCATGGGCCGCGAGTTGCTCGATTCGCTTCTGCTGCTGCCGATGGTGATGCCGCCCACCGTACTGGGCTACTACCTGCTCGTGTTGATCGGCCGCAAGGGTTGGCTCGGCCAGGCCCTGGAGCAGCATTTGGGCATTCGATTGATCTTCACCTGGCAAGGTGCGGTCATTGCCGCCACGGTGGTAGCTTTCCCCTTCGTTTGCAAATCGGCCCGGGCCGCGTTCGAGAACGTCGATGAGCAATATGAGCAAGCCGCCCGCGTGCTCGGCTTGTCGGAATCAGCCATCTTCTTTCGCATCAGCCTGCCTTTGGCCTGGCGTGGCGTTCTGGCGGGAATGCTGCTGGCGTTCGCCCGGGCCATGGGCGAGTTCGGCGCCACGCTGATGGTGGCAGGCAGCATTCCCGGCAAGACGCAGACGCTGTCGATCGCTGTCTTCGAAGCCGTGCAAGCCGGGCAAGACGACACCGCCAATCTCTTGGTGCTGATCACTTCCCTGACTTGCATCAGCGTGCTGCTGCTGGCCGGTCGGCTCGCGCCCGTGCGCGTCATCGAACGCTGAGTTCCTAATGACCTGGGACATCGAGATCCACAAAGAGATTGGCGGACTTGCCGGCCGACGGCGCGACCACCGACGTTTCGCGCTCGACATCCAGTTCCGCAGCGACGCTCGCCGGCTGGTGCTCTTCGGCAGCTCCGGTGCCGGCAAAACCTTGACGCTCAAAGCCATGGCCGGCCTGATGCGGCCGGATCGCGGCCACGTGCGCATCGATGGCGAAGTGCTGCTCGACACAGACTCGCACATTGACGTGCCGGCACGGCAGCGCCACATGGCTTACCTTTTTCAGGAATACGCCTTGTTCCCGCATTTGACAGTGCAACAGAATGTGGCGTTCGGCTTGTACCTGGGGTGGCGCAACCCGCCGCGCAGCAGTCAGCATCAAGCCGTGCAACGCTGGCTGTTGGCCTTTGAGTTGGACACGCTGGCCGGGCGTTATCCCCATGAGCTGTCAGGCGGGCAACGGCAGCGCACAGCCTTGGCACGGGCCTTGGTCGCCCAGCCGAAGGCGATGCTGCTGGACGAACCCTTTGCGGCCCTGGATGCGCCCCTTCGAAAAAAGCTGCGCGAAGAATTGCTGCAGTTGCAGCGCGAGTTGGGCACGCCGATGGTCTTGATCACCCACGATCCGGCCGACGTAGATGCCTTCGCCGATGAGGTGGTTCACATCGATGCAGGCCGAACTGTTCCGGCGATTGAGTAGCCGGCGAAGCGCGCCGGTGGAATACGCCTGCAGAGTGAGGTAGCCTGCGCGCATGCCAAGCTCTCCTTCCAAGTCCACCCCAAAGCCTGCTCGCCCGACAGTGCAATTTCGCATTCGCGTGACGCAAGGCGATGAAGTGGCCATCGGCCCCGGCAAGATCGCCTTGTTGGAAGCCATCCAGGCCCAAGGCTCGATCACTGAGGCCGCCAAGCACATCGGCATGTCTTATCGCCGCGCCTGGCTTCTGCTCGACGAGATCAACCGACTGCTGCGCAAACCGGTGACACAGTCATCGCAGGGCGGCTCCCGGGGGGGCGGCAGCCAGTTGACGCCCGAAGGCGAAACGCTGATCCGCGTCTATCGCGAGATCGAGTTGCAGGCCGAAGCCAGATGTACAGAGCAACTCAAGCAACTGATCAAAATGGTCGCCTCCCCTTGATCTCCATTGGGATGCGATCGAACGAAATTCGATTTCGTTTTTGAGCAAGTCGCTATTGTTTTTCGCACCACGGGAAACAAGCGAGATGCAGCCGCACGCTAACATCCGCTGCGCGTTGCGCCAGCACCTCGATGCGCGCATCGGCGTAACGAATGTCGGTGAAGACAGGGAGCCGCTCACCGGGTAGACCATGTTCGCGCAAACCCCGAATCAGGGTATTCCCTGACGGAGAGATTTCTAGGCGACTGGTCCAATTGGTCATTGGAACCGGTTCCACATACCAACTGACAAGGTGCATTCGTTGCGTAATTCAGAAGTTCTCAAGATCGCCCCGCCCGCTGGCTCTGCCATGTGGCAAAAGGATTTTCTCTTCGGCGCGGCCACTGCCTCTTATCAGATCGAGGGCGCTGTCAACATCGATGGCCGACTGCCCTCCATCTGGGACACGTTCTCTGCCATTCCCGGCAATGTGCATGACGGTGACAGTGGCGAGGTCGCCTGCGATCACTACCACCGCTGGAAAGAAGACTTTGAGTTGCTGACACGTTTGGGCTTCGGTGGTTACCGCCTGTCCGTCTCGTGGTCACGCGTGATCAAGGAAGACGGCTCGGTCAATTCGAAGGGCGTGGACTTCTACAAACGGCTGTTGGACCACTTGGAGCGCAAGGGCTTGCAGAGCTTCGTGACGCTGTATCACTGGGACTTGCCGCAATCACTGCAAGACCGGGGCGGCTGGCTGAACCGTGACACGGCTTACCGCTTCTCTGACTATGCCGACCTTCTCAGCCGCGAGCTGAAAGGCCGCGTCACCGCTTGGACGACGCTGAACGAGCCTTGGTGCTCCGCTTTTCTCGGCCATGCCACCGGCCGCCATGCGCCGGGGCTGCAGAGCGTGCAGTACGCTGTCGAAGCCATGCACCACCTGTTGCTGGGACACGGGCTGGCCACGGCCTCACTGCGCAGCAATGACAAGGGCTTGGTCGGCATCGTGAGCAACGTCAATGCCGTTATACCGAACAGCACCAGCGCTGCAGATCGCCGCGCCACCGAGCTGGCCTACGCGTGCTCCAACACCTGGGTGCTGGACCCGGTGATGCTGGGCAAGTACCCTGCCGAGCTGAAAGAACTGTGGCCTGGCTGCGAGCCGCGTGTTCTGCCGGGCGACCTGGAGACCATCAGCACACCGCTCGACTATCTCGGCATCAACTACTACTTCCGCAGCAACATCAAGAGCGACGGCGCACACGGCTATACCGATGAGGTGCTGCTGGAAGGCGTCGAGCGCACGCAGATGGGCTGGGAGGTTTATCCCAACGGTTTGCGCGATCTGCTGAAAGACTTCGGCGCGCGCTATCCCGACATGCCGCCGATCTACATCACCGAGAACGGCATGGCCAGCGATGACAAGGTCACCAACGGCAAGGTTCACGATGAACAGCGGGTCCGATACTTCAACAGCCATCTGGCTGCAATCGACGAAGCGATGCGCTCGGGTATCTCCGTCAAAGGCTATTTCGCGTGGTCTCTCCTGGACAATTTCGAATGGTCCTATGGTTATGAAAAGCGCTTCGGGCTGATCCATGTGAATTACGGAACCCAACAACGTACGCCCAAGGACAGCGCGCTTGCGATCGGCGCTTTCCTGGAACGGCGTCAGGCCGGCGCGTCGGCTTGAGCGACTGCGGACAAAGCGCGGCCGCCCATTGAGATATACCACTGGGCGAGAGCCCCTCACAACGAAGGAGATGAGAGATGACCCGCGCAACCAAATTGGCAGCCAGCATGAGCCTTGCCATCATGTCGATCGGTGCGGCACACGCGCAACGTGCCGAAGTGATTCACTGGTGGACGTCCGGTGGTGAGTCGGCTGCGGTCCAGGAACTGGCCAGCGCCTACAAGGCTGCTGGCGGCACCTGGGTCGACAACGCCATCGCTGGCGCCGACGCTGCCCGCTCCACCGCGATCAACCGCATCGTCGGTGGCACGCCATCGACCGCAGCCCAGTTCAACACGTCCAAGCAGTACCACGACATCATCAAGGGCGGCCTGCTGAACAACGTTGATGAAGTCGCCATCAAGAACAACTGGGACAAGCTGCTGCCCGCACCGATCCTGAACAGCATCAAGGTCGATGGCCACTACTACGCCGTGCCGGTCAACATCCACATGCCGGCATGGTTCTTCTACTCGAAGGCCGCTTTCGAAAAGGCCGGCATCAAGTCTGAGCCGAAGACGCCTGAAGAATTCTTCGCCGCGCTCGACAAGCTGAAGGCCGCTGGCATCACGCCGCTGGCGTTTGGTGGTCAGCCTTGGCAAGAAAAGCTGGTGTTCGACGCGATCCTGGCTCACGTGGGCGGCGCCGAGCTGTACCTCAAGTTCTATCGTGACCTCGATCAAAAGACCATCCAGTCGGATGCGTTCAAAAAGGTCGTGGTGTCCTTCAAGCGCCTGCACGACTATGTAGACGCCGGCTCGGCGAACCGCAACTGGAACGATGCCACCTCGCTGGTGATCTCCGGCAAGGCTGGCGTGCAGATCATGGGCGACTGGGCCAAAGGCGAATTCCAGGCCGCCAAGCAAACGGCGGGCAAAGAGTTCGGCTGCTTCCCGGGCTTTGGTCCGAAGTCGCCTTACATCATCGCCGGTGACGTGTTCGTCTTCCCGAAGACGACCAATGCCGATGCGATCAAGGCACAGCATCTATTGGCCACGACCTTCACGTCGCCAAAGACGCAAGTCGCCTTCAACATCAAGAAGGGCTCGATCCCGATCCGCACTGACGTCGATGCCAAGGCGATGGACATCTGCGCTCAGGCTGGCCTGGAAGTGATGAAGGACCCTTCGCGCCATCTGCCCAATCCGGAAATGCTGACCTCGCCAGACACGGCGGGCGTGCTGCAAGACGTGGTGACCAAGTTCTGGAACACCAATCAGTCGGCCGACGACGCCATCAAGGCCATCGCCGCCGCCGTCAAGAGCTGACCCTCCCTCCCGGAAGGCTGCAAGCGGCCTACCGCTTGCACGCAACGGGACAGCGCGGACGCTCTGCCGTCCGCGTTTTCAATTTCAAAGCATGGAGTCTTCATGACCACGACCAGGCCGCGCAGCCTCTGGCTGCGCCAAGGGGCCATCTATACGGCCCTGCTGCCGATGTTTGCAACCGTCCTGCTGGCTTACCTCGGCACGGTGGCTTGGTCGGTGCGCATCTCGATGAGCAGCTCGCGCACCCTGCCCAACGGTGACTTCGTCGGCTTGGCTCAATACATCCGCCTGTTCGGTTCCGATCGCTGGCTGATCTCGCTGGAGAACGTTGCCCTCTTTGGCGTCATCTTCATCGGCGCCTGCCTGGTGATCGGCTTCTTGCTGGCCGTGTTCATCGATCAGAAAATCGCCGCCGAAGGCGTGCTGCGCACGGTATTTCTGTATCCCTATGCGATGTCGTTCGTGGCCACCGGCCTGATCTGGCAATGGCTGCTGAACCCCGAGCTCGGCATCCAGGCGACGGTACGCAGCCTGGGCTTCGAGAGCTTCACCTTTGATTGGATCGTGAGCCAGGACAAGGTCATGTGGGCGATCGCGCTGGCCGCCATCTGGCAGGCATCGGGTCTGGTGATGGCACTGATGCTGGCCGGCCTGCGCGGCATCGATGACAGCCTGTGGAAGGCCGCCCGCATCGACGGCATCCCGACCTGGCGCGTCTACCTCAGCATCGTGCTGCCCATGCTCGGCCCATCGATCGGCACGGCCTTCGTGCTGCTGTCGTTCAGTGTCGTCAAGGTCTATGACGTGGTGATCGCGATGACGCAGGGCGGCCCGGGCCTCGCGAGCGAAGTGCCCGGCAAGTTCATCATGGACAACCTCTTCGGCCGCTCCAACATCGGCCTCGCCTCCGCTGCGTCCACCGTGCTGCTGCTGACCGTGGTCGCCTTGCTGGCGCCGCTGATGTATGCCCGCTCTCGTGCGGCCCGCCGCGAGGCCAACGGAGGCCATTGATGAGTGCCACCCGTCTTTCCCCTGCCACTTCTGCTGCGATGACCGCCGACCCCCAAACCTCCACTCGCCGCAAGGCGCGCCCACGCTGGACGCCCGCGCGC
Source organism: uncultured Rhizobacter sp. (assembly GCA_964242145.1). GTDB lineage: Bacteria > Pseudomonadota > Gammaproteobacteria > Burkholderiales > Burkholderiaceae_C > Rhizobacter. The sequence continues at coordinate 7,919 of CAXTCD010000014.1, forward strand.
ATCGGCCTCTATGCCTTCTTGCTGACCGCTGCGGCCTTCTTCCTGATTCCGCTGTACGTGATGCTGATCACCTCGGTCAAACCGATGGAGGAAATCCGCCTGGGCAACCTGTTCTCGTTGCCGCTCCACATGACGCTGGAGCCCTGGGCCACCGCCTGGTTCTCGGCCTGCACCGGCCTGCAATGCGAAGGCATTCGCGGTGGCTTCTTCAACTCGGTGTCGATCGTCGTACCCAGCACGATCGTCTCGATCATGATCGGTGCGCTCAACGGCTATGCGCTGTCCTTCTGGAAGCCGCGTGGCGGCCAGACGCTCTTCATCATCTTGCTGATGGGCGCCTTCGTGCCCTACCAGGTCATCATGTTCCCGATGGTGCGTGCCTTCGCCAGCATGTCGCTGTTCGGCACGTTGCCGGGCATCGTGCTGATCCACACCATCTTCGGCATGCCGGTGATGACGCTGCTGTTTCGCAACTACTACGCTTCGATCCCGAACGAATTGTTCAAGGCCGCGCGCATCGACGGCGGCGGCTTCTGGCGCATCTTCATCCAGCTGATGCTGCCGATGTCGCTGCCGATCCTGGTCGTGGCGGTGATCATGCAGGTCACCGGCATCTGGAACGACTTCATTCTCGGCTTGGTGTTCGCAGGGCGCGAGCACCTGCCGATGACCGTGCAGCTCAACAACGTGATCAACACGACCACGGGTGAGCGGCTCTACAACGTCAACATGGCCGCGACGGTGCTGACCTCGCTCGTGCCGCTGTTGGTCTATCTCGTGTCTGGCCGCTGGTTCGTCCGTGGCATTGCGGCCGGTGCCGTGAAAGGTTGATCTCTCCATGTCCAGCGTTTCCATTCATGGCTTGCACGTAAAGATTGGCTCCACGCCCATCCTCGAAAATCTGAACCTACAAGTTGCCGAAGGCGAATTCCTCGTGCTGCTCGGCCCGTCGGGCTGCGGCAAATCGACCCTCCTGCATTCGATTGCGGGCTTGCTCGATGCCGACGAAGGCCGCATCGACATTGGCGGCAACGACGTCACCTGGGCCGACCCGAAAGATCGCTCCATCGGCATGGTGTTCCAGTCGTATGCGCTGTATCCGACGATGAATGTCGAGCGCAACATGTCTTTCGGGCTGCGCATCAACGGCGTGCCGAAGCCGGAGATCGAGCGCCGCGTCGAGCGAGCCGCCTCGATGCTGCAGCTCAAGGAGCTGCTGCGCCGCAAGCCAGCCCAGCTGTCGGGTGGCCAGCGCCAGCGGGTGGCGATCGGCCGCGCATTGGTTCGTGAAGCGAAGGTGTTCTTGTTTGACGAGCCGCTGTCGAATCTCGATGCCAAGCTGCGCGCCGAATTGCGCCGCGAGCTGAAGCAACTGCACCGCGACATCGGCTCGACGATGATTTACGTGACCCACGATCAGGTTGAAGCGATGACGCTCGCCAACCGCGTGGCGGTGATGCGCGGCGGTCGCATTCAGCAGATCGACGCGCCCTCCACGGTCTACCAGCGGCCGGTGAACATGTTTGTTGCCGGCTTCCTCGGCTCGCCGAGCATGAACTTCCTCGAAGGCGAACTGAAGCAGGACGGCAGCGGCAAGCTCTCGTTCGTGGCCTGGACGCTGCAAGTGCCGCTGGCCGACTACGCCTTCACCGAAACGCCGAGCGCCGGGCACAAAGTGGTGCTGGGCATTCGCCCGGAACACATTGCACTAGACGCCGGCCCGAGCGCCAGCGGCCAGGCTGAAGTCACACTCGTCGAGCCGATGGGCTCGCACCTGATCGTCTGGCTGTCGTGCTTGGGCCAGCAGATGTCGGTCAGCGTGGCGGTGGGTGATGAACCGGCGGTCGGCGCGAAAGTCGGCTTGCGCATCGATTCGTCGCGCGCTTCGATCTTCGATCGCGAAACGCAGAACCGCATTTAAGGCCGGGCGTGCGCAGCGCTTGCCCCGCCTGATCTGCAGGGTCAATGACCTCACTTCGGGCCAGCTTCGGCGCACGTCCCCATGACCACGATTCGAGATGTCGCGAGACTGGCGCGCGTGGGCGTGGCGACCGCGTCGCGGGTGATCTCCGGCAAAGGCCCGTTCTCGGCCGATGCCGCGGCGCGGGTCGACGCGGCCATCGGCCAACTCGGCTTTCGGCCCTCGACGATCGCCCGTGCGCTGTCTCTTCAGAGCACAGGCACCATCGGCGTTTATGTGCCTGATTTTCACGGGCCCTTCTATGGCCCGATGCTCAACGCGATCGACACCGAGCTGCGCCAGCATGGCCGGCACATGGTGGCCGCCAACGGCTACGGCCAGGAAGACCCGCGTCGCCAGGCCCTGACCGGTGTGCAGTTCCTGATCGACCGCCAATGCGACGGCATCGTGCTGACCACGACGCCCTCAAAGACGCCGACTGCATCGAGCTGAAGAACAAATATCCGCGGCTCACGGTGGTGAACCGCGAGGTCAAAGGCATGCGCCCCCCATGCTTCAGCGTCGATCACTTCGAAGCGGGCAAGCTGGCGGCACGCGCCTTCTTGGCACAGGGCCATCGCAAGATCGCGGTGATCTCCGGGCTGCAGACAGCACCCGACAACCGCGAGCGCCTGCAAAACTTCATCGATGAATTGACGCGCGCTGGCATTGCACGCGATGACGTGACCATTGCCAATGCCGACTTCACGGCCGCTGGCGGTTGGGTGGCCGCAGAAGCTTTGCTGCAGCAGAAGGTCGATTTCACCGCGCTCTTTTGCTGCAACGACCAGCTCGCGATGGCCGCCATGTCTTGCTTGCAAGCTGCCGGCAAGACGGTGCCCGGTGATGTGTCGGTGATTGGCTATGACGATGCCGACATCGCTTCTTTCCTGTCGCCCCGCCTCACCACGGTTCACATCGCCATCGGCCGCATGGGCATGAATGCCTGCCGGTTGCTGATGAACATGTGCTACGCCACCGAGCTCGACGTGTCACGCGAGTTCTCGCCCGAACTGATGATGCGCGAGTCGCTGGGACCTGCCCCCGTTTAGGCTGGCGCCGCACCACAGACTGCGTCTGACAAAGACGCGCGGCGAGGTCTCACGCCCGTCATCGACACGGCCGACGGACAAGTTGGCTGGGGTCGATTTCAATTCCTGCTGAGCACGACCCATGTCGTAACAATCGTTAGTCAATCTAATATAAAATGTGAGTAGGCGCAAACTACAAGATAGACTCGCAGGTTCACCAAAAATACTCCCGCCATGAAACCTCTCGCCAGTGAAACGTCTTTTTTCCCTGGCAAGTCTCATCGCTGGATTTTTGCGGCCGCGGTCGCATGGGCTGTCATGAGTGCGGCCATCCCTGCGCGGGCCGTATCGATTGCTGAGCCAAGCTTGCTGGCCAGCGAGGTTCAGGAACGGGGCTTGATGAAGGGTGCGAACGCTCAAGACGAACCCCTGGTGTTGAACGCCGGCAGGCGGCCGTCCATCAACTTCGCGAACGCCTCACGGCGATGGAGTCCGACGCTTGCTGGCCGGCGCTGGGCGGATAACGCGTCCTGGGCGGCGAGCCCGGATGCCAACCCTGCGCGTGAAAATCACTTCAACGCCGCGCCGATGCGCCCGGCGGTCGATGCCTGCATGGGCGTGGCTGCCTGCGTCTATGGCTCGGTCATCGACGCCGAACAGCGCAACCGCAACGAGGATGTTCCGCTCAAGGTAGGCACTGAAAATATGAGCGGACATTCAGGCAATCTGCAGGGCACGGAGTCTGAAAAAGAGCCACCCCTGCCCGCATGGCCTGCTGCTGCCGCGGACCCGGCCACATCGGTACCGGAACCCAGCGCTTACGCAGCGATGCTTTTGGGCATTGCATCCATGAGCGTGTTCATCCGCCGCAAACGGTCCATCAACGCCGACACCTGAAGACCTGCCTTCGTCCACAGGCTGCTTGCAGGCCGTGGGCTCAGCGCATCGCCTCCTGAATGGCCTCGGTCGTGTTCAGCGCATGCTGTGCAACCTGCTCCAGGTTCATTGCCAGCACGTTCAGCGGATAGGTGCCGGACACGACGCCGCTGAGCCAGATTTCGACGCCGACCACGTCGGGCGACAAACCTTCAACCGCCGCGACCAGCGCTTCGACCAAGGTCGACAAGTCTTCGTCGGCGTACAGCGTCTCGGCTTCGTAGCTCACCTGATAGTTGAACAGCGATGCAGCGGTCGGGTCGATTTGAATGCGAACGATCATGGTGTTCCGGGGAATGCGCGTGAGGGCCGCACGATACTGCATCGAGTCAGCACCAGTGAGTGCCGAAAGAGCCGCGCGACGTCATCGCCGAAGCGGCATCTCGCTCCCCCGGTCACTCGTGGATCGCCAAGCCGCGCACCCAGGGCGCCTGCGCCTGGACAAAAGGGCCACGCCGGTCGCCAAACACCGTTGGATCGCGAACCAGATTCACCCAGGCCTGCGTGTCGTGATGCTCGCCAGGAATGCTGACATCGCTGCGCACACGGCTGAGCCACGCATGCACCTGAAGATAAAGCTCGGGGTGCTGACGCCAGGTCCATGCGAGCGCGACCAGATCGGCGAAGCCTTCTTCGCGCCGGGCCTCGCGCATCGACTGCGCCATCGCAGCCATCTCGGCCGTCTCACCCACAGCCTGCGAGTCGGGCGCGCCTGCGATCTCGGCCGCACCGCCGGGCAAGGTCGCCCAAGCCCCTTGCACATGGCGCCAGCAATGCGCCAATTCATGGGCGGCCATCGCTTCGACGACCACGTCAAACAAGCCCGCCGGTATCGCGGCCTCGGTGTTGGCCACCGCCGGGTTGCCGCGCATCGCCAGCACGAGCTTGCAGCGGCCATCGCGCAGGCCCAGCGCCAGCGGCGAATCGCCTGCTTGGGCCTGAGGCAGCACGATGATGTCGAGCGGGAGTTTCTGCGTCTGCGCAAAGCCAATCACCGGCGCGGCCGCGGCGACCCAACGGTTCTCCGTCTCGGTGAGCCGGCTGTCGGCCCTGGCCCCGTCACCGACAAAAATCGCCGCAATCAACAAAAGAAGGGTGCGCATCAAAACTCGCCTTGAAACAAGGGCGACGAGAAAGCGCAGGCACCGGTGTGCTGCGCGCAGGTACCTGCCATGGCGCACGACCGCCTTCGCGCAGCGCTTCGTGCCGCGATAGCCCCCGTAAGCTGGCCCACTGCTGTTTCGATCAGACTCATCATCGAACTCCACTCAGCCCCTTCACCACTCATCGGCCAAGCCCCTCGAGCGCTAAAGCAACAGACGTTCCGCAGCAGCTGCAAGCGTCCTTAGTTCACGAGACGCGTTGATGCGCCGCTAGCAGGGGCCCGCTTTCGCCTTGGCACACTTTTTTGCGCAAGACACGCTCCACGTGTAGTCCGTTGCGCCGATATGTACGTTGTACGAATCAAGCGGCATGCGGCCGCAGCCTTCGCCATCGGAACAGTCAACGCATGTGCCTGATCATCAAAAAACCTGCCGATCGCTGCATCCCGCGCAGCTTCCTGGAAAACGTTCACCAGAAAAACCCGGACGGTTGGGGCTGCTTCTATGTGCAGGGCAGCGAGCTGATCTGGGATCGCGGCATGGGCTTGGGCTCGTTGATGGACTTCAATGACGCGCTGCCTGCTGGCATCGAGATCTACCTTCACTTGCGCCGCGCAACCTATGGCTGGATCGATCTGGACATGGCCCACCCTTTCGTCGTGACGCCCGGTTTGCTGCTGATGCACAACGGCAGCATCCATCCGCTGGCCCCGGGCGACACCGCGAAGAGCGACACCTGGGAATTGGCACGCCTGCTGCGTGATCTGTTGCAAGGCGTGTCGGATGAGCAAGCGGCACGGCTGCTGCGCAGCGACGGCTTCGCGCGCTTGACCGCTCCGCTGCTAACCGGCTCGATGGTCGTGTTGCTCGACCGATGGGGCGCCATCCGCCTGGGTCGCGAGTGGCATACCGTCAGCTGCGGCGAATGGGACGGGCCGATGCCCGGCGTGCATGTCTCGAACACCCACGCGTGGACGCCCAAATGCGCTGCGTCCGCGGCCCTTGGCTGAAAGCCACCTGCTCATGATCAGTCCCCTCAAAACCTTCGTCTTTGCCACGCTGCTGGCCTGCTGCGCCACGAGTTGGAGCGCGGTGAACTTTCGTTCCGCCCACGCCATCGTCATCGATGAGAGCACCGGCGAGGTGCTGTTGTCGAAAGACCCGTCAACCGCTGCCCCGATTGCATCGCTCACCAAGCTGATGACGGTGATGGTGGTGCTCGACGCCGGCCAGGATGCCAGCGAGCCATTGCTGATCGATGAACTCGACATGGATCACCTCAAGCACACACGGGGCGGCGTGCCCGCCGGCGCCAGCCTGCCGCGCGGCACCTTGATCGAACTGGCATTGATCGCCTCCGACAACCACGCCGCTTCGGCGCTGGCACGCCATTTCCCGGGCGGCTTGAGCGCCTTTCATGCAGCCACCGACGCCAAGATCGCTGCTTTGAGCCTGGTGCAAACCACGCTGGTCGAACCCACCGGCCTATCGCCGCTGAACCACGCCAGCGCCTCCGACATGGCGAAGGTCTTGCAGGCCACGACGCACTACCCGGTGATCTCCAACATCACCAGCCAGCGCGAGCACTCGGTGCTGGTCAATGGCTTGCCCTGGGCGGTGCGCAATACCAATGGGCTGGTCGGCAAGGCCGGCTGGAACATCCTGTCGTCCAAGACCGGCTTCACCAACGAAGCCGGCCGCTGCCTGACGATGCGGCTGCAAGCCGCTGGGCGGACGGTGATCGTCGTGCTGATGGGTGCGGTCGCCTCGTCGTCTCGGGCGCTCGATGCGTTGCATGTGCGGCATTGGCTGAGCGGCGAATCTGACGTCGCCGACGCATCACCCCACACCCTTGCATCTCGCAGTGCAAGAAAAAAAGCCGCCGCCGTCGTCAGTGCCGCCGTTGTAAATCCATCGGCTTCTCTGGCAGCGACCGTCGTGCCCAACTTGCCCAGCGTCGTCTCACCCGCTGTAGCGGTCGACGAACCGGTCGGCGATCAAGGCTTGGCCAGCGACGCAGATCAAACCGGAAAATAACGCTTCAAACGCAGGAAGTGCTTTTCCATCAAGTGATAGGAAAGCCAGGCGAGAACGAAGCTGAGTGCGCCGATGCCCAGCACATGCACATAAGCCTGGCCCGTCGTCAGATGCTCTCGCCATTGCCAATGCGCCAGCAGCGGTTCGCCGACAAGGGTGTTCAGCGGTGCATGAAACACATACATCGCAAAGCTGTACTTGCCCAGCGTGCGCAACGGCGCCCATTGCAACATCCGCTGCCAGCGATTCAAAGGCGCGGCGTCACCGCAGGCAGCCGCCAGCACGAACAGCGTGAACACCACCGACAGCAAACTGAAGCCAAGGATCTGGCCGATTGCATCGGTCATGCCGTAAGCCTTCGGGATGACGCGGCCAATCATGAAGATCACCGCTGCAGCCATCAGCAGGCGATAGCGATTCGCGACCAGCTTGCGTGCAGCCTCCGGCGTCTGCAGGCAAGCCGCAGCCGCCGCGCCGAGCGCCAGTGCATCCATCCGCGAGATGGTGAAGGTGTACACCTGCAATGGTGAGAACTCGAACCAAAGCAGGGCCGCACGAGAAGCCACGCTGAGCAGCGCGATGGCGATGCAGATCAGAAGGATCTGCCGCGGTGTGCGATGCCGAATGACGAACGGCCACAGCAAATAGAACTGTTCTTCGACCGCCAGGGACCAGAAATGCGGCAGCGACAAACCGCCCATGCCGCTCCATTCCGTCCAGTTCGACAGGAACAGCCAGAGCCAGATCTGCGTCGGCACCTCGTCGGCGTAAGGCTTGGGCAAACTGCCCACCAGCGGCCACAGCACAAAGAAGAAGATCAGCGTCGCGTAATAGAGCGGGAAGATCCGCAGCATGCGTCGGCCATAGAACGAGCGCAGCGCTTGCGGCGAATCTTGGGACGCCAGCAGATTGCGTGTGATCAGAAACCCGCTGAGCACAAAGAAGAGCTGCACGCCGATCCAGCCAAAGCCTGCGAACCGCGACAACAGCTGGCCCCACAAGCCAGCGCCATGCGCCAGCAGATTGACGTTATGAACGATCACCAGTGCAATCGCCAAGCCTCGGATGCCATCGAGCGACGGCAAATGATCGGGCCATGATTTCGTTGGCAAAGACACCGCTGTGGGAGGCGCTGGGGCTGGGGCTGAGGCTGGAATGGCAGACACGCGAAGGGCCGAAGTTCGTCGCGCAGCGGGCTGCGCACAGACGCGCGGAATCATATCTTCGGCCTGCCGCAAGCTCATGACCTCATGCTCGAAAGCCCGCAGGCAAAGCCTTGCAGGAGCGCGCTTACACTGCGGCGGCACGCCACGTGCTTGGCGTGCAAAGTGCCCAACTGAAGGCCGCTTGAGAATCAACCCGGAGAATATGAAATGACTGTTGTGACCACCCGCCGATTTCTGCAGACCGCTGGGCTCCTGATCACCGGCCTCGTGCTCGTCGCCTGTGGCAAGAAGGAGCCGCCCGCTGCAGAAACCAGCGCCGCGGCGTCGGAACCGGTTGCAGCTTCCGCGCCAGCACCCGCTGCCAAGGTCTATGCGGTCGGAACCGACGCAGCCTATGCACCGTTTGAATCGCAGAACGAAAAGGGCGAGATCGTTGGCTTCGATATCGATGTGGTCACCGCGGTTGCCAAGAAGGCCGGCATCGAGGTGAAGTTTGTCAACACGCCATGGGAAGGCATCTTCAACACGCTTCAGCAAGGCGACCGCGACCTGTTGGTGTCGGCTGTCACGATCACCGACGAGCGCAAGCAGACGCTGGACTTCAGCACGCCCTACTTCGATGCGCAGCAATTGATCGCCGTCAAGAAGACCTCGAAGATCAGCAAGTTTGACGAGCTGAAAAAGATCAAGGTCGGCGTGCAAACCGGCACCACCGGCGATGAAGTCGTCAGCAAGCTGCAGGGCAAGAACAGCACCAACATCAAACGCTTCGAATCCACACCGCTGGCGCTGAAGGAACTGGAAGCCGGCGGCGTCGATGCCGTGGTGGCCGACAACGGCGTGATCATCAATTACGTCACCAATAACGCAGGCAGCGTATTCAAGACCGTCAGCGACAAGAGCTTCGCGGCCGAGCAATACGGCATTCCGGTGAAGAAAGGCAATGCCGAACTGCTGGAGAAGATCAACAAGGGCCTGGCCGACATCAGAGCCGACGGCACCTATGACCAGATCTACGCGAAGTACTTCGGCAACGCACCTTCGGCCGCTGCACCTGCATCGGCGGCCTCCAAGTAAGCCGCAGGTTAGCTCGTGGATTTGCACTGGAATATCCTTGTCGGCTATGCGCCTCTGTTCCTTGATGGCCTGTGGACGACGATCGAGCTGACCGCTGTGGCCATCGCGCTGGGCTTGCTGCTCGGCGTGGTGCTCGGCCTGATCAGCAGTTCCCGTGACGCCCCTCAACCGCATTCGCTTCCGCTCGCGTGGGGGCTCAAGGCGCTGAGGGTCGTCACGATCGCGTACGTGACCTTCTTCCGTGGCACGCCACTGTTCGTTCAGATTCTGCTGGTGCATTTCGCGCTGATGCCGGCCTTGATCCATCCAGACCATGGCTTGCTGCTGGCAGGTGAAGCAGCCCGTGAATTCAGGCAATCTCACGGTGCGTTCTTTTCCGGGGCGCTCGCGCTGACGCTGAATGCGGGGGCTTATATCTCCGAAATCTTTCGGGCAGGTATCCAAAGCATTCACATCGGGCAGACCCAAGCCGGCTACAGCCTGGGTTTGACACACCCGCAAGCCATGCGATTCATCGTGCTGCCACAAGCCTTCCGGCGAATGCTGCCTGCACTGGTCAATGAAGGCGTCACCTTGATCAAGGACTCATCGCTGGTCTCGGCCATCGGCCTGGCCGAACTGGCCTTGGCAGCGCGCACCGTCGCCGGTGCGTACTCCCGTTATTGGGAGCCTTACCTCGCCATCTCAGCGGTTTATCTCGCGCTTACCTTGCTGCTGTCTTTCCTAGCTAAGCAACTCGAAGCGCCCGCGCATCAACGCGGCCGATAAGCGGACACTGCTGCCCACTTCACATAATTTCTTGTTGCACTTGCGCAACGCGAAGGGGGTTTTCCATGAGTCGCGCAATAGACTCATGGTTCGGGCAGATCGCAGTTGATGCATCACCCTTGTCGTGATACCCAGCGAATTTAGTCATTCGCCTTACAACATAAGGAAAGTTCATGAAGCGCTCTCTCCTCATCGCCGCGCTGTCTACGGTGGCAGCAGGCTCGGCCCTCGCTCAAAGCTCGGTGACCATCTATGGCCGTTTGAACGAATCCGTCGAGCGCCAAAAAGAAGGTGGCGATTCCAAGACCGTGCTGGCCAACAACGCATCGCGTCTCGGTTTCAAGGGCGTGGAAGATCTGGGTGGCGGCCTGAAGGCTGGCTTCACGCTGGAACACCGCTTCAACGCAGACAACGGCCAATCCACGAATGGCACGGGCTTCTGGGGCGGCGCAGGCGAGAGCTCGGTGTTCATCGCCGGCAACTTCGGTCAGATCAAGGCCGGTCATTACACCAGCGAAGCCTACTTCGCGACCTCCGACGTCACCGACCTGCTGAACCACGGCACCGGCAGCTCGGCTGACGCGCTGTACAAGTACCTCGGCTCTGACAGCAACAAGGTTTCGTACCGCACCCCTAGCTTCAGCGGCGCGACCGTTGAAGTTGGCGTGCTGGCCGGTGAAGGTGCCAATGTCACTAACGCTCTGGGCCAAGTGCAGGCAGCCAAAGCTGCTTATGACGTGGCAGCGAACTGGAGCGGTGGCGCGTTGGGTCTGGGCTTCGGCTTCGAACGCAATGCCGTTGAAGACTCGCAATTCGCCATCCGTGCTTCGTACGACGCATCGCCCTTCGTTTTGACCGGCTACGTGCAACGCTTCAAGAGCCAGGTTCTGGACGCATCGCAAACCATCGCTCGCGTTTCAGGCCAGTACAACATCGGCGCTGCTGAATTGCACCTTGCCTTCGGTACGCAAAACGAACTGGCAAACGGCGGCAATGTCTATTCGCCGAAAGCGCGCCAATACACGGTAGGTTCGAACTACAACCTGAGCAAGCGCACCAAGGTGTTCGCGTACTACAACCGCGTGAAGCCGGATGGCGACGATGCGGCTTCGCAAATCGCTGTCGGCATCCGCCACAACTTCTGATCGAGAGTTCGTTTTCTCGTGATGCCCAAGCCGGTCGCAAGACCGGCTTTTTTCATGGATGCATGGAAGATTTGATTTGCTCGTGGAGGCCTGGCGCTCAGCCAGCGATCCACACAAAGCCGAGTTCACCCAGGCTATCAATCAGCGCTCAGATCCCGCAGTAATCGCCTTGAATCAGCCGAGAAAGTAGCGCTTCAAACCCGCCAGCACCATCTCCACTGCGATGGCCGTCAGCACCAGGCCCATCAGCTTCTCGGTGGCCGACACGACCGAATCGCCCACCCAGCGGCGGATGCGGTCGCACAGCAGCAGCATGACGCCAGACACCGCCATTGCGCAGGTCAGCGCAGCCACCCATTCAATCAAGCGATCCGGTTGGCGCGAGGCCAGCAGCAACACCGTAGCCATTGCCGACGGGCCGGCAAGCAAAGGCACCGCCAGCGGAAAGATCAGCGGCTCCTTGCCTTCCGGCGTGCCATAGACGCCGCCTTCATGGCTGAAGATCATTCGAATCGCAACCATCAGCAGGATCACGCCGCCAGCCACCTCCAGCGAGCGCTCGGAGAGCCGCATCACCCGCAAGAAGCCATCGCCAAAGAACATGAACGCGAACAGCACTCCAAAGGCGATGCCGACTTCGCGGATGGCGACCCAGCGCCTGCGCTCACGCGGCACCTGCCGCATGATCGGGATGAAGACGGGCAGGCTGCCCAGCGGGTCGAGCACCAGCAAAAGCAGGATGAAGGCCGAGAGAAAACTGTGGTCCATGACGTCGGCTCAGCGGCCTCTCCAGAAGAGCGCATCCAGCTCTTTCATCGTGATCTGGCGCCAGGTCGGCCGCCCGTGATTGCACTGATCGGCACGCTCAGTGCGCTCCATGTCGCGCAGCAAGGCATTCATTTCATCCAATGTCAGCTGACGGTTTGCCCGCACGGCGCCATGGCAGGCCATCGTGGACAGCAGATCATGCTGCGCTCGCTCCAGGACGCTGCTGGCGTCGTATTGCGACAACTCGAAAAGCACGCTGCGCGCGAGCTCCACCACATTACCGCCTGCCAGTGCGGCGGGCCGAGAGCGCACGGCCAAGGTCGTGGCCGACAGCACCGAGATGTCCAGACCCAGTTGCTGCAGATGGGCCGCCTGCGCCTCGGCGGTGGCGATTTCCTGCGCGGTCGCCGCAAAGGTGGCCGGGATCAGCAAGGCCTGTGTCTCGATCGCCGCCGCACCCAGGCTCGACTTCAAACGCTCATAGACAATGCGTTCATGGGCCGCATGCATGTCGACGATCACCAGGCCCTGGTCGTTCTCCGCCAGCACGAACACACCACCGACCTGCGCAATCGCCTTGCCCAGCGGCCACGATTCGCCGGCCGATGTCGCCGGTGCAGGCGCCGCGGCTTCGGCTCGATTCAATGACCAAGTGGTCGGGGCCTCCTTTGCATACAGCACGGCCGCCTGCTGTAAGCCGAGCGAGCCTTGCGCACCGGGCGGGCGATAAGCCATCGGGCGATCGTCCGCGGAAGCTCTGGCCGACGGCCGCGCTTGCGGCACCTCGATGAACGGCAAGCTGGCGGTTAGCGCCGGCCCCACTTGATCTCCACCCTCATCGGCGGTGAATTCGGCCGACGCTGCCACACCCCCGGCCTGCGGCGTCGCCAGGCCCGCTTCCACCGCGTGCCTGACGGCCTGATGCACCTCGCGTGAATCACGGAAGCGCACTTCGATCTTCGTCGGGTGCACGTTGACGTCCACACGCTCGGGTGCGATCTCGATGAACAGCACATACGACGGCTGTCGCCCGCCGTGCAGCACATCTTCATACGCCGCACGCACGCCGTGTGCGATCAGCTTGTCGCGCACATAGCGGCCGTTGACATACACATATTGCTGATCGGCCCGGGTGCGCGCCGCGGCTGGCACACCAGCCCGGCCCTGGATGCGAAACGGCCCGATCTCGCGCGCGACCTCGCGGCTTTGCTGAATGAATTCTTCACCCAGCACGTCTTGCAGGCGCTGCGACGCGGTCGCGCGGCGCCATTGCTGCACCAGCTTGCCTTCATGCCAGATCGCAAAGCCCACATCGGGGCGCGTCAGCGCATGGCGGCGCACGCCTTCAATGCAATGGGCCAGCTCGGTCGCATCGCTCTTCAGGAACTTGCGCCGCGCCGGTGTGCTGAAGAACAGCTCGCGCACCTCGACACTCGTACCGACACTGCGCGCCGCCGGCCCCAGCTCGCCCGATCGGGCATCGATGCGCTGCGCATGCGGCGAGCCTGCCGTTCGGCTGGAGATGCTGAACTCGGACACCGACGCGATGGCCGCCAGCGCCTCGCCGCGAAAGCCCATCGTGCCCACGCTTTCCAGGTCGTTCAGCGAAGCGATCTTGCTCGTCGCATGGCGGCGCAGCGCCAGCGGCAGCTCATCGGCCGGAATGCCCTGGCCATCGTCTTCCACCAGGATGCTGCGCACGCCACCGGCCATCAGCTTGATGACGATCTCTGTGGCTCCGGCATCGAGCGCGTTATCGACCAGCTCACGCACCACCGAGGCCGGCCGCTCGACGACCTCGCCCGCGGCGATCTGGCTGATCAGCTCATCGGGCAGTTCACGGATGGGGCGGCGAGGGGTGGGCTGCAGGACGGCGTTCATCGGGGCATTGTAAGAATCCCAACGAGAGCCCTGGATAATGCCGACGCATGGACATCCTCGCCGTCATTCTTGATTTCATCCTGCATGTCGATGCGCACCTGCGCACCTTCGTGGAGGCCTATGGCCCCTGGGTCTACGCCCTGCTCTTTCTGATCATCTTTGTCGAAACCGGCGTCGTCGTGATGCCCTTTCTTCCCGGCGATTCGCTGCTCTTCGTCGTCGGCGCCTTGTGCGGCGCCGGCCTGATGAGCCTGCCCTTATCGATCGGCCTGCTGGTGGTTGCCGCCATCCTCGGCAACCAGAGCAACTACACGCTCGGGCGCTACTTCGGGCCGAAGGTCTTCCAGTGGGAGAACTCGCGCTTCTTCAACAAGCGCGCCTTCAACCAGGCGCATGCCTTTTATGAAAAGTATGGCGGCGTCACGATCATCGCCGCACGCTTCATGCCCTTCGTGCGCACCTTCGCGCCCTTCGTCGCGGGTGTGGCGCAGATGACGCGGCGCAAGTTCACCTTCTTCGATGTGACCGGTGCCGTGCTGTGGGTCGGCGGCGTGACGATGGCCGGTTATCTGTTCGGCAACATCCCGTGGGTCAAGCAACACCTCGACAAAATCATCTGGAGCGCGATCCTGCTGCCCGGCCTTTTGGTGCTGGTCGGCGCCTGGAAAGCGCGCCGCCGGCCGGCGCCGGATGCGGCTGCAAGCGGCAGCCCGGCCAGCCCCTGATCCCAGCCTCCACCCGCTCGATCCATTTGATCAAGCGACGGCGCCCGCCGGCCTGAATCAGCCAGCGGGCCACGCCCGGCTAACGCACCAAATCACCGGCATCTGAGCAGCACATCACCAGCAGCTACAAGCTGCGCTGGCGTGCCAGTGGCGGGTTCTTCGCGAAGTAGCGCTTGATGCCCGAGGTCAGCGCATCCACCAGCTGCTGCTGATACTCCCGGGTGCGCAGCTTGGCTTCTTCTTCCGGATTCGAGATGAACGCCGTCTCGACCAGGATCGACGGCACATCCGGCGCCTTCAAGACCGCAAAGCCGGCCTGCTCGACACTGCCCTTGTGCAGCCGGCCGACCTTGCCGATCTGCCCCAGCACCTCGCCGCCGAGCTTCATGCTGTCCTTGATCTGCGCGGTGGTGCTCATGTCGAGCAAGGTGCGCAGCACCGCCGCATCGCGGGCCTTGAAGTTCACGCCGCCCACCATGTCGGCCGCGTTCTCCTTGTCGGCCATCCAGCGCGCCGCCGTGCTGCTGGCGCCGTGCTCTGACAGTGCAAACACCGATGCGCCGCGCGCATGCGGCTTGAAGAACGCGTCGGCATGGATCGAGATGAACAGATCGGCCTGCACGCGACGCGCCTTGCGCACCCGCTCATGCAGCGGCACGAAGAAGTCGGCATCGCGCGTCAGCATCGCGCGAAAGCCCGGCAAGGCATTGATGCTGTCGCGCAGCTTGAGCGCCACCGACAGCACCACGTCTTTCTCATGCAAGCCCGACGGGCCGGTGGCACCGGGGTCTTCACCGCCATGGCCGGGGTCGAGCGCGACGACGATCAAGCGGTCGATGCGCGCCTGCGTCATCGGTGGCGCCGAAGCCGCCATCAGCGGCGGCGGCGCGGCCACCGAGGGCGTTGGCACCGAAGAAGCGGTGGGGCCCGGTGCCGACATCGAAGAGGCGGCCGGGCCGGCCACCGTGGCCCCGGCGGTTGGCGCAGCCGCGGTCGTCAGCGGCTTGTTCACCTTGCCGATGAATTCGCCCAGCGCGTCTTGAACTGCCTGGGCAGCCTTCTGCTCGGCCTGCTGCTTGTCACGGATCAGCGCGAGCAACGGGTCGACTTCCTCGGTCGGGTACAGGTCGAACACCAGCCGATGCTGATAAGCCGCCACCGGCGCCAGCGTGAACAGTTGGGGTTCGATCGATTGCTTCAGGTCGATCACCAGGCGCACGACACGCGGCTGGTTCTGCCCGACCCGAACGCCGCCGATGAACGGGTCGTCCGACCGCACCTTGCCGACCAGCTCGCGCAAGGCCGGGCTCAGCTCCAGGCCATCGATGTCGATCACCAGACGCTGCGGGTTGTCGGCCAGGAAATGCTTGACCGACAAAGGCATGTCGGATTCGAGCGTGACCCGTGTGTAGTCTTCGGCCGGCCACACCCGCACCGCCAGAATGCTGGCACCAAAGGCCAGCTCCCGCGTACCGAGCAGCAGCGCCACGGCACCGATGGATCGCAGCGCGGCGCGCCGCTTGCGTTGGAGGGACGAGCCGGTCTCCTGTCGGCTCAAGGCAGCAACTCCAGGCCACGAGGGGTCAATGCATGCAGGATCACCTCGCGTTCGTCTCCCTCCAGCGGAAACAGTTCCATGCGCAGATCGGCCTTCGGCAACAAGCCGGCCGCCTGCTCCGGCCACTCGGCCAGCTTCAGCCCGGCGCTGGCAAACACGTCGCGAAAGCCCGCGTCTTCGAATTCTTGCGGGTCACTGAATCGATAGAAGTCGAAGTGAAAAATGTTCAAGGGCGCAGCCAATGGCCCATCGTGCAAGCCAGGCACAGATGCATCCACAGGCTGGCCAGATGACGACGGCGGCGACACGAGATAAGACTCCATCACCGCATAGGTCGGGCTCTTGATGCGGCCCTGAACGCCGAGCGCTTGCAGCAGATGGCGTACGAAGGTGGTCTTGCCGGCGCCCAGCGTGCCATGCAATTCGATGAAGGCTTCGCACAGTGCGGGGCGAGCGGCCAGGGCCTGCGCGCTGGTGGCGCAAGCAGCTTCATCGGGCCAGAAAAGGCGGCGTGTTTCTAGAATCGACAAATGACCGATGCTCGTGTGGTGGATGGACCTGGGCTGCTCGCGCAAGTTCGCGAGTGGGCTGCAGCGTTGGGATTTTCACAGATCGGCGTGGCCGATGTGGATTTGTCATCGGCGGAAGCGGGGCTGCTGGCGTGGCTGGAGCAAGGCTTTCACGGCAGCATGAGCTACATGGCCAGCCACGGCCTGAAGCGCGCGCGGCCAGCCGAGCTGGTGCCGGGCACGGTGCGCGTGATCACGGCGCGCATGAACTACCTGCCGCGCAACACCACGCCTGAGCTGCCAGGCGAATGGCAGGCCCTCGAATGGCAGCAGCTGGCGCAGCCGGCGCAGGCGGGCGTTTCGATGTATGCGCGGGGCCGCGACTATCACAAGGTCTTGCGCTCACGGCTGCAAAAGCTCGCCGATCGGCTGGCCGAGGCGGTCGGCCCCTTTGGCCACCGCGCGTTCACCGACTCCGCACCGGTGCTCGAAGTGGAGTTGGCGTCGCGCAGCGGCATCGGCTGGCGCGGCAAGCACACGCTGGCGCTGCACCGAGAAGCCGGCTCCACTTTCTTTCTCGGCGAGATCTATATCGACTTGCCGCTGCCGGTCTCAGAGCCGATCAGCCCCCATTGCGGCAACTGCAGCGCCTGCATCGACATCTGCCCGACGGCCGCGATCGTTGCACCTTACCGCGTGGATGCGCGGCGTTGCATCTCGTACCTGACGATCGAGCACGACGGCCCGATCCCTGAAGCGCTGCGCCCGCTGATGGGCAACCGCATCTACGGCTGCGATGACTGCCAGCTGATCTGCCCGTGGAACAAATACGCCCAGCGCAGCACGCTGCCAGACTTCGACGCCCGGGCGCCGTTGACCGGCGCGAGCCTGCTGCAACTGTGGGCCTGGAGCGAGGGCGACTTCCTGCGCCACACCGAAGGCGGGCCGATCCGGCGCATCGGCTATGAACGCTGGCGGCGCAATCTGGCGGTGGGTTTGGGCAATGCCCTGCGCAGCCGCGATGCCAACTTGGCTTTGAGCGAGACGCTCGGCCATATCAGGCGCGCCTTGCAAAGCGCGCGCGACGGCGAGACCGCTTTGGTGCAAGAACACATCGATTGGGCTTTGGGCGGCGCCAACTGAAGCCAACGCCAGCAACGCAGGGTCAACGCGGCATCTCCATACCGCACCTGAACCTGCCAAATCGGCAAGTCATGCGTGCTCGCTGCGCACGCACAGGTCAGACGATTCCCACGGCAACACGGCGAAACCTCCGACACGCAAGCGCGTGATCCCCGCCTGTCGGCGCATCCCTGCCTTCCTTAGTCTTGGCGAAGTTTTTACTGCCCCGAGGATCTTCATGAGCGCACCCAGCCGCAACAAGCCCGACGCCAAGCAAGCCGCGTTGAATGCGAACAGCAACGACCCGGCGAATTTTCTGACGACCAACCAGGGCGCGCAGCTGTCGGACAACCACAACTCGCTGAAGGCGGGGGTGCGCGGCCCGACCTTGCTCGAAGACTTCATCCTGCGCGAGAAGATCACCCACTTCGACCACGAGCGCATCCCCGAGCGCGCAGTCCATGCCCGCGGCGAAGGCGCGCACGGCTACTTCCAGGTCTACCAGCCGATGGCCGACGTGACGAGCGCGCATTTCCTGCAAGACCCAAACGCGAAGACGCCGGTCTTCGTTCGCTTCTCGACGGTGGCCGGCTCGAAGGGCTCGGCCGACACGGTGCGTGACGTGCGTGGCTTTGCGGTCAAGTTCTACACGCAGGAAGGCAACTACGACCTGGTCGGCAACAACATCCCAGTGTTCTTCATCCAGGATGCGATCAAGTTCCCCGACCTGATCCACGCCGTGAAGCCTGAGCCGCATAACGAAATGCCGCAGGCCGCGAGCGCCCATGACACCTTCTGGGACTTCGCTTCGCTGATGCCTGAGACCACGCACATGCTGATGTGGGCGATGTCGGACCGCGCCATCCCACGCAGCCTGCGCATGATCGAAGGCTTTGGCGTGCACACCTTTCGCTTCGTCAACGCGCAAGGCATTTCCACCTTCGTGAAGTTCCATTGGAAGCCCAAGCTGGGCGTGCATGCGCTGGCCTGGGATGAAGCGCAAAAGATTGCCGGCAAGGACCCCGACTTTCATCGCCGCGACCTCTGGGAAGCCATTGAATCGGGCAACTTTCCGGAGTGGGAGCTCGGTGTGCAATTGATTCCAGAGGCCGATGAACACCGCTATGCCTTCGATCTGCTGGACCCGACCAAGCTGATCCCGGAAGAACTGGTGCCGGTGCAGCGCATTGGCAGGATGGTGCTCAACCGCAATCCCGATAACTTCTTTGCCGAGACCGAACAGGTCGCCTTCCATCCAGGCCATGTGGTACCGGGCATTGACTTCAGCAACGACCCCTTGCTGCAAGGCCGTTTGTTCTCGTACACCGACACCCAGCTGTCACGCCTGGGCGGGCCGAACTTCCATGAACTGCCGATCAACAAGGGCGTGTGCCCGTTCCATAACTTTCAGCGTGATGGCATTGGCGGGCGCCAGTTGATCAACCGCGGCCGAGCCGCCTACGAGCCGAACACGCTGAACAGCGGCGAAGAATTCAGGGTCGAAGGTGAATCCACCGGCTTTCGCAGTTATCCCGAAGTGCTGGAGCCGCCAAAGGTACGCCGCCGCAGCCCCACGTTTGACGATCACTTCTCCCAAGCCCGCCTGTTCTGGCAAAGCCAGAGCGAGGCCGAGCAAGACCATCTCGTCAAGGCATTTCAGTTCGAACTGTCAAAGGTCGAGACATTGGCCATCCGCCAGCGCATGGTCGATAACCTCGTGCATGTGAACGTCGAGTTGGCCGATCGCGTGGCCGAGCCCTTGGGCACCGAAGCGCCGGACGGTGAAGCCGCGTCGCAGCGACGGGGCTTTCGCCGCTGCGAGGTCGAACTCGATGTCGAGACCTCGCAGGCGTTGAGCATGCGCCACACCGACGGCAACATCGCGACCCGTCGCATCGCGATCCTGATTGACGATGGTGTCGATGGCGCCAGCATTCAGGCCGTGCAGCAGGCGTTGGTGCGTGCGGGTGCGCAGCCCAAGGTGCTCGCGCCGCGGCTGGGCAACATACGCACCCTCGATGGCGGCACCGTCGCGGTCGACCACACGATCGTCACCACGCCGTCGGTGGTCTTCGATGCCGTTTACGTGCCTGCCGGTGCTGAAAGCGCCACGTCGTTGCGAGCCAACGGCGATGCCGTGCACTTCGTGCTCGAGGCTTACAAACACGGCAAGGCGATCGCGGCCGCCGGCGAAGGCGTGCAGTTGCTGGACACGCTGGGCGTGGCTTTGCCGAACATCGTGGGCAATGAAAATACGCTGCCCGGTGTCGTGGTCGTTGATGGCCCCGCTGCAGGGGGCGGCGCATTCGCCCAATCCTTCATCGCCGCGATCGGCCAGCACCGCCATTGGAGCCGCGACGCACACCCCGTTCCTGCATGAAGCCTTGCCACCACGCAAGGCCCCCTCCAATTCACAGCCCCAAGCACTGAGGACAACCCGATGGCACACCCTCTGAAAGCAGCCAATCCGATGCTGGTGGTGTTCACGCCTGCCATGGCGTGGATGAATGTGTGGCTCAAGTTCAATGAAACGATGTGGGCGTCATCTCAGGTCATTGCCCACCGGACCGATCTGATGAGCAAAGCCGGCCCGTTGCCGACTGCGGAAGACCAGCGCGAGCTGAGCCGGATGGTTTCCGAAAAGGTCGAGGCCTTCGGTGATGCGTCCCGCCACGCCGCCATGGGCTTGGCGGCCATCGGACCGGCGCTGCCGCTGGGCGTGGGCATGAACCTGCTGAAAGCCTCGAACGCGGCGGGCTCGCTGGCCAGCAGCAAGACCTGGACGCAGGCCGTCTCACGTCAGGTGGCGCTGTGGCAGCAACTCGCACGCAGTTCACCTGCCGCGACTGAGCTGTCCCATCAGATCGCTCAAATCTCATCGAAAGCACTGGCGCCAGTGCATGCCAAAGCGACCGCCAATGCGAAACGGCTGAATGCGAAGCGAGTCAAGCGCTTGCTGAAATGAGGCGTTCAAATCCAGGGCTGAGCGACTGAATCCCGGCGCGGCGCCAGCGCCAGCGCCCGCCATCGTTCGCCGTTTGGGCTTTCACACCCTGCCGCCTCGGCGTTATGAAGGCGAAACCTGCACTTTCCAATTCATCACTTGTTTACATTCAGGCCCCCAATGCGCCGGAACCCGAGTGTTGAACACGATTTCGGGCTCCGTTCCAAGGTGCGGACGCTCTCGTTCATCGTTCCGCTACCCTTCTCCATCTGCACAGCAGTTAGCATGTGCTTTACACGGACATGAAATCATGGCTCCGTGACCTTGCCGTCATCGCACTTGGAGAGAAAAGCATGCAACGAAGAGCAGTTATTGCCGCCGCTTTGCTGGGCGTGGGCTCGGTGGCGTGGGCCGATACTTATCCTCACAAGCCCATCCGCCTGGTCGTGCCATTCGCTCCAGGCGGCACGACCGATCTGATCGCGCGGGTGGTATCCGAAAAAGTCCGGGCCTCGCTGGGCCAGTCACTGATTGTCGATAACAAGGCTGGCGGCGGTGGCTTGGTTGGCGCCAATGAAATCGCCAAGGCCGCGCCCGATGGCTATTCGCTCGGCGTGGCCACCGTATCGACCACCGCGACCAACCCGGCTATCAACTCGAAGATTCCGTACAACCCGGTCACCGACTTCACGCCAATCATCAACATGGCGGCCACGCCAAACGTGATCGCCGTGCACCCGAGCTTCCCGGCGCGCGACTACAAAGGCTTCGTCGCCGAACTGAAAAAGAACCCCGGCAAGTACTCCTTTTGCAGCTCCGGTGCCGGCGGCATCGGCCACCTCCAGATGGAGCTGTACAAGAGCCTGACCAACACCATCGCCACCCACATTCCTTATCGCGGCGCCGGCCCGGCGCTCAACGACACGGTGTCGGGCCAGGTGCAAATCATCTTTGACAACCTGCCGTCCACGCTGCCCTTCATCAAGGACGGCCGGCTGATCCCGATCGTGGTCGCCGCGCCCACCCGGTTGGCCATCTTGCCGAATGTGCCGACCTTCAAAGACGTTGGCCTGGAGCCGGTCAACCGCATGGCTTATTACGGCCTGCTCGGCCCGAAAGGCTTACCCAGAGACATCGTCGACAAGCTGAATGCAGCGGTCAAAAAGGCACTGCAAGACCCCGGTGTGAAGAAGCGGATTGAAGACGCGGGCTCGCTGGTGGTAGCCAACTCGCCGGAAGAATTCGGCGCGCAGATCAAGGCCGAATACGAAATCTACAAACGCGTGGTCGTCCAACAGAAGCTCCAACTGGATTGAGCCCACTGGATTGAGCCCACAAGAGCGCAGCGACGCCGCGATCGATCGCTTCATCGACGCGTTGTGGATCGAAGACGGTTTGTCGGCCAACACGCTGGCAGCCTATCGCCGCGACCTGACGCTGTATGCGCAATGGCTGGCGAAGGCGCATGAGAAATCGCTCGACGAAACCACCGAAGCCGACTTGCGCGCCCACGCCATCGCGCAACATGCCACCACCAAGGCCACCAGCGCGAACCGCCGGCTGACGGTCTTCAAGCGCTATTTCCGCTGGTCGCTGCGCGAGCATTTGCTGCAGGCCGACCCGACGCTGAAGCTGCTCAGCGCCAAGCAACCGCTGCGCGTGCCAAAAGTGCTGAGTGAAGCGCAGGTCGAGGCGCTGCTGGCCGCGCCCGATGTGAACCTGCCGCTCGGCCTGCGCGACCGCACGATGCTGGAACTGATGTACGCGAGTGGCTTGCGTGTCAGCGAACTGGTGAACTTAAAAACGGTCCACCTGAGTCTGGTCGACGGCGTGTTGCGCGTTACCGGCAAAGGTGCCAAGGAACGGCTGGTGCCGTTCGGGGAAGAAGCCCATGCATGGCTGCAGCGCTACCTCGCCGAAGCACGCGCCGAAATCCTGAATGGGCAAAGCAGCGATGCGCTGTTCGTCACCGCACGCGGCGGGCCGATGACACGGCAAATGTTCTGGCAGCTGATCAAGAAGCACGCGTTGATCGGCGGCGTGCAGGTGCCGCTGTCGCCGCATACCTTGCGCCACGCCTTCGCCACCCATTTGCTGAACCATGGCGCCGACCTGCGCGCAGTGCAAATGCTGCTCGGCCATGCCGACATCTCCACCACGACGATCTACACCCATGTGGCACGCGAACGCCTGAAGACGCTGCATGCGCAGCATCATCCACGCGGTTAGCGCTTAGCTGTTAGCTTTTGGCAGATAGCAGCGAACACAAGCGATTCAGCACGGGTCTCCGCGGCCTTCATTGGAGGCGATGCTGACGCTGCGTCACTGCGCACAGTCGTCGCTGCAGCCGTTGAGCATGTTCCAATCCCATGCTCAACCGGGACACCCTCATCATGGCCACGCTCAAACTCAAGAAAACCACGGGCGGCTCCGCGCCTGCCAAGTCCGAGCGCGCGCCGGTGCGCGGTGCCGGCGCCGGCGTTCAAAAACGCCCCAGCCTGTCACAAGCGCAGGCGCTGCGCGCCGAGCGCGAAGCCCGCTATCAGGAGCAGGTCAAGCAGCGTTGGGGCGATGCGCCACCGCCCTCATTCGCCCACCGTGGCGAGCCCGATGGCCAGCGCGGTGCGCCGAACCCCTCGCGCCCTTCGCGCGGGCCGCAAGACGAACAACGGCCGCGCCGTGATGCAGCAGACCCGCGCGCCCAACGCGGCCATCCCCGTGATTCACACGATTCGCGCGATGCTCGCGGGCCGCGTGTCGGGCAAGACCCTCGCCAAGCACAACGCCCTGAACGCGACCCGGCGTCTGTGCAGCGCCCTGAGCGAGATCCATCGACTTACCCGCAGCGCGATGGTCAACGCCCGCCGCAACGTGATCCGCGCAGCGTGCAACGCGCCCAACGCGATCAGCGGTTCGCCGCGCCTCCACCACCGTACGACGACCGCCGACCCGGTGATGACCGTCGCCCACCGCCCTACGAACGCCCCTCTCGCGATCGGGCGCCCGATGAATCGCGCCGGCCGAACAACGCGTTCGACCCGCGCGGCGGCCCCAACGCGCGCCCCCAGCGATACGCTGAAGATCGCCGCCTACCGGGTCGAGACACGGCACAGCCAGGCGCCAACACCGCGTTCGGCGGACGATCGAGCACGGGTTCAAGTGCTGAGCAGCGCCACCGCCCGGCGCCGTACGAGGCGCCGCATCGCGACGACCGCGGTTCGTTCGAACGCGAACCTTCTCCGCGGCGTTCCGTCGACACGCGCCAGCCTCCTGGCCAGCGTTCAGCGACACCAAACCGCGGCCCGGCGCCGTTTCGCGATGAACGCCGCCCAGGGCCCGCTTTCGATCAGCGGCTGCGCAGCGCGCCGCAGCGCCATCAACACCATGACGACGATGATGAAGACGACGGCCCGGTGCACGCCGAGCATCCGGGCAGCATGCGTTTGTCCAAGCGCATGAGCGAACTCGGCATCGCCTCGCGGCGCGAGGCCGACGAGTGGATCCCGAAGGGCTGGGTGCGCGTCGATGGCCAGGTGGTCAAGGAGCTGGGTTCACGCGTGATGCCGGGCCAGCACATCAGCATCGAAGCCAAGGCCCGCGACGCGCAGGCCATGAAGGTCACGGTGCTGATCAACAAGCCGGTCGGCTACGTCAGCGGCCAGGCCGAAGACGGCTACGAGCCGGCGTATGTGCTGGTCACGCCCGAGAACCAATGGCGCGAAGACCGCTCGGGCATCCGCTTTCTGCGCAGCCACCTGCGCGGCCTGGCACCGTCTGGCCGGCTCGATATCGACTCGGTCGGGCTGCTGGTGCTGACCCAAGACGGCCGCGTAGCAAAGCAACTGATCGGCGAAGACAGCGAGATCGAGAAGGAATATCTGGTGCGGGTGCAGACCACGACGGGAGATGAACTTCCCGCCGAACAGCTTGCGCTGTTGAATCACGGCCTCGAACTCGACGGCGAAGCGCTCAAGCCGGCGCAGGTTGAATGGGTCAACGACGACCAGCTGCGCTTCGTATTGCGCGAAGGCAAGAAGCGGCAGATCCGCCGCATGTGCGAACTGGTCGGGCTGGAAGTGCTCGGCTTGAAGCGAGTTCGCATTGGCGACGTGATGCTGGGCGACTTGCCGACAGGCCAATGGCGCTATTTGCGGGGCAATGAGAAGTTTGGGGGTTGACTTTTCGCAACCGAGTTGACCCAACCCCCATATGCGGGGTACAGATCACGCGTCATGGGGGCTATCGTGATTGAACGCACGCAGAGTCCAAATTCCGGTAGCCCCCCATGAAAAAAATTCTCGTCGCCGCGCTGATTGCGGCCAGCGCAGTTGCACAAGCCGTTCCGATTTCCGGGCAAGGCAGCTGGGAAACCACGCTCCAGTCCCGTGACATCAACAGCGACGGTGTGGCCGATGCCTATTACGACACCTCGCTCAACGTCACCTGGCTCGCCGATGCGAACTACGCGTTGACCATCGGCTACAGAGAATCCGGTTATCCGCCCGGCCCCGGGATGATCAATCCCAACAGCACCTGGATCTCGCAATTGGACGTGCTGGGTATCACCGGATGGCGCCTTCCCGAAGCTTCAGCAAGCGCTGACGACCCGAGTTGCAGCAACCATGGCCTGGGCATTCGTGGAGGCCTGGATTGTTCGTTCCAAGCCAACCCGGCCGACTCCGAACTGGCCCACCTTTTCTACACCTCGCTTGGCAACAGCTTTGGCAGCCTGACCAACACCGGGAATTTCATCAACGTCGGCGGCACCTATCAAACAGGCACGCTTTACTCCGGCCAATACCGACCTTCCGGCGGCGTGAGCAACACCTTCAGCTTCAGCACCGGCACCACCACGCTGGCGCTGGAACAAATAAGCGCCTACAACTGGGCGGTGCACAACGGTGACATCGGTACCGTTGCGGCACCCGTGCCGGAGCCTGCCAGCCTTGCGTTGATGCTGGTCGGCCTGACCGGCATCTGGTTTTCGCGGCTCAGCTACAAGAAAATCCGCCGCTGAGCGCGCTGCGCTGAAGCTCCACTTCAACATGGTTCTCCATCACATCGCTAAGCCGCCACGTTTTAGCTCCGGCGTTCAGGGCCTGGAAGCAGCCTGCAGCGCGATCGCTTTTTGCAGAACCTCTTGGGCTTGTGATTGCCATGCAGGCTTGTCCAGCGCGTGGCGCGCGGCGGTTTCGGCCTGCGCCGCTTGATTCGACTCCAACAGCACATTGGCCAGATTGATCCAGGCCGGCGCACTGCCATGGCGCTCGGCGGCCGCTCGAAACACCTCCGCGGCTCGCACCTTGTCACCACCGGCGTAGGCCGCATTGCCCAAGCCCATGGCCAAGCTCAGGTTGCCAGGCCAGCGCCGCAACGCGCTGTCGTAAGCCCGCAGCGCTTGTTCAGGCGATGCCGCTCGCTCGAAGCCGACAGCCGCTTCGACAACTGCCGCTTCGGTCGCAGTTGTTGGCCATTCACCGGGCGGCAAGGCGGTGAAAGCCCAGTAGCCTGAACGGGCCCAGGTGTATTCCAAAGTGCGCATCGCCATCACCTGCCGCTCGGTCGCGCCGGATCGCAGCAGCACATCGCCATCAGCGATGTCATAACCGACGAGCACCGCGTAATGCCACAACGGCACGTACTTGAGGCCGAGGTTCTGCATCACCACCACCGGGTGGCCTGAGGCGACTTCGCGCAGCAAGGCTTCGAGCGTGTTCGGAATCAGGGTGGCGACTGCGCCGTGGCGGCGTGCGCCGCTCAGCATTTCGGTCTGCAGCGTGCCTTCGCGTGCCGGCAGAAAGACTTCGTTGCCCAGCGCGCCGGGCTGCGCGGCAATGCCTGCTGCACCCAACACCGTGGCCAGCGCGGACGGGCCGCATTGGTATTCGGTCTGCGGGAAAAATGGCGTGCCGGCGAGTTCCAAGCGGGCCGGCAGATCGGCCGGCGGGCTCGCCCGCAACGCGGAGGTCTGAACAGCGCAGCCCGTCAGCGCTGCAAAGATCAACGCGGCCCCCAGGCTGGCCAGCCAGCGCGCCATCGGCGCCCGCCAGCCGCTGCGCATCAGCGAATGGAGCGCGTGAACGGGAAGATCTTCGTGAAGCCGAGGATGTCGGTGATCAGCAGCAGCACGAAGATGAAAACAATGGTGCCGATCAGGTCGCTCGCGCCAGCAGGTGCCTTGTCGATTTCGGCCGCGACCTGCGCGGCTTCGGCATCGGTCAGCGCGGCCACGCGGGCTCGGGCCTGCTCGAGGCTCACGCCACGCTCGACCAGTGCAGCCGACACATCGGCGCGATCCAGGGTTTCGAGCAGATGGGCGCGGGCATCGGCCGCCGTGCGCAGGCCTTCGCTGGCAGCCACTTGTTCGGTGGTGATCATCCCGGCCTGGGCGGTTTGCATGAAGCCGGCAAAGCTGATGCAGGTGGCCACGGCGGTGGCAAGAAAACGCTGAGTGCGAAACATGGACGACTCCGGTGAAAACGTGAAACAGACAAAAACATATGAAGGAGGACGAACTAAGCGATGTCATCGTACCAACGGCCCATGCCAACAAGCCTGATAGGCTCTTGGGATGACGTGTTTTTACCTTCCCGCGTTTTGAAAACGCCCGGCCGAACCACCATGAGCCCGGTGGTGGTCGTGGGCCTGCTGACCTTGCTGCTGGGCATTCAGCCCATCACCACCGATCTCTACCTCCCCGCACTGCCCACCCTCACCCACGAGCTGAACGCATCGGTCTCGGTGGCACAGCTGACCTTGTCGGCGCTGATCATCTGCTTTGGCCTCGGCCAGCTTGTGTTCGGGCCCTTGTCCGATCGCTATGGCCGGCGCCCGCTGCTGATTGCCGGCATGTCGCTCTACACCGTGGCCAGCGTGTTCAGCGCGGCCGCGACGAGCATCGAATGGCTGATCTTCTGGCGCGCGCTGCAAGGTGCGGCGATGGCGGCGGCGGTGATGACCGCCCGATCGGTGGTCCGCGATCTTTATGCGCCGCACGAAGGCGCGGCGGTGCTGTCGCGTGCGCTCACCGGCCTGGGCGTCATCGCGATGTTGAGCCCGCTGACCGGCGGGCTGATCGTGCAATGGCTGAACTGGCATGCCGTGCTGTCGGTGGTCGCGGTCTTCGGCGCGCTGACGCTTTCGCTCGTGATCTGGAAGTTCACCGAAACTGTGCCGCAACGCAACCCGCACGCCACCCGGTTGCGGCCGATGCTGGCCAACTGGCGCGAGGTGCTCAGCAATCCGACCTTTCGCGCCTGGGCCTTGCTGTCGTCATTGACCTACGGCGGCATCTTCGTCGTGCTGGCCAGCTCGTCGTTCGTCTTCACCGAAGCGCTGGGCCGCTCGCGCCTGGAGATGGGCACGGTACTACTGTCTTGCTCGTTGTCATACACGCTCGGCACGGTGTTATGCCGGCGGCTGCTGCCCCGGCTGGGCCTGCGCGGCACGGTGGCGATCGGTGGCGCCCTGTCGCTGGCCGGTGGTTTGACGATGGCCGTGTTGAGCCTCATCGGCGTGAGCTCGATGTGGGCCATCGTCATTCCACTGTGGGTCTATGCGATCGCGCATGGCCTCCACCAGCCCTGTGGGCACGCCGGTGCGGTCGGCCCCTTTCCTGAAAAGGCCGGTACCGCGGCGTCGCTGTCCGGCTTCATCACCACCGTCGTGGCCTTCGCGGCGGGCCTCGTCCTCGGCCGCAGCCTGAATGGCACGGTCTTCCCGCTGACGCTGGGCCTCGGCTTCTTCAGCATCGGCATCGCACTGGTTGCGTGGACGCTCGTGCAGCGCCATGGTGACCCACGCGCCGGCATTCCCGTTTTTCTTCCGACGAATCCATGACCCCACTTCCCCCTTACCTCTGCCTGGCCGGCCCGACCGCCTCCGGCAAGACCGCTACCGCGCTGGCGATTGCCGAAACCCTGACATCGCAGCGACCGGTCGAAATCATCAGCGTCGACTCGGCGCTGGTCTATCGCGGCATGGACATCGGCACCGCCAAGCCCACGCCGGCCGAGCGCGCGGCCGTGCCGCATCACCTGATCGACATCATCGAGCCGTCAGAGTCGTATTCGGCCGCGCGCTTCGTTACCGATGCCGAACGGCTGATCGTCGAGATCAGCGCACGCGGCCACCTGCCTTTGCTCGTCGGCGGCACGATGCTGTATTTCAAGGCCTTGTTCGAAGGGCTCGATGCGATGCCCGCCGCCGACCGCGAGGTGCGGGCCGCGCTGGCCGAGCAACTGCAGCGCAAAGGCCTGCCCGCGCTCTATGCCGAATTGAAGCGTGTCGACCCCGTCACCGCCGAGCGCCTGAAGCCCGCCGATCACCAGCGCATCCAGCGTGCGCTGGAAGTGTTTCGCGTCAGCGGCCAGCCGCTGTCGAGCTTTCACAGCGAGAAGCCGCAGCGCGATTTGCCAACCTTGATCTCGCTTGAACCGCAAGACCGTGCCTGGCTGCATGAGCGCATTGCCAAACGCTTCGAGCAGATGCTGGCGCAAGGCCTGGTCGAAGAGGTCGAGACGCTGGAAGCACGTGGCGATCTCGACGCCGATCTGCCGTCGATGCGCTGCGTCGGCTATCGCCAGACCTGGGAAGCCCTGGTCGGCGAAGACCTGAGCGATCTGCCCGAGCGCGGCATTGCCGCGACGCGCCAGTTGGCCAAGCGCCAGATCACCTGGCTGCGCGGCATGCCGCATCGGCAGATCGTGGCCTGCGATGCCCCGGATGCGATCGAACGCGCGACCACGATCGCGCGCGACTGGCTGGCCTCGCTCGAAGCACAGCACCCGGTCCTCGCTGACACAGTCACTGGAGGCGAGCACTCCGGTGCTGTGAACCCATGACCTTGCTGGCGGTCCGCTCGCTGCGCAAGCTTTACGGTGACACCGCCGTCTTCAGCGATGTCGACCTGGATGTCGCGGCCGGCGAGTTCGTCGCAATCCTCGGTGAATCCGGTGTCGGCAAGTCGACCTTCCTGAATTGCATCGCCGGGCTCGATCCTGTGGACGGCGGCTCGGTGCACATCGCTGGCACTGAAGTCACCTCGCTTGCCGAACCTCAGCAGGCGCTGTTCCGGCGCGCACATCTGGGCTTCGTGTTCCAGGCTTTCCACGTACTGCCGCATTTGAGCGTGGCTGAGAACGTCGGCCTGCCGCTGCTGCTGCAAAAAACGCCCGATGCGGCCCGCGTGCAATCGCTGCTGGAGGCGGTCGGCATCGGCGCGATGGGCGATCGGCTGCCGCAAACGCTGTCCGGCGGGCAACTGCAGCGTGTGGCGATCGCGCGCGCGCTGATTCATCGACCGCAACTCATCCTGGCCGATGAACCGACCGGCAACCTCGACCCGGCCACCGCCGAGAAGATGATGGACTTGCTCGCCGCCCAGGTGCGTGAGCACGGCGCGGCCTGCGTACTGGTCACGCATTCGCACACCGCCGCGGCCCGGGCCGATCGCGTGCTCACGCTGACCGCCAGCGGCATGCAAGGCTGAGCGATGCTGCAACTGCTGCGCCGCCTGTCATGGCCGGAGTGGCGCCATCACCCGTGGCGCAACCTCGCGGCCTTGCTCGCGGTGATGCTCGGCGTGGCGCTGGCGTTCTCGGTGCAATTGATCAACCAGTCGGCGTTGAACGAGTTCAGCTCGGCCGTGCGCGCCATCAACGGCCAACCCGACTTCGAAGTGCGCAGCCAGCACAGCGGCTTCGACGAGGCGCTGTATGAGCGCGTCGTCGGCCATCCGCAGGTGGCGATCGCCAGCCCGGTGATCGAAATCGACACCTATGCGATCGATGCGCAAGGCCAGCGCGTCGCACTGCGCGTGCTGGGGCTGGATGCGCTGGTGGCCGCATCGCTCTCACCCGCCTTGCTGCCGCACCCCAGCGACGCCACCGACCGGCTGTCCTTGCTCGACCCCCAGGCGATCTTCCTGAATGCCGCAGCCCAACTACGCCTGGCCGCTGGCGCGATCCAGCTGCAAACACAGCACGGCAAGCTGACACTGCAACAACGCGGCACCGTCTCGGCCGCCGGGCCGCCCTTGGCGGTGATGGACATCGCCGGCGCGCAAGCCAGCTTTGGCTGGCTGGGCCGGCTCAGCCGCATCGACGTGAGGCTGGCTACCGGCGCCGATCGGGCCACGGTCGTGAAGGCGCTCGCGCTGCCGGAAGGCTTGCGCGCCGCCGCGCCCGATGAAGCGGCGCAGCGGGTCTCGAACGTCTCGCTTGCCTACCGCGTCAACCTCACGGTGTTGGCCTTGGTGGCGTTGTTCACTGGCGCCTTTCTGGTGTTCTCGATCCTGTCGCTGTCGGTCGCCAAGCGCCAGCCGCAGCTGGCGTTGCTGGGTGTGCTCGGCCTGGGCGCACGCGAGCGGCTGTGGCTGGTGTTGATGGAATCGGCGGTGCTCGGCATCGTCGGCAGCGTGCTGGGCCTGGCGCTCGGCACCGCGCTCGCATCGCTGGCCTTGCGCCTGCTGGCCGGCGATCTGGGCGGTGGCTATTTCCCTGGCGTCGCGCCCACGCTGCAGTTCAGCGCACTCGCCGCACTGATCTATGGCGCGCTCGGCGTTGGCGCCGCGGTGATCGGCGGCTGGCTGCCGGCACGTGCCGCGCAGCGCTTGGCCCCGGCGCAAGCGCTGAAGGGGCTGGGCAGCGCTTCAGCGGGCAAGAGTTCGGTTTGGCTTGGGCCGGTGCTGTTGATCGCAGGCGTGTTGCTGGCGCTGCTGCCGGCGATCGGCGGTGTGCCGCTGGCGGCTTACGGCGCGGTTGCCTGCCTGCTGTTCGGTGGCATTGCCTGTGTGCCAGCCGGCGTCGGCGCGCTGTTGCGGCTGTGGCCCACACCGCGCAACGCACTGGTGCTGTTGGCGGTGCAGCGCGCGCGGCATCAGCGGCACACCGCGACCGTCGCGGTGGCCGGCGTGGTCGCGAGCCTGAGCCTCGCGGTGGCGCTGACGGTGATGGTGTCGAGCTTCCGCGACTCGGTCACCCGCTGGTTGCAAGACGTGCTGCCGGCCGATCTGTATGTGCGCGCCGCACCGAACAGCCTGATCGGCGATGTCGTCACGCTGCCGCCCGAACTCGTGCGCCGCGCCGCGCAGATCGATGGCATTGCGCGCGTCAGCAGCCAGCGCGTTTCGACCCTGCAGCTCGATGCGACGCGGCCCGCCGTCACCCTGCTCGCCCGGCCCTTGAGCGACGACGCCCGCGAGCTGCCTTTGATCGGCGAGTTGCGTGCTGTACCGCCCGGTGAGATCGGCGCTTTCGTCAGCGAAGCGATGGTCAGCCTGTATGGCGCGGCGCCGGGCACGCACCTGACGCTGCCCTTGTCCACGAAGCCTGCCGGCATGACGGTCTTCATACGCGGCGTCTGGCGAGACTATGCCCACCAGCACGGCGCGATCACGCTGCCGATGAGCGATTACCGCCGCCTGACCGGCGACGAGCGCATCAACGACATGGCGCTGTGGCTGCAGCCCGGCGCCGATGCCGCAGCCATTCAGGCCCAGCTTCGGCAACTTGCCGTCTCGGCCGGCAGCGACCCCGGCCTGCTTGAATTCGCCAGCGTGGCGCAGATCCGCGCGATGTCGCTGCGCATCTTCGACCGCAGCTTTGCCGTCACCTATTGGCTGCAGGCGGTGGCCATCGCGATCGGCCTGTTCGGCATTGCTGCCAGCTTCTCGGCCCAAGTGTTGGCACGTCGCAAGGAGTTCGGGCTGCTGGCCCACCTCGGCTTCACGCAGCAACAGGTGCTGAAGGTGGTGGCGGTCGAAGGCGCGGTCTGGACGGCCACCGGCGCGCTGCTCGGCCTGGCGCTCGGCATCGCGGTCAGCGTCGTGCTGGTCGACGTCGTCAATCCACAGAGCTTTCACTGGACGATGGAACTGGTGCTGCCCTGGCCGCGGCTGACGCTGCTGTGCGCCGCCGTCATCGCCGCCGGCACCGTGACCGCCTGGCTGTCGGCACGAGGCGCAGCCCGCCGGCAGATGGCTTTGGCAGTGAAGGAAGACTGGTAAATCTGCGGCGTTCCAGCGCCATCACGATCGCCAGTCAGTTCCCGGATTCGCACCGTTGCGCAGGGCTTCGCCTCAGGCCGTGCGGCGGCCTGAGGCTTGCCGTGAAATGCCGATGT
The DNA here is from genome assembly GCA_964242145.1 of uncultured Rhizobacter sp. Classification (GTDB taxonomy): domain Bacteria; phylum Pseudomonadota; class Gammaproteobacteria; order Burkholderiales; family Burkholderiaceae_C; genus Rhizobacter. Next base: position 40,772 of record CAXTCD010000014.1, read on the forward strand.
GGATAAATCCCGCGATGAATGTTGGTATCTGACGGTATGGTTTCGACAGCCGCGCGCGGGCGTTGCTGCATGTGTTTTCCATGACCAGCCACGGCACATGAATGTCCTGGCCTACCCAGGGATGGCTGCGTTGTTTGCCGTTCGTTCGATCCACCCCGCTCGTCTCCCTTGAGGCCCGGCCATGAGTAGCTACCGCATCAGCCCAGTTAAACGCCACAGTCCCGCCATCTCGGCGCCCACGGTCCCGTCGCAGCCCATCCCTGAACAAGCCTCCAGGTCGCGCTCGCGCACGCTCGTCACCGGCCTGATCGGCTTGGCGTCACGCATGTCGAGCTCCAAAGCCGATCAAGGGTCAAGGCCCCACGCGGCATGTTGAGCCACATCAAGGCAGGTCTGCGAGAAGGTTGGAACTCGATCGATAAGGGCAATCTGTCGGCTGTGATGTCGACTGCCGCTCACGCGGAACACCATGGCTTGGGGGTCCTTGAAGCGGTCGTGCCGGCGCTGGCTCGCGCAGGAAAAGAGTTCTCGCGCGGCTACAAGCGAACTCAGGGCACCCCTCCGATGTCTGCGAAGGAGATGAGCGCCGAGGTGGACAAGGCAGGGACTCAAGCGGCCGCAAGAACGGCCAGCTTCGTCCAGACCATCCGCCCCTTAAGCACCGCGATCCGGGATGCCTATCAAAATCGAAAGATGGGGGGCGCAACAGGGCCATCGACGGTCCGTCGACGCAACGAGACGGCGCCAAGCGCGACATCGCCAAAATCGCCCAAGCCATCACTCACGCTGTTCACCTCATTTCCTGATCTTCAAAGTCCACAGCCCCGGCGTGCCGAAGCGCATGGAGACACATCGCCGCTGGGTACGGCAAAATTTCAGAGGCAGCCCGATGTGCAAATGGAACCTGGAACGCCCACCTCGCGGCCGCAGACCATTCCCGATCTCCGGCACCACGAGGTTCTTTGGACACCCGATTCGCCGCGGAGAGACTCACCACTCACCGATGCGGAATCATTGAATGAGCGTCGCTCGCCATCCAATGACCAAGCCTGGTCGGCAGCTCGATGAGAACGCTGAGCAGTCGGCTCTGCTCACGCCTGTGCATCAGGTTCGACAGCACCGAAATGCGCAGATCTCAACCATCAGCCTCGGCGAGATAAGTCAGACTTTCACGCCAGACCTAAGGCCGGTTCAAGACTTCCTCAATCTCCAGCAGTGTCGCGCCATAACTCTCGTCGCACGCGGCATTGGATGGGCAGATCGCCCGGCCGGCGAAGGGGCTCGTGATCGGGCTGCGGCCGGCCCACAGTTGCTCGGCGCGGGCGAGGTCGAACTCGGGAATCGGCTCGCCGGTATGGCGCAGACCGACGCTGCTGAAATCGCGCGGGGTCGGTGAGACCAGCGCGACGATGTGGTCGCTGCCCGGCGGGCCATCGGCGCTGATCTTCCAACCGGGCCGTGGCAAGACCAGTTCCTGATTGGCTTCGATGCGGTTGTTCGAGTCGATCTCGTTCGGGAACAACAGCGACAGATGGTCCTTTGTGCTCGCCACGAAGAAGATGTAGAGGTGCCCGGCCTGCGCCGAGCGCACGCGGAACTTCAGCAAGTCGCGGCCGATGACCATCTTCGACTTGTCGGACAGCACGTTGACGCCGATCAAGGGGTTGGCGTGGCGCACGATGTTTTGCAGCGCAGCGACGGTCGAAAACGGCATCGGCGGCTCGGTGGGCCCCGTGGAAGCCGACGCAGAACTCAAGGCCGCAGAGGCCAGGGCCGCAGCCGGTTCGCTGACGGACGTGGCAGCCGCTTGCGAGGCCGCGGGCTGTGTTGAGTCCTGCACCGGGGCCGGGCTCCGCGCCAACGACTCGTCATCACGGTGCAGGTACATCCACCCGATGGTGGCGCAAGCCGCCAGCACCAGCGCCGCC
>CAXTCD010000015.1:0-42273 GCA_964242145.1 uncultured Rhizobacter sp.
TTGATCTTCAACGTTCCCTTATCGCACTGTCCGAAAAAACTTGACCACGACAGGCCGGTGACGTTTCAACCCACGCGTATCTCGGTTGAGATACGCGACAGCCGGAGCGATGACCTAACGCGGGCGCTGCTTGTGTTTCAACCCACGCGTATCTCGGTTGAGATACGCGACTGTACCTGACGTTCGCTGGCGCCACGCCTGCGGTGTTTCAACCCACGCGTATCTCGGTTGAGATACGCGACGAATCGGAGCTACGTAGCGGCTACGTACAAGCGGTTTCAACCCACGCGTATCTCGGTTGAGATACGCGACTGATACGGCGCACGACGGCTTCATAACTCTTGCCTGTTTCAACCCACGCGTATCTCGGTTGAGATACGCGACCGCGTGTTGCCGTCGATCCATTCGATGACGCCTTGTTTCAACCCACGCGTATCTCGGTTGAGATACGCGACCTGGATGTCGCTGAGATCAATCCGCCCAAGGTTGGCGTTTCAACCCACGCGTATCTCGGTTGAGATACGCGACCGCAGGGCCACCAGGTGATGACGCGCATATGGTCCGTTTCAACCCACGCGTATCTCGGTTGAGATACGCGACAGCATATTGGGATGTGTGGGAAATGCAACGATTCGTTTCAACCCACGCGTATCTCGGTTGAGATACGCGACCAGAGCCCAGGCGCCCCCTGATCTCGACTTCCTCGTTTCAACCCACGCGTATCTCGGTTGAGATACGCGACGTCCAAGGCGATATCCGCCACGCCCGCAAGGTCAAGTTTCAACCCACGCGTATCTCGGTTGAGATACGCGACCGTCGTTAGGGGTTAGCCGGGGGGCGCACCAAATGTTTCAACCCACGCGTATCTCGGTTGAGATACGCGACCGCCTGGCCATCTGGTCGAGGCGCTGAAGCTGCTGCGTTTCAACCCACGCGTATCTCGGTTGAGATACGCGACATCGCCGGTATACGGACATGAGTGGAGGAACTGGTTTCAACCCACGCGTATCTCGGTTGAGATACGCGACTAGCCTTTGTCTTGGCCGTCCTCCGCTGTGATTGGGTTTCAACCCACGCGTATCTCGGTTGAGATACGCGACCACAGCTGGTCAGCTCGGGCCGGCAGCAGCACGAAGTTTCAACCCACGCGTATCTCGGTTGAGATACGCGACGCCTTCTGTTGGCTGGTGGCCGGCGAGCTGGAATAGTTTCAACCCACGCGTATCTCGGTTGAGATACGCGACGTTGCACGTGCCGCAAAGCACCTGCAGATTATTGTTTCAACCCACGCGTATCTCGGTTGAGATACGCGACCGCGCCCCCACTCGTCGGGCACCAGGAGGCTCGAGTTTCAACCCACGCGTATCTCGGTTGAGATACGCGACTAGGCGGCAGACGTGGCGTTGCCAGATGCCTGCTGTTTCAACCCACGCGTATCTCGGTTGAGATACGCGACCGATCGAGTCGCCTGTGTCAAAGTGACCGCAGTAGTTTCAACCCACGCGTATCTCGGTTGAGATACGCGACAACCGGAGACATCAAACTGAGCTACATCGGACACGTTTCAACCCACGCGTATCTCGGTTGAGATACGCGACGGGTGGGCCGAGAACCTGCCATCGCAGTATCAGTCGTTTCAACCCACGCGTATCTCGGTTGAGATACGCGACAGACAGACACGGGTAACCCCACGATATGGACGTTGTTTCAACCCACGCGTATCTCGGTTGAGATACGCGACACGTACGTCGGGGGTGTCAACACCGCAGCAACAGTGTTTCAACCCACGCGTATCTCGGTTGAGATACGCGACTGGGTTGGATCTCGGCAACATGCAAGAGCTAATGGTTTCAACCCACGCGTATCTCGGTTGAGATACGCGACCAGCAGTCTGACCCGTGCCCAGCAACGGTGCGGAGTTTCAACCCACGCGTATCTCGGTTGAGATACGCGACGGGCGAGAAGCCCAAGTCGCGCGCCCCTCAGTGGGTTTCAACCCACGCGTATCTCGGTTGAGATACGCGACCGTCCTGGCACTCGGTGTTCTTCGCGTTGCACGATGTTTCAACCCACGCGTATCTCGGTTGAGATACGCGACCATCTCTTCGGCGGTGTACTGGCCAGCGATCTCGGGTTTCAACCCACGCGTATCTCGGTTGAGATACGCGACGAGGCGGTCGAGGCATCCTGACATTCACCCCGGAGTTTCAACCCACGCGTATCTCGGTTGAGATACGCGACTCCGCGCTTGCAAGTCCCCGTCACGGGTTCTGAATTCCTTGCCATTCCGCGAACCTGGTTCTGGAGCGGTGGCTGACGGATGAACCAAGGACATGGCCGTTCAAATTTCTGTGTGATTTCAATCGCTTGGGCGCGGCGCGAACCTTCCACGGCCGAGCTGGGCACTTCAGGTTCGCGTGGCGATCATAGGACGAGCGGGCCGTCGAAATCGGTGGCCTTGAAATGGCCGTGCTCTCGCACTTCGCAGCCGCGCGTATCGGCCAGGCGATAGAGGCGCAAGCAATCTTGGGCGGGGTCGATCTCGGCGAGCAACTTGCGCTCCAGTGCTTCCATCTGGGCCAGATCGACCCGGCATTCGAACACCGATTTTTGTACGCGTTGGCCGGTGCCTTCACAGGTGCGTGCGACACGCCGCAGGCGGCGACGGCCTTCGCGGGTTTCGGTGTTGACGTCGTAGCAGACGATGACCAGCATGTTTATCTCACGATGAATGGTGGATAGCTGCCGGTTTCACCTCGGATATGCCGGGCCATCAGCCGTGCTTGCACCAGCGGCACCATGCCCAGTGGCACCGCTTCAGCCAGCAGCGGGTGGGTCAGTGCGTCTTGCTTGCGTTCCTGGTAGGCCACCACCACGGCCTTGCGGGCATCGCCTTCGAGCAACACGGCGCCGCCCTCGCGCTCAGAGAAATCCTGAGGGCCGAGCTGGCCCCGGTTGATGAGCGTCAGTGCCAGTCGATCTGCCAGGGGGCGAAACTCTTCCATCAGGTCGAGTGCCAGCGCAGCCCGGCCGGGCCGGACCGCATGCAGAAAGCCGATCTGGGGATCGAGGCCAGCGGCCTCGCAGGCGCTTCGACAGTCGTTCATCCACATCGCATAGAGGAAAGACAGCAGCGCATTCATGCGGTCACGCGGTGGCCGACGGCTGCGGCCGTTCATCGCGAACACATCACGAAGGTCGGGCCTGACAAGACGGGTCAGCGCCTCGAAATAGGTGCGCGCGGCCTCGCCTTCGATGCCGCGCACGTGATCGAGCGACGGCGCAGCCGGCAAGGCACGCAGCGAGGCCGCCAGGTCTTGAGCCGCGCGGTTCAGGCAGGCTTCGTCGTCACCCTGCCGGGCTTCGCGGGCGCCGCGTTGCAGCACCTGTCGCTGATTTTTCAACTTGCCCGCGGCGATGCAGCGCGCGATCGACAGCGTGAAGCTCGGGTCACCCACCACACGGTGGTGCGCCTGCCGCAGCAGCACGTTGCCGCTGATGCCTCCCTCCAGGCGCGCCTTGAATCGGCCGTTGGCATCGAGCAGCACGAGCGCGATCGCTTCGTCGGCCAGCCGGTGCATCAACGGCGCACTGAGGTTCACATGCCCGAAGCACACCACAGCATGCAGGTGATGCAAGGGGACGCGCAGGCGCGTCTCCTGTTCGACTTCGACGCGAAGGGTGTCGTTGTCCAGGCGCAGGTAGCTTTCCGGCAAGGTCACGTACAGCGTGTTGAGCAGTTGCATGCAAGCTCCGAGTAGTGCCGGTCAGGCATCGGGGTCGAACAGCGCCTCGGGCGCCGCCAGTGGCAGCCGGCGCATGGCTTCGGGCTGGCATCGCTCGCGCAGCGAGCAGGCCTTGCAGCGGCGGGTGTCGTGGGTCGGCGCAGGCAGCACGCCGAGCGCCAGCATCTGGCGCACCGCCTGCGTGGTCTCGTGAACATCGCTGCGCAACGCGGGCGTGATCGGCACCACCCGGCGCCGCTTGGAGCTCGCATAGAACAGTGCCCCTTCGGCCACGGGCCGGCCGGTCATCTCTTCAAGGCAGACGGCCTGCGCGGCGAGCTGCAGGTCATCGCAAGCGGCGATCTCTGCAGCCTTGTTCCGGGAGCCGTGCTTGTATTCGACCGGGTAGGGTGTGCCGTCGGGTTCGAACTCCACCACGTCGGCCTTGCCGATCAGGCCGAGGGCTTCGCTCCACAGCGGTAGCGCGCGCTCGATGCGCAGGCCGGCGCGCAGCTCCATGCCGGGCTGGTCGACCGTGCGGTGAACTGCCTGCCCGCGCAAGGTGTGCACGTTGTCGTCGAAAGCCTGTTCCAGATGGATCAGGCCGCACTGGCGCGGACAGTAAGCCCAGTGCTGCAAGGCCGACAAGGTGATCGGGTCCGGGCTGTCTACGCCAGTGGCCGACATCGCGGGCGGATCAGATGCGACGCGTCAAGCTCACATGGGGAGCGGCCTGCAAGGTCTGGCCGACTTCCAGGGCTTGGCCATCGAATTGCACCGCATAAGCGTTGAAGCCACGCGCGGGCGTCGAGGCATCGAGAGCCTTGACCGTCAGCCGATCGAACAAGGCATGGGCATGCGCATTACCGAGTTCGCTTTCGTGCTTGAACACATAGAGACCACGGGTCGACATTTCGCCACGCGCCGCCGAACGATCGTGTTCGAACATGCCCTCCAGCGCTTGGAAAAAGAGCTCCAGGTCATCGGCACCGAAATGAGTTTGTTTCGCGAGAAAGGACGAAACGAAACCATGTGAGCGGTAGAGGCCATAGGGCACCGTGTGCTTGCGCCCCATGGTCCGGTTGTCGCCGTCCTGCTTCTCAGCCTCGGCCTCGCTGGCCACAGCCATGCGGGTGATCGAATGTTCGGAGGCCACGATCGGATCGATGGAGCGCGCGAAGGTCAGCTGCACCGGGCCGCGCACCTGGCCGCAGTTCACGCCCGTTGACATCACGGCGCCGAAGGTGCGGACGTCGAAGAAGTTGTCGCAGATCCACTCACGTGCTTTGGCGACGCTGGTTTCGCTGCCTTTGCGCTTCTTCTTGCCGTCCTTGCTGTCGCCTTCCAGCTCGGCTTCAGCGCCGATGGCTTTGTAGGCCGTGCGATGAACTCGCTCCAAGACGCCTTTCTCCTTGATGTAAATGTCGTACGGCGGCTGGCAATCCTTGACCAGGCCGACGAAGTTGCGAACCTTGCGCTTGAGCGCCACATCGGTGACGAGGCCGTGGCCGGTTTCGCCGTCGAGCCTTGGCAGGTTGCCGGCATCGGGGTCGCCATTGGGGTTGCCGTCTTTCACATCGAATAACAACACGAAATCGTGGCGTGCAGTCAGGCTCATTCGGACTCTCCGTTGGATGGATGGGGGTTGATGTCGGTCGTGCCGTCGGGGTCTGCGGCGGAGGGCTTTTCCTTGCGCGCGTAGAAACTTTGGCGCTGGTGGTAGTAGCCCAGCGCGAACTCGCCTTGCTGCGGCAGGGTGAGCTGGCGCGGGATCGCGTTCAGCGCTTGGAAGATCTCGCCGATCAGGCGCTCGAAGTAAGCCTCTTGCGCGTCGGGAAGCTTCTTCAGGTGAGCGTTCTTCAGTTTCAAAAGGGTCGGGATCACGCTGGCGGGCGTGGTCGAAGCCGCGCCGTAATAGCGGTCGCGGATGGTGGCGTTGATGCCGGGCTGTGCGCTTTGCTGGATGCGCTCCAGCGCCGCGAACAGGCGGCCGATCAGGTAGGGGGGCTCGGTTTGCTGCATGTCGAGGGTCTCCATGAAATAAACAGGCGGTGGGGAAGCGTCGGCATGGCGGCGGCGCGCCCGGTTGAACCAGGCCTTGAGGATGGCGGCGCGCAGATGGGTGACATCGCGTTCGGCCCTGCACCGGATCACGGCGGCCTGCAGCAGCGTGACGGGGTAGGGAAGGCCTTCGAGAATCGCGCGCATCCATTCCCCGGCCAGGCGCGGCGGTGCGTTGTCGACCTTGCCTTGAAGCGCAATGCTGGTCAGCAGCCGAAAGAGCGAAGGTGTCAGCGGATCGCTGTCATAGCGCCGCACCACGCGCAGGTCATCGAAATGTTGAAGGACGCGTGGCGCCAGTTCGGAGAATGGCGCGCGCAGCCAGAAGCGCACGCTGATGCGTGCCGCATTGGGGGCCAAGCCGAGCACGAAGAAGGTCGTGTCGCGTTCGCCGACTGGCAGCTTGCCGGCCTGCACGGCCTGCTGCAAGGCGGCGACGGCCTGCACGCCGCGGTCAGGGGCGTCCCGGTTCTCGCCGAAGAAATCGGCCAGCGCGAATTCGCCATCGAAGCGGTTGGGGCTGTCGGCCCAAAACACGGTGGAGGTGTCGCCCACCTGCATGCGGTTGCGCGAACCGGTGGCCAGCAGGTGGTTCAACGCCGTGGTGTAGGCAAATGCGGCCCGCTCGCCGATCGGCGCGTTCTCGCCTTGCCGCTGCGTCTTGCCGTAAGACTCGAAAGCGCGTGCATTGAACGACACGATGTTGGCGCCTGAGCTTTGCGCGCCCCAGACGCCCTTGATCGCAGGGTGCAGCCGCTGGATCGGTGAATCCATGCCATCGACGAGGCACAGTCCCGTGGGCGCGCCGTCTTCAGCTTCAGGGCGTATCGCAGCAGCTATCGCGGGCCGCTGGCAGATCAGGTCGATGTCGCCGACGAGCCGAAAACTCATCACCGGGTGCGTGTCTCGGATCTCGGGCCAGGCCGGGTGCGCATGAAGGGCCGACCAGTCCTTGCTCGCCAACGCGGCCCGAAGTGCCTTCAGGCCGGCATCGGCCTGGGCCGAGGCTGGCAGCGCTTCGATGCGGGCACAAAACGCTTGGTAGGGTGTGCGTTCCTGCTTGCCTTTGCGCTCCTTTTCCAACCCGATCACATAAGCGGCGTTGTCCCAGAAGAGGTTGGCCGCCACGCCGGATGTCTTCTTGACGCCTTGTGGCACCAGGAAGGATTGCGCCCGCGTTTTCTTCCCTTGCTCGCTGCGCGTATCCGTCAAGCCAGCCACACGGCCGTCGGCACCGATCTCGATCACGAAGGGGATGTCCTTGTCTTCCCAGCCGATGACGGGCAGACGCGCGGCCGGGTCGGGGTCGCGCGACTTGCGGTCGTAGTACTTGACCAGTTCTTGCAGGATCATCGTGCGGCTCCGTCGGTGTGGACCTCGATGCGGCCGTCGTTCATGACGGCCCGAAAGAACACCGGCTGCGGATCGTCAGGGTTGCTGAAATCCAGGTCGTGCAGCATCCAGCCCAGCTCGCGGCTTTCTGCGATCGGCGCGGGTTCATCGGCAGGGTGCGTCACGAGGCGCACCCGGGCCGCAAATTCTCGGCAGCCGAGGTAAGGCTGATTGACCCACTGGCCATGCTCGGCACGGCGCTCGAACATTGCGTGGTATTTCTGCGGTGGCATCGGGTCTTGCCGATCGTTGTGTACTTCCATCTCTGCATGCAGGCGATAAGCCACATCGCGCAGCAGCAGGCCGGCGCGCTGTTGCCGGTCTTCGTCGGCATAGATCGCCAGATCGCCTTCGCCGGCCGCCATGGCTTGCTGCACGTTGCGCGTCGAGATGACCGAGGCGACTTCATTGCGCCGCAGGTTGATGAAGCGGATCGTCTTCAAGACTTCGATGCGACGCACATGCCAGCGCACCGAAGGCTTCCACAGGATGGCATCGAACACCGAACGCGCGGCGGATGGCGTGATGACGTCATACGACACCCGCTCGACTTTCATCTCCGGGCGCGTGAAGCAGGCGAACTCGCCGGACACTTCGAGGCAATAAGGCTTCATGGGCTTCCTTGTGTTTTCTCGTCGCGGTTTTTCCATGACGGTCATGAGACGAGTTGGTTCGGATCGAAGGCATTTCCATCGGGCAACAAACCCAGGCGGGCGTCGTAGCGCATCGCATCGGTCAGCAGGTACAGGCCGAGGCCACTGCCGATTTCTTCCAGGTCACGTTGCGCGAGCCAGGACAACGCGACCTTCTGCCGCAAGCCGACGATGCGGCGTTGCAGCTTGCGCATCAGCCATCGGTCGGTTTGGCCCTGCCTGAGCAGCTCGATGAGCGAAGCCACCGGCCCCGCGCCTTCAGCGAGGTAGGGCACGATGACCGACACCTGACCCTGATCGTCGACGAGCTTGAACTTTTCGGCGGCACTGCGGAAGTTGAAGGCCAGCTCCGAATTGGTCTTGAGGTCGTCGACGATGCCGTGCTGGTCGAGGCTTGCGAACTTCGCGTGGTACAGCGGGAAGTAGCGCTCGAAGGCGGCGGGTGACAGCGGGTCGACATCCAGGCACAGGATCTCGCGCGTGGCTTCTGCGCCGAATTTCAGCGCGTGCAGCATTCGCGGTAGTTCGCGCACGAACACAACGACTTCGCCGAGCAGGCCGTCGGGCAAGGCGCCTTCGCGGTTGCAGCGGCCAGCGGCCTGAGCGATCGAATCGAGCCCGGCCAACGCGCGGTAAACGACGGGGAAGTCGATGTCGACACCCGCTTCGACCAACTGGGTGCTGACGACTCGCAGCGGGCGAGTGTCTCGCCCGGCCCGGCGTTCTGAAAGGCGATGGCGAATCTGCGCGATCGTGTCGGCGCGGTGCTGGCCGCACATCGCGGCCGACAGGTGAAGGGTGAGGTGGCTGTCGGCCGCATCCAGTGCACGAACAATCTCGGCCGCATCGGCGCGGGTGTTGACGATGACCAGCACGCAGTCGTGCCCCAGCAGCCGCCGCACCAGCGCATCGGTAGGCAGCGGCGTGTGCAGATCGCTGGGCCATTCGATGCGCACGCGCGCCAGCATGGTGAACAGCTGGGCCTCGTCATCGATCAGCGGCGTTGGAGGAGGCAGACCTCGCAACTGCCGCCGAGGGTCGAAGCGCAGGGTCTCGATCAGCACGGGTTGTGTGGCGGTGCAAAGCAGCAGCGTGACGCCGTGGTAGGCCACCAATGCATTCAGTACATCGACGATCGGCTGCAGGAATTCGGGCGGCAGCAGCTGGGCTTCATCGAGCACGATCACGCTGTCGGCGATGCGGTGCAGCTTGCGGCAGCGCGAGGTGCGCGACGCGAAGAGCGATTCGAACAGCTGGACGTTGGTGGTGACGATCAGCGGTGCATCCCAGTTTTCGCTGGCCAGGCGGCTGCGTGGGGTTTCATCTGCGGGATCGACGTCGGCCTGGCTGTGGTGCTCGATCACCTGGTCTGCACCAAAGATGCCGCGAAAGACATCGGCCGTCTGCTCAATGATGCTGGTGTAGGGAATGGCGTAGATGACGCGGCGGCGGCCCTGGCTGCAGGCATGCTTGAGCGCAAAGGCAAGTGAAGACAGGGTCTTGCCGCCACCGGTGGGCACCGTCAACGCATAAACGCCGCCGGGGCGATCGGCCTTTTCAAGGCATTGCCTCAGCACCGAGTGGCGGGCCTGCATCACCGGCTCAAGGGAGCGGCCTTGGCGTTGTACGTCGCTTGCCTTGTCCGCGAGATGGGCTTCCAGCTGTTGGAGATAACGTGACAGCGGTGCGAAGCCTGTGCGCTGCTGCGCCTGATGGCTGTTCATGAAGGCCTCGGTGTCGAGGAAGTCGGCATCGACCAAGGCCGAGAACAGCATGCGAACCCACAGCGAGACCGACAATTTATGAATGCTGCGCGCGCCGGGGATCGAAGCCAGCGCCTCGGCTTGGCTGAACGCGGCCGGCCAAGCCAGCAGGTCGGCGGCGTCTTTTACCGCCTCGGCCATGCCTTCTCTGTATTCACGTTGGCTGTCGGGCGCACCGGTGCCGAGCAAGCGGGTGTCCAGTCCCGATACCCAATCGTCAAGCCCGGCGTGGTGGCCAGCGATCAGGTAGGCGAACACGCGCCCGAGCGGGGCAAAGGCCGCACCCCATTCCGCTTCGATCAGCTGCAGCGCATGGAGTGCGCCAGCGGCAGAGTGGGTCTTGTCACTGCCTCGCGGGAGTTTGCCTTCGATGTGGGCGTCGTTGACGAGACGAATGTAGTGCTGAAAGCCGGGGCGATATTTGCCGAGGTCATGCCACAAGCCTGCAAGGTACGCCCAACGCTCACCGCGAGCTCCCGCAAAAGCCGATGCACCATCAGCCACGGCGATCAGGTGTTCACGTAGGTGATGAATGATGGGGGTGCCATCATCGGTATTGCGAACGTGAGCCCAATACGTATCGACCATTCCGGCCCCAGAAGCAGTGCCCAGATGCTAAGGGCTGTGTCAGAAGTGCCTTTACTTCAAATTGGGGAGGCGGGATTGCGTCAAGCCTGCTGCGCTTTGGCGGCAGGCCGCAGAAGTCACTCGTTCGGCGTTAGCTCCTGATGCTTGGCGCCAGTGGCCGCAGCGAAGAGGCCTTGCGGACAGTGAACTAAAATGAAGAGCTGACTTGACCAATTGATAAAGTCAGCGCTTCACTAATATGACGAGTTAGGAGTCGATGCTGAATTGCAGTTTCAAGCTTAATGGGAAAGCACTGAGCGAGGTAAAGATCGGTGCTTCTGGCTGGCCGGCCTTCTCTGGGCTCGGTTCTCACGTAAACAAGCGCGAGTTCCAGTGCGTGGTTTGACTCGGGGCCGATCCCGCCAGGCATGTACTACATCGTTGACCGGCAATCAGGTGGCCTGCTGGGCTCCTTGCGCAACCATTTCCACGGCCATGACCAATGGTTCGCACTGTAGGCTGACGATGGCAAGGTCGACGACGAGATGTTTTGTGAACAGGTGAATCGCGGCAGCTTCCGTCTGCACCCTCCCGGTACGCTTGGCATCAGCAAGGGCTGCATCACGTTTTCCGATAAGCACAACTTCCAATTGGCAGCGACCATACTGCGCGGCATATTCAAGATTGCCGTGCCTGGCAGCAGCCTGCAGGCCTACGGCAAGATGTCCGTGCAATGAGGAAGGCCGCGCGCTGGAGCGCCGTGGTCATCGGCCTGTTGGCGGCAAGCTTGGTGCTGACCAAACTTTCGTTTCTCTATCCCGAAGCGGTGCCGGGTGTGTACGCCACGGCCGGGCAATTCCTGACCACTCGCATCGCCCTCAACGGTGAAGACACCGAATTACTTCTGACGCTGGCCTTTGCACTGCTGACGGTGAGCGTGTTCACAGCAGTCGGCTGGTACGCGCTGAAGAAGCTGCGGACCGGCTGAGGTAGCAGGTACTGAAGGTGAAACGTTCGCATCAAGCCATGCGATTACATGAGCGTGGCTGCGTCTGAGTCCTGGTAGACCTTCACGCATTGCTCGCTCGATTGGTCGGCCCGCACCGATGTCATACAGAACTACAAGATCTGGGAACTGGCTCGCCCTGTTGAGCTGTTCAAGCCAACGGTTGATGAAGTGAGATCCAGTGACGCAAGCGAGAGCCACTGAGTTTTCGGCGCTGATGCGGGCCTGGATACGAGGGCATCAGTAAGTGGCGCATCACCTTCTCCGACCTGCAGCAAGTCTCCGTTCAATGAAGGAGGGTGCGCGCAGGGTACCGTGCGCGTACGGCGCAGTTAGACGGTTCGGCTGCTCGCACAACGCTCAACGGTGAAGACATCGAACTGCGCCTGATGATGGCCTTTGTGCTGTTGACGCGTGGCTGGCTGGTAAGCACTGAGAATGGGTCGGTCAGCCATTCGACGGCGTGAGCTGCTGTCTGCGCTCGACATGGTTTCCCGTCACGGCTATTTCACCAATGGCTTTCTCAATTCGAGCCATCCGTTGTTCAGCCGCCCAAGCTCTTTATTGGACTGCGGTAGGGCCGCCCGGTTGGGGATGCCTCGTACCTCTTGCATCGTTGCCTTCAGGAGGCTCCCTTGACGCTCATACGCTGCGAGCAACGCTGAATGGTGTGACTTGCTTTGCGGCACAAACGAAAAGGGCCCTGTATCGCTACAGGGCCCATCGTTCTTGGCTCCTCGACCTGGGCTCGAACCAGGGACCTACGGATTAACAGTCCGGCGCTCTACCAACTGAGCTATCGAGGAATTGAGCCTCAGATTATAGCCGTGTTTTTGAAAGCGTCACAAGTCCATTTGCATTGAGATACGAAGAGTTCGAGGGGCAAGTGGATAGAGGTACACGTGGTCGAACTGCAAGGGCGATTCTTTCCAGGCTTTCTGGTCGGTGAGGTTGTCGACACCGACGCGCCAGGTCAATGTGCCGGCGCCATTGGCGAGGCGTTGTTCGAAGCGCGCGGCGGCGTCGAAGCGGGTCCACGCCGGGATCGACAGACTGTTGTCGGGCAATACCATGCGTTCGCCCTCGCGCACCGCGCCGGCATTCACGCTCAGGCCGGGCAGGGCGTCAATGCGATAGCGCGCATTGAGCTTAACGCTGTGGTCGGGCACGTTGACGGGCTTGCGGCCGTTCAGGTTCGCTTCACCGGTCACGTTTTTTACCCTGGCATGCAGCCACATCGCACCGGCCTGCAGGGCCCACGGGCCGGTCGACCATTCGCCTTCGGCTTCGATGCCGCGGTGCTGCTGCTTGCCGTCTTCCACATGGGCGCAGGTGTTGCCGGGCTCGTCGTTGCTGCAGTCGGTGCCGAGGTTGGTGAAGCGCGGGCGCGAGATGTCGAAGGCGCCCAAGCTCCAGTTGAAGTCGCCGCCCGAGCCCTTCAAGCCCAACTCGGTCTGCCGACTCTTTAGCGCGGGCAGCGCTTGGCCGCGGTTGATGTATCGCTCGCGGTTCGGTGCGACCTCGGACTCCACGCCCTGGCCCCAGCTGACATAAGCGAGCAGGCCGCTGGAGACCTGATGGCTCAACGACAGCCAAGGGGTCGTGAATGACTGGGTATAGCTCGACGCCTCGCTGCCGTCGGTGCGCATGCTCTCGCGCTTGAGTTGCGTGTGGCGCAGGCCAAGCCAGACGGTCCATTGGGGCGCCAAGGTGATCGCATCGCGCAGGTAAAGCTCAGTCGATCGTTCGTCGCGATTGGTGTTGGTGCCGGTGAGTTCAGGTGCCGCGGGCGTGAGCGTGGTGTCGTCGATGTTCCCGGTGCCTGTGTAGTTATAGGCCTGGCCCTGGAAGCGGCTCTTGAAGCGGCTCAACAGTGCACCGGTGGTGAGCGCATGAGGCATGCCGGCGAGTTCGAGCTTGCCTTGAGCGTTGAGGTCGAAGGCATCGCTGCGGCGGCGCTCGTTGTCGCTGCGGTAGTCATAGAGGTCGTAGCTGCCATCGCTGCAATAGCGGTCATAACGCTCTTCTGCACTGCAGCCGTAAGGGAAGGCCAGGCGATCGTCACTGGTCAACTGCTGCGTAGCGAAGTGCGCTACCGCGCGCCAGTCGGCCGAGAGCCGCTGCTGCCAGCGCAGCGAGGCGGTGTCACCGTTCAACACCACCGGCTGCGACCACGGCTGGTGATTGAGGTTGGTTCGCGGGTCGAAGGTCGATGCGTCGGGCAGGCGATCGCCCAGCAGGCTCATGGCGGGTTGGCTGGGTTGGGACTGGCGGCTGATCTCGACTTCGGCTTCCAGCAGGCTGTCGGGCGTTAGCCTCCAATCGCCGGCCAGCGCCAGCAGATGGCGGCGGCCTTGCAGGTCGTGGATCAGCGGGTCGAGATGGCCATAGGCCGCGTTCAGCCGCAAGCCGAACACATCGCCCTCGCCGAAGCGCTGGCCGATGTCGACCGCAGCACCGTAGCTGTTGTTCTCACGCCAGCCGAGTGAGGCCGAGCGCACTGTGCCTTCGGGCCGCTTGACGACGAGGTTGACCAGGCCGCCTGGCGCGCTGGTGCCGGCCTGCATGCCGCTGGTGCCTTTCAACACTTCGATGTTTCCCTTGTTGCCCAAGGGCAGCGAGGTTTCGGCGTTGATCGGCAAGCCATCACGGCGGAAGTTGAAGCGGTTGTCGATGACAAAGCCGCGCACCGTGAAGCTGCTCCAGTAGCCTTCGGAGTTGTAGGCATCGCTGATGCTTGGATCGAAGCGGCTGATGTCGGCCAGGCTGTTCACGCCGGCGTCTTGCAGGCGCTGGGTGCTGATCACCGTCGCTTGCAATGGCGAACGCGACAAGAGAATGTCGCCGAAGCCGCCGATGGTGGCGGTGTCATTGGCCGAGCGGCCGGTGACGGTGATGGCCGGCAGGCTGACCGGCTCGCTGGATGAATTGGTTTGTGCTTGCGCGATCGAAGCCGCAAAGCTGGCCGCTGCCCAGGCGATCGGGGCCCAGGCCGAACGAGCGGCCAAGTGAGAAGAAGATAAACGGGACGCCATCGTGCTTTCCAAGTTGTCGATGGCAGGTCGGCGTACACACGCCTTGGCCGCGAGGCCTTGGCATGACGCTTCCCTGCGCGAGGATTACCTCAGGCCGACAAGATCATGTTGTCAGCCCGTGACGCGCCTGCAACAGCGCGCCACCGATCAGGTTCAAAGGGACTCTCTCAGCCGGTCACGCGAACATGACCAGCACCCCTAGCGAAGCCCGCCGGGTGAGGGCGAGCAAGGCGGATTCTGCACCATTGGAAAGGGTGTTGCGATGATCGGGGCCGTGTTCGACCGTGGTTTGGGCTGCCTATGGCCTGCCGATGGGCGCCGGACTTCGGATCATCTTTGGCGAAAACGCCAGCGGCCAGCCGCCTTCTGCGGGTCGTCTTTGGTCATCTCGAAAGCACCCGGGTTCAAGGGAAGATGTCGCCCATGTGGATGCTGAGGAATACAACGCCCTTTTCTGCCGAATCGACCTGGACGCGCGATGAGCGTGGCGAGGAGTGATGATTGCCATCCGGGCTTGTTTCGAGATCGATTCCGACGGGCACCAATCACCTGCGGCAGAGCAGACCGAGGTCCAGCGAGCGCCCGTTTTTGCCGGCGACCCCATGGCCTCCGGATTGTTGAAGGACAGCGATTTCGTGCTTCTCAAGGACGGCACGGACGTGCTGGTCGACGGGCGCGCCCATGCACCGAACCATCGCCGCGCGGCCCAAAGCGGCGTGCGTCTCAAGGTCCAGACGGTCGATAAGAAACTCAATGTCGTTGGGGACAGGCGCCTCTCCAAAGGGTTGATCGGGCTTTCGATGTCGCAACCCGAGCCATTCAACGAGATGCCGCTGACCTGGCCCTGGAGACTGCAGGTCGCCTGCTTGCGGAAGGTGAGGCCGACATCGTGCTTGCGGGTGGGGTCGACAGCTACCTGTGTCGCGACACCATCGAATGGCTCGACGACAACGAGCAGCTCCATTCCGACGGCAACATCTACGGCTTCTGCCCGGGCGAGGCAGCGGGCTTCGTGCTCGTCGCCCGAGTGGAAACAGCGCTACGTCTCGGCCTGACACCGCTTCTTTCCCTTGTCTCGGCCGGGTCCGGCATCGGGAAGAATCTGATCCGAACTGAAGACATCTGCCTGGGCGAGGGGCTCTCCACTGCCTTCCTAGCGTCGGCCAGATCGCTGGCCCAGGGCGCGCGCGCGGATCGCATCATCTGCGACATGAACGGCGAGAGATACCGCGGCAACGAATACGGCTTCGCCGCCCTCAAGGCGTCGAGGCTGTTCAAGGACGCCGCTGCATTTGAAGCCCCGGCCGATTGCTGGGGAGATGTGGGTGCCGCCTCGGGGCCGCTCTACGTGAGCCTCGTGGCGGCGGCAGAAGAGCGCGGCTACGCCAAGGGGCCGCTGAACCTGACCTGGGCCAGTTCGGAAGGAGGGCGGCGCGGCGCCGCGATCCTTCGGCGATGGGAAGGGCCCTGATGCCTACGAATATTTCGGTTGACGGATTGGGCCTCACGTACAAAGGCAGTGTCGGCATTTCAAACGCCACCGTCCCGGACGTGTGCAAGACGCCGTCGCCTGGCGGTCCGATCCCGGTGCCGTATCCCAATGTGGCGAAGCAATCCTCGCTGCAAGGCGGAACCACCACAGTCAGGGCCCACGGCCAGATGATTGCCGTGAAAGGGTCGCAGTACGCTAGCTCCAACGGCGATGAGGCTGGCACGGCGGGCGGCCTGAAGTACGGCGTCAACATGAAGGCGACCGACTGGATCACGTATTCGCTCGACGTGAAGATGGACGGCCAGAATGCCTGCCGTCACACGGACAAGAAGTTTCACAACAACAAGAACACGGTCGACCTGGCTGGCAACATGGATCGCGACAATCCGCCGGCCGGCCAAGTACAAGGCAATCCAGAAGAAGGAGGCAGATCACCGGACCAACGAGTTCAATGCACTGAAGAGCAAGGTGGCGCAGGAGATCAAGCAGAACAATCCACTCGTGCCGATCCTGACCCAAGCCTACCGAAACCTCTTTCGCGAGATCCAGAATGAGAAGGTCGTTGAGAGAGCTTTGCGATGAACGAGAAAAGTACATCGACATGGGCTGCGACGACATTCCGTGGCCAGGGTCCAACCATCCGACGACCTCGGCCAGGCGCAACGCCCAATATGGAGAATTGAACAGCATGCGCAGCCGACTGAGAACGCTGGACAAACTATGACCGTGACCGCACCGACTGCAGGCGATTTGAAGGCGGAAGTGCAGGCCGCTTGGTCTGTCATGGAGGCGCCATCGCCCCAAGACATGGCCTTGATGGACGGGGAATATGGCGAGGACGCGAAGAACGCTTTCGTTGGTGTTCGACCGGCTGACGTCGATATCGACTCGGTCGGCTTCATGGCTGCAACGCCGCTCCTCGAACTGCCGGCACATGCGGCGGCTGCATACCTCGGGCCTTACCTCGTGTCGCTTCTCAAAGGCTTCCAGATGCAGGAAGTCGTGGGCGTTTCCATCGACATCAAGATCCGCTCACACACGATCTTTGCCATGGCGTCATCGAGCTTCTGGGTCGACATTGCCGAGCCCTATCTTGGCGACGCCTGCGTGGCAGCGGTCGGGCGGGTGGCCCGTTTTGTTATCGAGCATGGTGACGTGTTCGAGCTGTCAGAGAAGGAAGCTCAAGGACTGGATCGCCTTCTTCGGTCCATCGATCGGCGGTTCAACCCGTCGGGGAGCCGCTGACCGCATCAGGTTCGAACCATGAGCGCGTGAGTCGGTTCGATGTCCACCGACACGCCCAACAGCTTGTGCAGCTTCGGGCTGGTGGTCGTGTATTGAAGCTGAACCCGCTGGTCGGGGAACACATAAGGCGCGGCCGCGAACGCGGCCAGCGTGGCCTCATGGAAGCCGCACAGGATCAGCTTCTTCTTGCCGGGATAGGTATTGACGTCGCCGACGGCAAAGACACCAGGGATCGCGGTTTCGAACTTCTCGGTGTCAACGACGATCTGTTTGCGCTCGAGTTCGAAGCCCCAGTCGGCGATCGGGCCCAGGCGCGGGCTCAAGCCCAGCAGCACCAGCAGCGAATCGAGCTTCAGCGTGCGCACCGTGCTGTCGTTACCGAGCACGACCACGCCAGTCAACCGGCCCTCGTGTTCTTCGATGCCGATGATCTGGCCGACCGCAAGCGTGATGTCGCCGGCATCACACAAGGCCCTCATGCGGGCCACGCGCTCGGGCGTGGCGGTGAAGCCACCGTCCCGGCGGTGCAGCAGCGTGACGCTGCGCGCGCGATGCGGGCCGGGCGCCGCGAAGCGGATCGCCCATTCGAGCGCTGAGTCGCCGCCGCCCGAGATCACGAGATGCTGGCCTGCAAACCGGGCGGGTGAATCGACCTGATAGAAGAACTGCGACTGCTTGTGCGCGTCGAGCCCTCCGATCTTCAACTGGCGTGGCTGGAACGAGCCCACGCCGCCCGCCACGAAAACGGCCTTCGCGATGAAGCGCTGGCCCGTTTGGGTTTCGAGCTGAAAGCGGCCGTCTTCCGCTCGGCTCAGTGCGGTGACTTCCTGGCCGAGATGGAATGGGGTGTGGAAAGGCTCGATCTGCTTCAGCAGCCGATCCACCAATTCCCTGCCAGTCGATACCGGCAGCGCGGGGATGTCATAGATCGGCTTGTCGGGATAGAGCTCGATGCATTGGCCGCCGGCTTGGGGCAAGGAATCGATCACATGGGCGCGGATGTCGAGCAGGCCGAGTTCAAACACCTGGAACAGCCCGACCGGGCCGGCACCGATCACGACGGCGTCGGTTTCGATCGGTGCGGCCGGGGTGACTGCGGTGGCGAAGGCCTCGGGAGCGGTCACGTGTCAGTCAGTGCTGGAGTGACGTTACTTGACCAGCTCAGGCAACTTGCCGGTCTTGTCTTTCCATTCGTCGGCATCGGGCAGCGCCGGCTTGCGCTTGGTGATGCTGGGCCAATTCTTGGCCAGATCGGCATTGAGCTTGATCATGTGGATTTGATCGCCGGGCACATCTTCTTCCGGGACGATGGCGTTGACCGGGCATTCCGGAATGCACACCGCGCAATCGATGCACTCATCGGGATCGATGGTGAGGAAGTTCGGGCCTTCGCGGAAGCAATCGACGGGACACACGTCCACACAGTCGGTGTATTTGCAGCGGATGCAGGCTTCGGTGACGACGTGGGTCATGGCTCGGTCTTTGAAGTGGCGGGAGGGCTAGCGGGGCCCGAGGGCCAAGGGTCGGATTTTAAGGGGTCTGATGCCGCGCTGTCGCAGGCGTTGTGGGAATCGATCGGCCGGGCGCCTGCACCGACGGTCACGATGGTCGGCCGCCCGGCGTGCAGCATGCTCGCACGAGGCAGGCTTTCGACCGTGTGCTCGCTGTGCAAGACATCCGGCCAGCCGGCGCGCGACACCACGCTCACCGGCTCATTGGCAGGCCAGCCGGCATTCAGCAGTTGTCGCGACAAGGCCGCGACTTGCTTGCCGGCCATGTAGAACACTTCAGTGTCGGCGTTGCGGGTGGCAATCACTTGCCCGCTGCGCGTCATCGCGGTCGCAAGGCTGACGCTGCGGCCGGTGCCGCGGCGCGTCAACGGGCGCTGGCTGTCGGCGGCCGCAGCAATGGCGGCCGTGACACCCGGCACGACGATGCATTCGATGTCGACCCGTGCCAGTGCTTCGAGTTCTTCTTCGAGGCGGCCAAACACGCTCGGGTCGCCGCCTTTGAGGCGCACCACGGTGCCGTGCTCTTGGGCGTACTTGATCAGCAGTGCGTTGATCGCGGTCTGGCCCATGCTGTCGGCGAAGCCGCGCTTGCCGACATCGACCCAGCGCGCCTTGGGCGCGAAGTCGCGCAGCGCCGGATCGGCCAATGCATCGAACAGCACGACATCGGCCGTGGTCAGCAGCCGCGCGCCGCGCAGCGTGATCAGGTCGGCCGCGCCGGGGCCGGCACCGATGAAGAAAACGCGGCCCATGTTCAGTTGCCTGGGGTGGATGCCACCGCTCAGGCGGCGGCCTTGACCAGCAAGGCGCCGCTGGTGCGGTTGCTGGCGGGGTCAACGATGATCAGCGAGCCGCCGACACGGTTCGAGGCGAAGGCTTCAACCGGCAAGGCCTGCTGCGTCTCAATAATCACATGGCCGATCTCGTTGACCGCCAGTTGATGCGCATCGATCGTGTCCAGCGTATGGATGTCGATGCGGCTTTCGATCGCGGCGATGCGCGCCTGCACCCAGCGGTTGCCGTGGCGCACCCAGTACTTGCGGCCGACGACGGCGGGCTCGGTGTCGAGCCAAGCCAGCGTGGCGCTGAACCGCTGGGTTTCGTGGATGGTTTGCGGCGTCGAGATCCAGTCGCCGCGCGAGACATCGAGCTGGCGGTCGAGCAGCACGCCGGCCGATTGGCCGGCTTCGACCACGTCGACGGTTTCGCTGGCCAGGCGCACCTCGGCGACCACCGCGGTCTGGCCACTCGGGAAGATTTGTACTGTGTCACCGGCCTTCACGCGGCCATGGGCGACGCGGCCGAAGAGCTGGCGCGGCTGGTTGCCGGTGCCTTCGCCTTCGCGCGACACGTACTGCACCGGGATCAGCAGATCGCCGTCTTTGCGCTCCTGCAGTGCCGGCAGCGATTCGAGCAGTTGCAGCAGCGAAGGGCCGTTGTACCAATCGGCATCGAGCGGCTGGGTGACGTTGTCGCCACGCAAGGCAGAGACCGGGATGATGCCGCCCACCGCAATGCCCGCCTGTTCGGCAAAGGCGCGCAGCGCAACGCTCACGGCCGCGAAGGCTTGCGCCGGGTCGCTGACGGCATCGAGCTTGTTGACCGCAAACACGATGCTCGGCACGCGCAGCAGGTGGGCCAGCAGCGCATGGCGGCGGGTCTGCGGCAGCAAGGGCAGCGGCTGGGCGTGGGTATCCAGCTTGGTGATGTCGACCAGCACCACCGCAGCGTCGCTGCCGGCCGCGGCCGTCACCATGTTGCGGGTGTACTGCTCGTGGCCGGGGGCGTCGGCAATGATGAACTTGCGCTGCTTGGTCGCGAAGTAGCGATAGGCGACATCGATCGTGATGCCTTGCTCGCGCTCGGCCTCCAGGCCGTCGGTCAGCAGCGACAGATCGATCGGCGCACCAGCGGCACGCTTCTCCAAGGTATCGAGCTGATCGGCCAGGATCGCGCGGCTGTCATACAGCAGGCGGCCGATCAAGGTGCTCTTGCCGTCGTCGACGGAGCCGGCGGTCAGGAAGCGCAAGGCGCGGTGGTCTTTGACGGATGCAGTACTCATCTAGGTCTTCTCAATCGCATCGAGCGGATGGCTCGTTGCATAAATCAGTTGTTGGCCGCCACACGGGCCGGATCACGCGGACCCCGTGGAACTGGCTTTGCCAGGCCACTGGGTTCGCCCCCTCGAGGGGGAAGCGCGTGAGCGCTTCGGGGGTGGCCTTAAAAATAGCCTTCTTTTTTACGCCGCTCCATCGAAGCTTCAGACGTGCGGTCATCCATGCGGGTAGCGCCACGCTCGCTGACCGTCACCTTCAAGGTTTCGGCGACGATCTCGGTCGCGTTCGTGGCCGGACTTTCGACCGGGCAGGTGCAGGTCATGTCGCCCACGGTGCGAAAGCGCACCTCGGCGGTCTCGACCGTTTCACCGGCTTCCGGCGGCGTCACCTCGGTCAGCGGCACCAAGAGGCCCTTGCGGCGGATCACCTGCCGCTCATGCTTGAAGTAAAGGCTGGGCAGCGGAATGTTTTCGCGGGCGATGTAGAGCCAGACATCAAGCTCGGTCCAGTTGCTGATCGGGAACGCGCGCATGTGTTCGCCCGGCTTGATGCGGGTGTTGAACAGCGTCCAGAGTTCGGGGCGCTGCTCCTTCGGCTGCCATTGGCCGAAGCTGTCGCGGTGGCTGAAGATGCGCTCTTTCGCGCGCGCCTTTTCTTCGTCGCGGCGGGCGCCGCCCATCAGCACGTCGAAGCGGTGTTCTTCGATGGCTTCGAGCAGGGCCACGGTCTGGTGGCCGTTGCGCGACTCGAGCGGGTGCGAGAGTCGAACGGTGCCGCGCTTGATCGAATCTTCGAGGTGGCCGACGACCAGGCGCTCGCCCATCTCGGCAATGCGGCGATCACGGAACTCGATCACTTCGGGGAAGTTGTGGCCGGTGTCGACGTGCAGCAGCGGGAAGGGCAGGCGGCCCTTGAACTCACCGTCGTCAGCCGTCGCCGGGCCGCCCCAAGACGGCTGAGCGCCCCCCTGGGGGGCCGGCGACGAAGTCGCCTTGGGGGCTTTTGTTGATTTGGTCTTGAAGGCCTTCTCGGCCAGGCGCAAGACGACGCAGGAGTCTTTGCCGCCCGAGAACAGCAGCGCTGGGCGCTCGAAGGCAGCGACGGTCTCGCGCAGGATGAAGATGGCTTCTTCTTCGAGCCAGTCGAGGTGCGTGTGGTCCAGCTCGGGGAGCAGTTGCTCGACGGTCAGCGGGGCGTTCATGAACGGTCTCCGATCAATGATGAGGCAGGCTCTGTGTTGTCGTCGTGCACATGCAACCCGCATTCCTTGGCCTTTTCGTCCTCCCACCACCAGCGGCCGGCGCGGAAGTCTTCACCGACGGCAATGGCGCGGGTGCAGGGCTCGCAGCCGATGCTGGGCATGAATTCGTCATGCAGCGGGTTGTAAGGCACGTGGTGGGTAGCGATGTAGTGCCAGATGTCGTTCCAGGTCCAGTCGGCCAGCGGGTTGAACTTGGTGCGGCCTTTGTCATCGAGTTCGCTGAAGGGCACGTCGCCGCGATTGTTGCTTTGCTCGCGGCGCAGGCCGGTGACCCAGGCGGTGCGCGACGCCAGCATGCGTGACAAGGGCTCCAGCTTGCGGATGCCGCAGCAGCCCTTGCGCAAATCGATGCTGTCATACATCGCGCGCTCGCCGTAGTTCTTGACGAAATGGATCACCGCCTCGGCTTCGGGGCGATAGATCTCGACCTTCAGGCCGTAGCGTTCTTCGATGCGCGGGATCAGCGCGACCGTTTGCTCATGCAGCTTGCCGGTTTCCAGCGTGCCGATGGCGATGGCGATGCCATGGCGCGCGATCAGGTCGGTCAGCACCATGTCTTCGGCGCCGAGGCTGGTGGCTTGCACCACCTGGCCGGCATGCGCGGCTGCGGCTTCCTCCAGCACCGCGACGGCGTGGGTCATTCGGGCATCGAATTGCGGTGTGGCGCGGGCATACAGGCCGATGGCGCTCATATCGACGACCCCGCCTGGTTGAACGCTTCCTCAGTGTGAGCCTCGCCTTGCGGGCGCGCGAACAAGGGGCGGCGCTCGTCGACATCACCCTGGTAGTGGCCGGGGAAGAAATGCAGCGCGCGCTCGGCGATGTCGATCGATTGGTCGGCGCGCAGCACCACCGAGTCGAAGCCGGTGCGCTTGAGCAGCGGCATCATGTCGACCACCACCTCGCCGATGGCGCGCACTTCACCCTTGTAGCGATAGCGTGAGCGCAGCAGATGGGCCTGGCTGTAGGCGCGGCCATCGGTCCATTTCGGGAATCGCAGCACCACCAGCGCAAGGCGCGGCAGGTCATCGACCAGCTCTTCGATGTCGGTGTCGTTCGGGAATTCGACGCCCACCGCCAGGCCTTGCGGCCAGGTGCTGCGCACGCTGCGCCACTGGGCCAGGCTCAGCAGGCTGTGGGCCTTGGGCGTCAGCGTGACCATCGGGCCGTCTTCGCCGACCACGGTGTGCCAGAGGTTGTTGCTGGGTTTGATGAACTTCATGACAGAGTCTTTCTTCGGGCGCTCAGGCGGCACGCGCGGTGCTGCGGCGGATGGCATTGGTGGCAGTCTTGAACGGGTCAAGCCCGATACGCTTGACTGTGTCAATGAATCGCTCATTGGCCGCGCGTTGCTCGCGGTAGGTGTCGATCACTGCCTCTACCGCATCGGCCACTTCGTCGGCTGCGAAAGACGGGCCGATTACCTTGCCGGCGACCGACGGGCCGCTGATCGTCGAACCATCGGAGCCGGCCAGCGTGACCTGATACCACTCGGTGCCGTCTTTATCGACGCCAAGAATGCCGATGTGGCCGCTGTGGTGATGGCCACAGCTGTTGATGCAGCCGCTGATGTGCAGGTCGATGTCGCCGATGTCGTACAGCTCGTCGAGGTCTTGGTAGCGCTCGGTGATCTGCTCGGCCACCGGGATCGAGCGGGCATTGGCCAGCGCGCAGAAGTCACCGCCAGGACAGGCGATCAAGTCGGTCAAGAGGCCGATGTTGGGCGTGGCGAAGCTCGCGTCTCGCGCTTCTTTCCAAAGTGCGAACAGCTCGCTGTCGCGCACCCAGGGCAGTACCAGGTTCTGGTCATGCGAGACGCGCAACTCGCCGGCGCTGTAGCGATCGGCGAGGCCGGCAGCGAGTTCCATCTGCGCATCGGTGGTGTCGCCCGGTGGTTGGCCGACCCGCTTCAGCGACAAGGTCACGGCGCGATAACCCGGCACCTGATGGGCATGCACATTGCGCTGCAGCCAGCGCTGGAAAGCCTCGGGTGCGTCGGCCGGGGCGCCGAGATCGGCGCTCGGTGTCGCGGCTGCAATGCCTTGCGGGCGCTTGAAGCCGACGGCCACGCGGTCGAATTCGGCCTGCGGAATCAGGTGCTCATGGCCGTCCAGGTCATGCGCCAGGATGTCAGCGAATTCCTTGTTGACGTCGTCGATGAAGCGTTGGCCTTCGGCCTTCACGAGGATCTTGATGCGCGCCTTGTACATGTTGTCGCGCCGGCCATAGCGGTTGTAGACCCGCACGATGGCTTCGAGGTAGACAAGGATCTGCTGCCAGGGCAGGAACGCGTTGACCACGGCGCCGATGATCGGCGTGCGGCCCATGCCGCCGCCCACGAGCACCTTGAAGCCAATCTCGCCGGCATCGTTTTTCAGCAGCTGCAGGCCGACGTCATGCCATTCGATGGCGGCGCGGTCTTCGGCAGCGCCGCTGACAGCGATCTTGAATTTGCGCGGCAGGTGGGCGAACTCGGGATGCAGCGAACTCCACTGGCGCATCACTTCGCAATAAGGGCGCGGGTCGATCAACTCATCGGCAGCGACGCCGGCGAAGCAATCGCTGGTGATGTTGCGGATGCAGTTGCCGCTGGTCTGGATGCCGTGCATGTCGACCGAGGCGAGCAGGTCCATCACATCGGCCGAGCGTGGCAGCGGAATCCAGTTGAATTGGCAGTTCTGGCGCGTCGTGAAGTGAGCGTAGTTGCGGTCGTATTCGCGAGCGATGCGCGCCAGCATGCGCAGCTGTGTCGAGCTCAGTTCGCCATAGGGCACGGCGATGCGGGCCATCGGTGCATGGCGCTGGATGTACCAGCCGTTTTGCAGCCGCAGCGCACGGAACTCATCGTCTCCCAGCGTGCCGGCGAGGTTGCGCTCCAGCTGATCACGGAACTGCGCGGCGCGCTGCTTGACGAACTGTTTGTCGAAAGAGGTGTACTGGTACATCTTGGATGATGAGGTTCAGTGAATGACTGGAAGGCCTGCAGTGACCGGGTGGTGCTGATGGGCGGCGATGACCGAAGGGTGTGGCTCGAACAAATCGGCAGAGCCGTCCAGGCTGTATTTTCATCGTCAAGGGAGCTGCCGAGCCAGATTTCGATGGCGAACCCCATGCAGCAACACAACAGCCACGCTGCGCTCCACTCTGAACGACCGGGTGGGCGCAGCATGCGCGGCTTTGCTGCAGTTCATTGCTCTGGGTGCCTGCTTTGAAAGGCTTGATTGTCCGGAGCGGTCTTATATCGAGAAAGAACACTTTCGTAAATTGATTATTCGTGTGGCTGCTAAAGGCGTGACCGATGGCCTTCTAAAATCAACGGATGCCTATCACCTCGCTATCCCGGCCTGCCGGCTGGGCCGTCTGCGCCGCTGCGTTTTTGCTCGCCGCTTGCCAAACTCCGCCAGCACTTCCGCCGACCACGATCCCACAGATCCCGGTGGTGACGCTGCCCCCGTCCGTGACGCTTCCATTGCCGCCCGAGGCCATGGCTTCGGCGCCGGTGGTGCAGCCCCGGCCGCCAAAAATCGGTTTGGCCTTGGGCGGTGGCGCGGCGCGCGGCTTTGCGCACATCGGCGTGATCCAGGTCCTGGAAGAAAACGGCATCAAGGTCGACTACGTGGCCGGCACCTCGGCCGGCAGTCTGGTGGCCGCGTTGTACGCGTCGGGACGCAGCGGTAAATCCTTGGCTGCGATGGCCAACACGATGGACGAGTCGGCATTTGCGGATTGGGCGTTTCCAGGCCGTGGGTTGATCCGCGGCGAAGCGCTGGCGAAATACGTGCGCGAAAACACCGGCCATCGCTCGATCGAGCAAATGCAGATTCCGCTGGGCATTGTGGCGACCGATCTCGACAACGGCGCGCCGATCCTTTTTCAACGCGGCGATCCGGGTGTCGCGGTGCGAGCGTCGAGCGCCGTGCCGGCGGTGTTCACGCCGGTTCGCATCGGTACGCGCGAGTATGTGGATGGCGGTTTGGTGTCGCCAGTGCCGGTGCGCTTTGTCCGGCAGATGGGCGCCGATCTCGTGATCGCGGTCGACATTTCGGCGATTCCCGATGGCGCACCGACAGGCGACGCGATGCGCATGCTGCTGCAAACTTTCTCGATCATGGGCCGCAGCATCAACAGCTTCGAGCTGCGTGAGGCTGATGTCGTGATGCGGCCGAAGCTGGCCGGGGTGTCGAGTGCCGACTTCTCGTCACGCAAGCGCTCGATTCAAGCCGGGCGTGAGATTGCAGTCAGCCTGCTGCAGGATCTGAAGGCACGGATTGCGGCCAAAACAAAATAGCCCAATGGCCGAATAACCTGAGGGCGAATCGGGACGCGAGAAACTGGCGCCGCGATGGACACAGCCCATCTGTCGGCAAAGAGATTGAGGTCGTTGGCAGAAGAATTCCTTCAGCCAAGCGCAGATACCCGCATCGACAACTCGGATATTCAAGCATTGGGCTTGCCAAATAAAACGGCCCAGTGAAAACACTGGGCCGAAAGGTACCTGGAACGGAGATTCGCGGGTACCGAGGAGACAACCTTCAGAAATACCACAAACATCGCATGTGGCATTTGTCTGAGATCGCGACCGTCGAGAAGTTCAACGGCTCGCGAAATAATTTCAGGCTGCGCGCTTCGCAGTTTTGGCAGATTGCGTCGCCTTCGCGGCGGTTGCACTGATGGCTTGGAAGTTGGCTTCGGCCACATCAGCGGCTTGCTTGGCCGCCTTGTGCACGCTTTCATAGGCGTTGTTGGCAGCCGCTACCGCAGACTTCACCAAAGCAACGGCATTTTCGGTGCCGGCCGGTGCGTTCTTGACGGCGGTGTCAACGACAGCCAGGAATTTCTTTTGGGCTTCAGCCGCTTGGGCTTCGGCCACCTTGCTAATGTCGGCGTTGGTGCCGGACGTGATGTCATACACATAACGGCCATAGGCAGCTGCCTTTTCGGCGGCAGGTTGCAGCAGGCCGGCTTGCAGTGCCAACAACTCTTGCGCATCTTTCACCGACAACGCTGCCTTGGTGGTTTCAGCCACTTCACCCCACGCGGTCTTGACGACCTGCAAATTCAGTTCGACGAGTTTTTCAACACCTTCGAAGGCCTTGCTGGTCAGGCCGAAGAGAGTTTCGACGTTGGCTTTGTGAGCGGCGAGAATTTGTTCAGCGGTCAGCATATTTGAATCTCCAATGATTTGGTTCGGGGATCTGACACAGCCTTTGTTGCGCTGCACCATGACGAAAGTATACGGGTCTGCCGACACATTACAAGTGCGTTTTGTTGCGGCGCAGCAAAATTAGAAGCTGCTTTCTAAAAAGGCATCCAGGAGGGCGCGATTTGCCCTTGGAATCCAACGCAGCCGCGTCGCTCGCGACAATTGGCCGATGCAAGCTTTCTATTCCGATCATTTCGTGTTGCCGCTCCCGGAAGGCCACCGCTTCCCGATGCAGAAATACCGCTGGCTGCGTGAACGGGTCGAGGCCGAACTGCCCGCGGTGCATTTGTGCGAAGCCTTGCCGGCCAGCGAGGGCGAACTGGCGCTGGCCCACACGCCGCATTACGTCGGCTCGGTGCTGGGTGGCCAGCTGAGCGAGGCCGAGCAGCGCGAGATCGGTTTTCCATGGTCGCCGCGCATGGCTGAGCGCGCTTGCCGCTCGGTGGGCGCGACGATCCAGGCCGCACGCGCGGCACTCGCTGAAGGCGTGGCCGCCAACCTGGCCGGCGGCACGCATCACGCCAGTGCCGACAAAGGCGGTGGCTATTGCGTCTTCAACGATGTGGCGGTGGCCGCGCGGCTGATGCAGGCCGAATGGCACCGGGCGCGGCGGCAGCTGCTGCGCGTCGCGGTGATCGATCTCGATGTTCATCAGGGCAACGGTACCGCCGTGATCTTTCGTGACGACCCGACGGTGTTCACCTTGTCGATGCATGGCGCGAAGAACTTTCCGTTTCGCAAGGAAGCCAGCGACCTCGATGTCGACCTGCCCGACGGCTGTGCCGACATCGACTACCTCGCCGCACTGGATAACGCGCTCGATGAACTGTGGCGACGCCATCGCAGCGCGCCGCCCGGGCTGGTGTTCTATCTGGCGGGTGCCGATCCGCATGAAGGCGACCGGTTGGGCCGCCTCAAGCTCACAAGCGCCGGGCTGGCCGAGCGCGATCGCCGCGTGCTGACTGCGTTGCGTGAGCGCGGCATTCCAGTGGCGCTGTCGATGGCGGGAGGCTACGGCCGGGTGTTGGAAGACACTGTGAGCGTGCAGGTCAACTCGCTGCGCCTGGCCTGCCAGAGCTGGCAGCAGTGGAAGAATGCGCACGCATGACACCCATCGAGCGACCTCCACTTCATGACGCTGAACATGAACGGGGTGGCCAAGGGCGCCGATGCCCACCTGACCGTGGCTGTCGACCTCGCCCGGCCGCATTCCTTACCGTGTTGACCGATGCCTTGAAGGAGCCCCTCATTTGAAGCCAGACGCCATCGAATCCCAGAACAGCGCTGCAGTCGACGCGGCGATCAGCTCGCGCAAATCGGTGCGGGCCTTTTTGCCGACCGCCGTGCCGCGCAAGACCATCGAAGCCATTCTCGAAGTGGCCTCGCGTGCGCCTTCGGGCACCAACACCCAGCCCTGGAAGGTCTATGTGTTGACCGGCGAGCCGCTGCGCGAGTTGTCGCGCCGCGTGCTCGCGGCGTTCGATGACCCGGCCGAGGCTGAAACGCATCTGCAGGAGTACCCGTATTACCCGGAGCAATGGCGCTCGCCTTACATCGACCGCCGCCGCAAGGTGGGTTGGGATCTCTACGGCCTGCTCGGCATTGGCAAGACCGACAAGGAGCGCATGCATTTGCAGCACGGCCGCAACTACCGCTTCTTTGATGCGCCGGTCGGGCTGATCTTCACAATCGATCGCGTGATGGCGCAGGGCAGCTGGCTCGACTACGGCATGTTCCTGCAAAGCATCATGGTCGCGGCGCGCGGGCGCGGGCTCGATACCTGCCCGCAAGCCGCCTTCACGCAATTTCACCGACTGATCACGGAGTTCGTCGGCGCGCCAGCGCAAGAGATGCTGGTGTGCGGCATGTCGCTGGGGCATGCCGACCCCGCTGCGGTGGAAAACATGCTGATCACGGAACGCGAGCCGGTGGCGGGCTTTGCACGCTTCTTGGAGTGAATGGTGACTGAATTCATCAAACCCCAAGTGCTGGTGGCGCGCGCCGTGTTCCCCGAGGTCGTCGAGCGGCTGCGCGAATACTTCGAGGTCCATGACAACCCGCAAGATACGGTGCTCGACAAGGCCGAGCTTTTGCAGCAGCTGCGCGGCAAGCTGGGCCTGCTTGCCACCGGCAGCGAAAAGATCGATGCCGAACTGTTGGCCGCGAACCCGCAACTGCGCGCGGTGTGCAACATCGCGGTGGGCTTCAACAACATTGATGTCGCCGCCTGCACGGCGCGCGGTGTCCTGTGCAGCAACACACCCGATGTGCTGACCGAGACGACGGCCGATTTCGGCTTCGCGCTGATGATGGCCACGGCGCGGCGCATCACCGAAGCCGAGCATTTTTTGCGGCGCGGCGACTGGAAGAAATGGTCGTATGACATGTTCACCGGCCGCGACATCCATGGCGCCACGCTGGGCATCTTCGGCATGGGTCGCATTGGGCAAGCGATCGCGCGGCGAGGCGCGTTTGGCTTCGGCATGCCGGTGATCTATCACAACCGCTCGCCACTGGATGCCGGGACCGAAACCGCGTGCCGTGCCCGTTATGTCAGCAAGGAGCAATTGCTGCGCGAGGCCGATCACCTGGTGATCGTGGTGCCGTATTCGCCGGCCTCTCAGCATGCGATCGGCGCTGCCGAGATCGGGCTGATGAAGCCCACGGCCACCTTGACCAACATCGCCCGTGGCGGCGTGGTCGACGATGCCGCGTTGGCCGAGGCGTTGGCACGCCAGCGCATTGCTGCGGCTGGCCTGGATGTGTTCGAAGGCGAGCCTGCGCTGAACCCGGCCTTGCTGGCTTTGCCCAACGTCGTGCTGACGCCGCACATCGCCAGCGCCAGCGAAGCCACGCGCCGTGCGATGGCGAACCTGGCGGCCGATAACCTGATCGCGGCGCTGGGCTTCGGCCCGCGCGCTGGCAAGCCACCGACGCCGATCAATCCCGAGGTGTTGTACGGCGCGGGCTGAGCGGGGCTAAGCGGGGTGGTTCCGGCCGGCCGATCACCTCACGCGGCCGTGATGAGCGCTTCAGTGGTCGCTCATCGAAAAACGCCCCACCGAAAGCGCAGGCCTTGTGCCAAATGCGCTGCTGGTGAGAAGGCCGCCTGAGACAATCGGCAGATGCAAATCTTGTGGTGGGTTCTGGCCGGTCTGGCGCTGGTCAACGTCTTGTTGTTGCTGTGGATCGCGTTTCGCAAGGCGCCGGCCGACGACACGCTGAAGTCGGAGTTTCGCGCGGGCTCCGAGCGCATGGAACGCGAACTGCGCGATGAGCTGGGCCGCAGTGCGCAAGGCACTCGCCAGGAGCTGGGCAGCACGCTGGCCCACTTCCAGCAAACCCTGACCGCCGCGCAGGCCAATGTGGCGCGTCTGCAGAACGAGCAGATCGCCGGCTTTCGCACCCAACTCGTCGCGATGCAGCAGGCCGTGGGCCAGGCGCTGCAATCGGCCAGCGGCGTGCAGGCGGCTCAAGCCGCGGCTTCACGCGAGGCGCAAGACCTTGGGCTGAAGCGCTTCTCCGACACGCTGGGCGAGCAGTTGCGCCACTTGTCGGAGGCCAACGAGCGCCGGTTGATCGAGGTGCGTGCCGCGGTCGAAGACAAGCTGTCGGCACTTCAGCAAGGCAACGAGCAAAAGCTCGAGCAGATGCGCGCGACCGTCGATGAAAAGCTGCATGCCACGCTGGAGCAGCGTCTTGGCGAAAGCTTCAAGCTGGTGGCCGACCGGCTCGACAAGGTGCATGCCGGGCTGGGCGAGATGCAGGTGTTGGCCAAGGATGTCGGCTCGCTGAACCGGGTGCTGACGAACGTGAAGACGCGCGGCATCTTTGGCGAGGTGCAGCTGGCCGGATTGCTCGAACAGGTGTTCACGCCCGACCAGTACGCCAAGAACATCGAAACTGTGCCGGGGAGCAACGCGCGGGTCGAGTTTGCGATCCGCCTGCCGGGGCAGCGCGCCGATGGCGTGCCGCTGTGGTTGCCGATCGATGCCAAGTTTCCGCGGGAAGACTACGAGCGCCTGCTCGATGCGCAAGACAAGGCCGATGCGCCGGCGGCCGAGGCAGCCGGCCGTGCGATCGAAACCCGCCTGCGCACCGAAGCCAAGACCATTCGTGACAAATACGTCGCGCCGCCGCACACCACCGACTTCGGCATCTTGTTTGTGCCAACCGAGGGCCTGTATGCCGAAGCCTTGCGGCGGCCCGGCCTCGTCGAGGCGATGCAGCGTGAGCACCGTGTGATGCTGTGCGGCCCGACGACGCTGTTGGCCACGCTGAACAGCCTGCAGATGGGCTTTCGCACGCTGGCGCTGGAGAAGCGCTCGCTGGAAGTGTGGGAGGTGCTCGGCGCGGTCAAGACCGAGTTTGCCAAGTTCGGCGATGTGCTGGCGAAGACGAAGAAGAAGCTCGATGAGGCCAGCAACCACATCTCGCAGGCCGAGACCCGCACGCGCGTGATGGCGCGCGAACTGCGCCTGGTCGAAGCGTTGCCCGAAGCGCAGGCCCGGCTTGTCTTGCCGGTCGCTGCCGAAGGCCGCAGCGGTGATCTGCTGGAGTCGGATGTTTGACATGCAACTGCGCCTCCCTGGTTTGAATTCGAACTTTTCTCGGCACCTGCTGGCACTGATCATGGGCCAGATCAGCCTGCATTCGTGCATGGCCGGCGTGCGGGTGGCGGCGCCCTTGCTGGCGCTGCATGCCGGCCAGCCGCAATGGGCGATCGGCATTTTGCTGGGCCTGTTCGCGGCGGTGCCGGCAGTGTCTTCGTTGCACGCAGGCCGTTTGGCGGACCGGCATGGCTATCACCGGCCGGTGCGGGTGGCGGTCGGCCTGACGGTGGCGGGCGGGCTGCTGGCCGTGGTGTCGACCTGGTTGGGCAGCTGGCAGTTTCCGGTGCTGTGCATCGCGGCGACCTTGTGCGGCGTCGGAACCAACTTCGGGATGATCGCGATCCAGCGCACCGCCGGCCGATTGGCCGAAGGCGATCGCATCCAGCTGACGCGGGTCTTCAGTTGGATGGGCCTGGCGCCGGCTTTGTCGAACATGATCGGCCCGGTGATCGCCGGCGTGATGATCGATGTGGTTGGCTTCCGGGGGGCCTTTGTTGCGTTGCTGCTGTTGCCGCTGACCGCGCTGTGGTGGGCACGCAAGGTGCCGGCGGAGGCCGGATCGGGCTTGAGCAGGTCTGAGAAACGGCCCGCCTGGGAGCTGCTTGCCAGGCCCGGCATGCCGCGCTTGCTGCTCGTTAACTTCTTGATGTCATCGAGCTGGGACCTGCATGCCTTCGTCGTGCCGATCCTCGGCCACCAACGCGGCTTCAGCGCATCGGCGATCGGCTTCATCCTGGGGGCGTTCGCCGCAGCCGTGGCCAGCGTGCGGCTGCTGATTCCGACCTTGTCGCACCGACTGCGCGAATGGCAGGTCTTGAATGGTGCGATGCTGCTGACGGCGGCGGTGTTTGCTGTCTATCCCTGGGTGCAATCAGCTTGGCTGATGGCGCTGTGCGCGGTCACGCTGGGCCTGGCGCTCGGGTCGGTCAATCCGATGATCATGACGACCTTGCATCACCTGACGCCCAGCGACCGCCATGGCGAGGCAATCGCGTTGCGTTCGATGACGATCAACGCCAGCAGCGCGCTGATGCCGCTGTTGTTCGGCGTGGCTGGTGCAGCGATTGGCGCTGGCACCTTGTTCTGGGTGATGGGGGTGGCGGTAGGTGCCGGCAGCTTTCAGGCGCGACGCATTCGCTACGCCCATTGAGCGCGACCGCAGCAGTTGAGGTGCGCTGTGGTGAGGGTGTCGATCCACCGCAGTGGATCGACAGATCAGCAATCAGCGCAGCTCGATCAAAAGCGGATGCCTGAGGGCGGCGCGGTTTCTGCGGGGGCCGGTGCCGGGGCTGGCGTGGCACGGCGTGGCGCAGGCGCTGCTGGGGCGGGGACCGATTCCTTGCGCTCGGTCAGCGGCGTCGCCGAGCCGGTCTGGAAGGTCTTCGGCAGCTGCGATGTCTTCGGGTAGCCTGCCGCGTCGAGATAAGACGCCCACTCGCCT
The DNA here is from genome assembly GCA_964242145.1 of uncultured Rhizobacter sp. GTDB lineage: Bacteria > Pseudomonadota > Gammaproteobacteria > Burkholderiales > Burkholderiaceae_C > Rhizobacter. The sequence continues at coordinate 33,026 of CAXTCD010000015.1, forward strand.
TGAGACCAGCCTTTGACGATTTGGCTGCCGATGCTGACCACCGGCAGACTTGTTGTGCCGGTCAGGCGCTGCATCGCGCTGCTGTCTTCCGGCGTGGACACCGATTTGTCTGCGAAAGGCACGCCCCGCTCACGCAGGAACTGCCGGCCGGCATCGCAAGGGGCGCATTCGTTGGATGAATACAGTGTCACCGGATAACGCTGTGCGACCTGGCGCAGCTCATAAGGCAAGCTGGCATCGCTTGAGCTGCTACCGCCGCCATTGATCGGCACCACCTTGCTCTGCGCCTCGGTGGGCGCACGGTCGGTGTAGGTGATCTTGCCGTCCGGCCCAACGACTTTGTATTGGGCGTGAGCGGGCAGCACCATGAACAGCAAAGGCGTCAGCAAAACGGTTGAAGCAAGGCGCAGGGTGGAGGTGGTGTGTGTGGTCATGAGGACTGCTCCAAGAGCCTGAGTACGAAAAACTTCAGCGCGGGGGCCGGGCGAATTTAAGTCATCAAGCCATGCCCTGGTGCCGCAAAAGTGCATCAATACGTGGCTCGCGGCCGCGGAAAGCCTTGAAGCTCTCCATCGCCGGGCGGCTGCCACCGGCTTCGAGAATGGCTTCGCGGTAACGCCGGCCGGTCTCGGGGTTCAAGGTGCCGGTTTCTTCGAACGCGCTCCAGGCATCGGCGCTCAAGACCTCGGCCCATTTGTAGCTGTAATAGCCGGCCGAATAGCCGCCAGCAAAGATGTGCGAGAACGAATGCTGGAAGCGGTTGAAGGCCGGCGGCGGGAACACCGCGACTTCGCGGCGCACCTCATCAATCACCTTTTGCACATCGGCCTGTGAACCCGGCTCGGCATGCAGGCGCATGTCGAACAGCGAGAACTCGATCTGCCGCAGCGTCTGCATGCCACTCTGGAAGTTCTTTGCGGCGAGCATCTTGTCGTACAGCGCGCGCGGCAGCGGCTCACCGGTGTCGACGTGGGCGGTCAGGTGCTTGAGCACCTCCCATTCCCAGCAGAAGTTTTCCATGAATTGGCTCGGCAGTTCGACCGCATCCCACTCAACACCCGAGATGCCGGCCACGCCGACATCGTTGACCTGGGTCAGCATGTGGTGCAGGCCATGGCCGAACTCATGGAACAGCGTCGTGACCTCGTCGTGCGTCAGTAGCGCCGGCTTGCCATCCACAGGGGCGGCGAAATTGCAGACCAGGTTGGCCACCGGGGTTTGCGTGCTGCCTTCCGGGCGCGCCCAACGGCCGCGAACGTCGTCCATCCAGGCGCCAGGGCGCTTGCCCGAACGCGCGTATGGATCGAGGTAGAACTGGCCGACCAGTGCCGGCGCTTTGCCGCCAGGCTGCTGCCGCTCGATGCGGAAGAAGCGCACCGTCGGGTGCCAGACTTCGGCGGTGTCGGGGCGGATGCTGACCTCGAACAGCGTCTCGATGATGCGGAACAGGCCGCTGAGCACCTTGGTCTCGGTGAAATATGGCTTCACTTCCTGATCGCTGAAGGCATAACGCGCCTCCTTCAGCTTCTCGCTGGCGTAAGCCGTGTCCCAGGCCTGCAGGTCGGGCAGGCTGAGCTGGCTGCTGGCGAATTCACGCAGCTCGGCGAGGTCTTTCTCGGCATAAGGCCGCGCGCGGCTGGCCAGATCACGCAGGAAGTCGATCACCTGCTGCGGGCTGTCGGCCATCTTCGCGACCAGCGACACCTCGGCGAAATTGCGATAGCCGAGCAGTGCCGCTTCTTCCTGCCGCAAGGACAGCAGCTCGCTCATCAGCGCGCTGTTGTCTTGCTCGGGCAGGCCCAGCTCGCTGGCGCGGGTCGCATAGGCGCGGTACAGCTGCTCGCGCAGCGCGCGGTTCTCGCCGTACTGCATCACCGGAAAGTAGCTCGGAAAGTGCAAGGTGATCTTGTAGCCGTCCTTGCTTTCGGCCGCCGCAGCCGCGCGCGCAGCGGCCTTGACGTCGTCAGGCACACCGGCCAGATCGGCCTCGCTGACATACAGCGCAAAGCGGTCGGTCGCGTCCATCACGTGCTCGGAATACGACTGCGACAGCGCAGCAGTGCGCTCCTGAATTTCTGCATAACGCTCCCGATCAGCGCCTTTCAATTCGGCACCGGAGAGCACGAAGTCGCGCATCGCATTCGACAGCGCCTGGCGGCGCGCCGGGCTCAGGCCTTGCGCGGCCGGGCCGTTGAAGATCGCCTTGTATTTCGCGTAGAGCCGCTCGTCGGCGCCGAGCCGGGTATGGAACTCGGTGATCTTCGGCAGGTTCTCGTTGTAGGCCGCTCGCAACTCGGGGTTGTCGGCCACATGGTTCAGATGGCCGACCGCGCCCCAGGCCATGCCCAGGCGCTCGGTGGCCACATCGAGCACCGCCGACAGCGCGTCGTAGTCCGCGGGAGTCGCATCGCTGGTGGCCCGCTCCAATGCCTTGTCGGCCGCCGCCAGCAACTCATCGACGGCTGGGCTCACATGTTCAGGCTGGATGTCGGCGTAGCGAGGCAGGTCGGAGGTATCGAGCAAGGGATTGGTCATGGGCATCGGTCAGTCTCGAATGAATGATTGGGTTCGGCTCAGCCGCGGTCAGCGTGTTCCGCGGGCGTGAGCCTGTGCAGGACCACCATGGCGCAAGTCCAGCGGCAGCGGCGTGAGCTGCCGGCTGTCTGGCGACGACGGGGCCGGCGGTGTTCATCGTGCAGCGCGCTCGGCGGCTTCGATGGTGTTGATGAGCAGCATCGCGCGGGTCATCGGGCCGACACCGCCCGGCACCGGCGTGATCCAGCCGGCGACGTCAGAGACGCCGGCGAAATCCACATCGCCACACAGCTTGCCTTCGTCATTGCGGTTCATCCCCACATCGATGATCACGGCGCCGGGTTTCACCATTGCGGCCGTCAGCGTATTGCGCCGGCCGACGGCGGCCACGACCACATCGGCCTGACGAGTGAATTGCGCCAGATCGGTCGTCGCACTGTGGCAGATGGTGACGGTGGCATGCGCTTGCAAGAGCAGCTGCGCCATCGGCTTGCCGACGGTGTTGCTGCGGCCGATCACCACCGCATGCTTGCCGCGCAGGTTGATGCCGGTGGTCTCGATCAGCTTCATGCAGCCATACGGCGTGCAGGGCCGAAAGCCAGGCAGGCCGCTGGCCAGTTCGCCGGCGCTGAGCACCGAGAAGCCATCGACGTCTTTCGTGGTGGCGATGGCGGCGATCACCTTCTGCGGATCGATGTGCTTGGGTACCGGCATCTGCACCAGGATGCCGTGGATGCGGGCATCGCGGTTCAGCTCGTCGATGCGTTGCAGCAGTTCGGCTTCGCCGAGGGTGGCCGGGAAGCGGTCGAGCACCGAGCGCACGCCGCTGCTTTCGCAGTCTTTGACCTTGTGGCTGACATAGACCTGGCTGGCCGGGTCGTCGCCGACCAGGATCACCGCGAGACCGGGCTGATGGCCGCGGGCGGTCAAGGCCTGCGCGCGTTCAGCGACTTCGGCGCGGATTTTCTTGGCGAGTGCATTGCCGTCGATCAGTTGGGCAGTCATAGGTCGAATGAAAGTGAAGGTTGAAATCAAAAAAGGCCGCTGCGAGCGGCCCTTGATGGGTGTGAATGTCAGGAGCTGGGCCGCCAAGCCTCTGGCAAGCAAACGCCAAGCGACTGGGGATCCATCCGATGTCCGGCGCCGGGCCGCCCCAAGCCGGACAGCGCCCCTCGGGGGCAGGAGCGAAGCGACTGGGGGGCCATGTCAATTCCGGCGCCGGGCCGCCCCAAGCCGGACGGCGCCCCTCGGGGGCAGGAGCGAAGCGACTGGGGGGCCATGTCAAGTCTTCGATTGCGCGCCCAGCGCGATCTTCAGCAGGTCGGCGACGGTGTTGGCGTTCAGCTTTTCCATGATGTTGGCGCGGTGCGCCTCGACCGTCTTGATGCTGATGCCCAGGTCGTCGGCGATCTGCTTGTTCAAGCGGCCGGCGACGATGCGCTCCAGCACTTGCGATTCGCGGGTCGTCAGGCGCGACAGCAAGGCATCGCGGCTGGCGGCTTCCTGGTGGTGCGAGAACGAGCTGCGCGCCTGATCGAGCATGCGCTCGACAAGGTTCAGCAACTCTTCTTCCTTGAAGGGTTTTTCGATGAAGTCCATCGCCCCCTTCTTCATCGTGGTCACCGCCATCGGCACGTCGCCATGGCCGGTGATGAAGACCACCGGCAACGGCGACTTGCGCTCCAGCAAGCGGTCTTGCAGCTCCAGGCCGCTCATGCCATCCATGCGGATGTCGGCGATCAGGCAAGCCACTTCACGGGGATCGAAGCGCGACAGGAAGGACTCTGACGAGTCAAAGCATTTGACTCGGTAGTCTTTGCCCTCCAGCAGCCATTGAAGCGAGTCGCGTACGGCCTCGTCATCGTCGACAACGTAGACCGTGCCTTTCTTGGGGATCAAGCTCATGGCTGCTGTCTCATGTCATGGCCCCATCGAGGCCTGTTGATTTGGCGGTTTCTACCGGCAGCGTGAAGGTGAAGCGACAGCCGACGGCGAGGTCGCCATTGTATAAGTTTTGAGCACGAATGCGGCCTCGGTGGCTCTCGATGATCGAGCGGCAAAGGGAGAGGCCAATGCCCAGGCCTTCGGCCTTGGTCGAGAAGAACGCTTCGTACAAGCGCGAGATCACTTCTTCCTTTAACCCGGGTCCGGTGTCGGTCACGCTGAACTCGATCACACCGCCTTCTTCGGGTGTATGGCGCGGCACGACGCGCAGTTCGATGTTGCGCCGCGCCGGTGGCAACTGAGCGGAGTCGATCGCTTCGGCTGCGTTCTTCAGCAGGTTCAGCACGACCTGCTCGATCAGGATCGGGTCGCACATCAGCGTGGGCAGGCGCTGCGCGACATAGACGTGGATCGACACATTGCGGCGGCGCAGCTCGATGCCGGCCAGATCAACCGCATCGTCGATGATCGTCCGCGCCTGCGAGGGCTGGCGCTGCGGCTCGCTGCGTTTCACGAAGGCACGGATGCGGCGAATGATCTGCCCGGCACGTTCGGCCTGGCGCGCGGTCTTCTCGAGCGCGGCGATCAAGTCGTCTTTCTGGATCGCATCGTTCTTGACGCGAGAGACCATGCCGTTGCAGTAGTTGGTGATGGCGGTCAGCGGCTGGTTCAGCTCGTGCGCGACCGATGAGGCCATCTCGCCCATCGTGACCAGGCGGCTCGTGACCTGCGCTTTCTCGGCTTGCTGCGCGGCTTGCTGTTCCGCCAGGCGGCGGCTGGTGACGTCGGTGGCAATCAGCATCTGCGCCAAGCGGCCATCGGTCCATTGCAGATAACGGGCGCGCACGTCGAACCATTTCTGCAGCGGCTCGACCAGCACTTCGCGCGGGTCGGAGCCAGCTTCGGTCAGCTCCTGCGTCGGCAGGCCGCCGAAGCTGTCGACCGAGTCGCCGATGTCGGCGATCGTTGGCAGGCCCAGATCGCCGCCGGCCAGCAGGCCATGGCCGCGCGAATCGGCACCGAACCACAGGCGATAAGAGCGGTTCGCGAACAGCAACTCGCCCTGCTGGACCGACAGCACCGAGACCGCGGCGTCCAGGCCTTCGAGCACGGTCGTGAAGCGCTCATGCGAAGCCGAGAGCTGGTCGCGCACGCGCTTGGCTTCGGTGATGTTGGTCATCGACGTCATCCAGCCGGTCTGCACGCCTTTCGGGTCGATCAGCGGCGAGACGTACATGCGGGCATCAAACACCGTGCCGTCCTTGCGCATCGCCTTGACCTCGATGCCGCCAGCCGGGCTGCGGCCCTGCAGCTCCTGCTGCAGCAGCCGGTTGTTTTCTTCATAGCGATCGGGCGGCCAGTGCGGGAAGGGCGGCGTGCGGCCGATCAGCTCATGCTCGGCAAAGCCCGTCATCGCGCAGAAGGCCGGGTTCACATAAGTGATGCGGCCTTCCATGTCCATCGCGCGCATGCCGGTCAGCATTGAGTTTTCCATCGCGCGGCGGAAGTTGGTTTCCGAAACCAGCGCGGTCTGCATCTGCATGCGCCGGCGCATGTGGCGCCAGGTGCCGAACAGCATCCACACCGTCAGCGCGCTCAGTGCGGCAACCATCCAGAACAGCGTGTTGCTGATCAGGCCGATCGAGGTGCGGTAGCCCTGGCCGCGCAACACCAAGCCGTTGCTGGCCGGCGCCAGCGGCACTTCATGGACGATCGACGCCGGCTTGATCGGCTGCCCGCGCACCAATGCCATCGTGCTGGAGACCACGCGGCTTTGCGAATCGAGCAGCGTCATCGCGTGGCGACGCGACACCTCGGCCGGCACGAAGTAACGCATCAGCGCATCGATCGAGTATTCGGCGATCAGCGTGCCGGAGAACGCGCTGCGGTCCAGCAATGGCACTTGCACCTGGAACACCGCGTTGCCGTAGTTGTCGCTGAATACGCGTGAGTAGACGGGTAGGCGCAGTTCGCGTGCGGTTTTGAAGGCAGCCTCCGGCTCGGGGTTGGCGGCCTCGGGCAGCGATTTGCCGATCTCGCCTCCGGGCGCGCCGAAGTCGGCATGCGGGTTGGTGGCCGAATAGCTCGCGCGCTTGTTCCGCGAGCCGCTGACCCAGATCAGATTGGTGATCTCCGCACGCTCGCGGGCGAAGCTGGCGGCCTGGCTCAGGAATTCGTCGTGGTCGATCGTGCGGGTGACGATCTCGCGGGCGATGCGCACCAGCTGCTCCTGGTTCTCGATCAGGCGCAGGCGGATCTGCTGCTGAGTGATCTCGGTGTCACGCTTGACCGATTCCTGCTCGCGGTCGAACTCTTCATTCCGCAGATACCAGAAGGCCAGGATCATCGCGGCCAGAAACAGCATCACCGAGATCAGCGGGCCGAGCGTGGCGTAGCGGTCCTGGTGGGCCGGCGACTGCCGGCGCCACCACAGGCCCACCAGCCGGCTGGGTCGTCTTACGGTGGCGGAGCGGCGGGTGGGGCGGGATTCGTGTGGGGACTGCATCGATCGAATTATCGAACGGCAAATCACCGGGCTCGGCGGGCCCCCCACGTGAGAGCCCAGCCTGACGAGCGCAAGACCTCTAATTTCGCAATATGAAAACACCTCGCGCAATTTGGAAACGGCATTCAGCTGTGGGAAACTCCCGCCCGAACTCAACCACTGGAGACAAGCATGTCAGCAATGCCCGAGGCCTTTTTGGGCGCGGCCGCGAACGACGCCGATTCACAGGAAACCCGTGAGTGGCTCGACGCGCTGTCAGCCGTCATCGGCAGTGAGGGCGAGGAACGTGCCCATTTCCTGCTCGAACAGCTGATCGACCATGCGCGCCAGGCCGGCATCGACATTCCGTTCTCGGCCAAGACCGCTTACGTGAACACCATTCCTGTCGACCAGGAAGAACGCACGCCCGGCAACAACGACATCGAAGAACGCCTGCGCGCCTACATGCGCTGGAACGCGATGGCGATGGTCGTGAAGGCCAACCGGCTTCACCCCGCCGATGGCGGTGACCTTGGCGGCCACATCTCGTCGTTCGCCTCGCTGGCCACGATGTTCGGCGCCGGCTTCAACCACTTCTGGCATGCCGAGAACGCTGAACCTGGCAGAGAGCATGGCGGTGATCTGCTCTACATCCAAGGCCATTCGTCGCCCGGCATCTACGCCCGCGCTTATCTGGAAGGCCGCATCAGCGAAGAGCAACTGCTGAACTTCCGCCAGGAAGTCGAAGGCAAGGGCCTGTCCAGCTATCCGCATCCGAAGCTGATGCCCGAGTTCTGGCAGTTCCCGACCGTCTCGATGGGCCTGGGCCCGCTGATGGCGATCTATCAGGCGCGCTTCCTGAAGTACCTGCATGCCCGCGGCATTGCCAACACCGCCAACCGCAAGGTCTGGGTGTTCCTCGGTGACGGCGAGATGGACGAGCCGGAATCGCTGGGCGCGATCGGCCTGGCCGCACGCGAGAAGCTCGACAACCTGATCTTCGTCGTCAACTGCAACCTGCAGCGCCTGGATGGCCCGGTGCGTGGCAACGGCAAAATCATCCAGGAGCTCGAAGGCGAGTTCCGCGGTGCCGGCTGGAACGTCATCAAGCTGATTTGGGGCTCGTACTGGGACCCGCTGCTGGCGCGCGACAAGGAAGAGATCCTGCGCAAGGTGATGATGGACACCGTCGACGGTGACTACCAGGCGATGAAGGCCAACGACGGTGCCTTCGTGCGCAAGAACTTCTTCGGCCGCCATCCGAAGCTGTTGGAGATGGTCGCGAAGATGAGCGACGACGACATCTGGCGCCTGAACCGCGGCGGCCATGATCCGCAGAAGGTGTATGCGGCTTACCACCGCGCGGTGAACCACAAGGGCCAGCCGACCGTCTTGCTGATCAAGACCGTCAAGGGCTTCGGCATGGGCAAGATCGGTGAAGGCAAGAACAACGCGCACCAGACCAAGAAGCTGACCGACGAAGACATCAAGATCTTCCGCGACCGCTTCAACATCCCGGTCAACGACGAGCAGATCGCCGCCGGCATCCCGTTCTACAAGCCGGCCGACGACACGCCGGAAATGAAGTACCTGCACGAGCGCCGCCAGGCCCTCGGCGGCTACCTGCCGCATCGCCGCACCCGGGCCGACGAGCAGCTCAAGGTGCCGCCGCTCGACACCTTCAAGGCCGTGCTCGAACCCACGGCCGAGGGCCGCGAGATCTCGACGACACAGGCCTACGTGCGCTTCCTGACGCAGCTGCTGCGCGACAAGGACCTCGGCCCGCGCGCCGTGCCCATCCTCGTCGACGAGGCGCGCACCTTCGGCATGGAGGGCCTGTTCCGCCAGATCGGCATCTACAACCCGGCGGGCCAGAACTACACGCCGGTCGACCGCGACCAGGTCATGTACTACCGCGAGGACAAGGCCGGCCAGGTGCTGCAGGAAGGCATCAACGAGCCCGGCGGCATGAGCAGCTGGATCGCCGCGGCGACGTCGTACTCGACGAACAACCGCATCATGGTGCCGTTCTACGTCTACTACTCGATGTTCGGCTTCCAGCGGATCGGTGATCTCGCCTGGGCAGCTGGCGACATGCAGGCGCGCGGCTTCCTGCTCGGCGGCACCTCGGGCCGCACGACGCTCAACGGCGAAGGCCTGCAGCACGAGGACGGCCACAGCCACATCCTGGCCAGCACGATCCCGAACTGCATCAGCTACGACCCGACGTTCGCGCACGAGGTCGGCGTGATCCTGCACCACGGGCTCGTGCGCATGGTCGAGC
>CAXTCD010000016.1:0-39847 GCA_964242145.1 uncultured Rhizobacter sp.
CATGCGCTGGAAGCGCACCCAGATGTCGGCCTGGATGTACTCCATCATGTGGCCGATGTGGAACGGCGCGTTGGCGTACGGCAGTGCAGTGGTAACGAAGAGCTTGCGGGTCATGGGTGAGCCTCGGGTCGAGGCGCCAGGCTGGGTGCCGGCGCGCAAGCGGCTGATTTTAAAGGCGCGAGCGTGGGGGTCGAGCGGGCGCGAGGAGCGGCTTATCGCTTGCGCCTCTCTTCGGTTCTTTTGCGTTTGTCTTGCCTGGCGGGGGCTGACAAAGCCAGGGCCCGCGCTGTCATGCCGCGGGCCCTGGGTGGGATGGTGATCGCAGCGGCTGCGATGCAGCGGTGGGATTCAAGTCCAGTTCGTGATCGTCGGGTTCGCGAAGGTGTACTGGTTTGGCACCGCGAGGTTCGAATACGAGAAGGACAGGCTGACGTCGAGCGACTTCACCTGATGCCACCAGCCCAGCGGCAGGAAAACGGTATCGCCGGGCTCGGCAATCACCTCCAGCACCTTCACATCGCGAAAGGCCGGGAAGCGGTAGAAGTCGGGCGCGTCGAGATCGATCGGGCTGTAGGCGCCGAAGTAGTTGTAGAGGCGGTGCGTATCGAGCGGCGAGATGAAGCGCCAGCGCTTGCGGCCGACGATCTGCGTGTGCATCAGCATTTGCGTGTCGTGCTGCAGCGGCGTCACGGTGCCGCCGGGGCCAAACCAGAACGATGCGTGCTGCGGTAATTCGGCGCGGTTGCAGATCGGGTGCAGCTCGCCGATGTCTTTCAGCAGCGGGGCAAAGTCGGGGCGGCGCAGCGCCTCGCTGTGAGCCGCCAGCTGGTAGTTGCTCGGCGCACCGCCGGCCAATACCTGATCGACAAAGACCGACAGGCGCACCAGCCGCTGAGCGCTCGGTTTGCTCGGTTCGTGCTTCGGGTCGGCGCTGGGCTGGGCCTGAAGCTGCAGGTCGAGGTGGCCGAAATGGTCTTTGAGGTAGTGCGGTGACCAGTGCTTCAGCGCCGGCCAGTCTTTCGCAACGTCCGTCAAGACCAAGGGCCGGCTGCTGCAGACATAACGCTCCAGCAACTCGCCATGCGAAACGTTCTGCCGCTTCTCGACTTCGGTGTAGGTCGGCGATTGTTCCCACAGCTTTTGCTGGTTCGCCATCACCGATTCCAGCTTGTACTGAAGCTGCTGGACCTTGCGCGCGGCCAGGAAGGCGGGGTCGGATTCCATGCGGGCGATGGCCGCGCTGCTTTGCAAAGGGTCGAGGCCGCCCTGCGTCATCGTGACGATCATGGCTTCGGGCGAGCAATTGCGCAGTCGGTTTTCAGCGACCCATTGCAACCAGCCGGCGTCGACCGGCTTGAACGCAGGCTTCGGCGCCCGTGGCACCGGCTGCTTGTGCGGCTCGGCTTGCGGCACCGAGCCGGTGGTTTCGTTCGGGCCCAGCTTGCGCGGGGGCGGGCAGGAATCGAGTGAGCTCATGGTCGAGGTGTCCGAAGTCAGAGGGTCACGAGAGCGCGCAGCCGCACCGGAGCTGGAATTTTAAGAAGCGGCCCGGCACAAAGTAGTGAACGTAAACCTGGACTTGCCGCAGGCTGATGCTCGCTGCAGCCGATGAGTGCGACGGCCCGCGCGAGGCACTTCAGGCGCCCGGCCGAAGGTCTTCGACAAGGGGCTAGACTGGCCGATCGCGCCAACCGGCGCATTTGCATCCAACCCAGTCCACCGATTCCATGGCCCTCACCGAGCAGGCGGTCACCGCCGCAATCCAGACCGTCGTCGACCCGAACACTGGGAAAGACTTCGTCAGCACCCGTCAACTGAAAAACCTTCGCATCGATGGGGGCGCGGTGTCGTTCGAGGTGGAGCTGGGCTATCCGGCGAAAAGCCAGCTGGCGGGCCTGAGCGAAGCGCTGAGCGCGGCGGTGCGTGCCTTGCCGGGTGTGACGGCGGTGCAGCCGCAGCTGGCCACGAAGATCGTCTCGCATGCGGTGCAGCGCGGCGTGCAGCTGCTGCCGAACGTGAAGAACATCGTCGCGGTGGCGTCGGGCAAGGGCGGCGTCGGCAAAAGCACGACCGCGGTCAACCTCGCTCTGGCGCTGGCCGCCGAAGGCGCGAGCGTCGGCATTCTCGATGCCGACATCTACGGGCCGAGCCAGCCGATGATGCTCGGCCTGTCAGGCCGGCCCGAGAGCGCCGATGGCAAGACGATGGAGCCGATGGAAAACCACGGCGTGCAGGTGATGTCGATCGGCTTTCTGGTCGAGGCCGACAACGCGATGATCTGGCGCGGCCCGATGGCCACGCAGGCGCTCGACCAACTGCTGCGGCAGACGAACTGGAAAGACCTCGATTACCTGATCGTCGACATGCCGCCTGGCACCGGTGACATCCAGCTGACGCTGAGCCAGCGCGTGCCGCTGACCGGCGCGGTGATCGTGACCACGCCGCAAGACATCGCGCTGATCGACGCGCGGCGCGGCATCAAGATGTTCGAGAAGGTTGGCGTGCCGATTCTCGGCATCGTCGAGAACATGGCGGTCCACGTGTGCAGCAATTGCGGGCATGTGGAGCATATCTTTGGCGCCGATGGCGGCAAGAAGATGGCAGCCGAATACCAGATGGACTACCTCGGCGCGCTGCCGCTGAGCATCGGCATCCGCGAGCAGACCGACTCGGGCACGCCGACCGTTGTCAGTCACCCGGACGGTGAGATCGCCGCGCTCTACAAGGCGATTGCGCGGCAGGTGGCGGTGAAAATCGCCCAGCGCAGCAAAGACTTCTCGTCGAAGTTTCCGACCATCTCGATCTCGAAGAACACCTGAGGCACTGACGCCGGTCAGGCCGTCGCTTCCAGGGCCGGCCTCACGCTTTTGGCTTCACGGCTTCACGGCTTCATCGGCTTCATCGGCTTCACGGCTTCACGGCTTTATCGGCGCGCGCGGCATCTCGCGAATCAGCGTCGGGCCGGCATGGGCTTCGATCTTCGCGTGCAGCGGGCGATCCCAGCCGAGCGCAAACATCGCTTCGGCGGTAACGAACATCGGGCCGACCAGCAAGCCGACCAGGTCATCGGCAAACGCCGGCTTGCGGCCTTCGTAATGGTGGCCGACGAACTGGATCGCCCAGCCGACGATGAAGCCGCCGACACCGCCGGCCCACCAGGCGGCATCGCCTTGCTGCGCGACCGCGTGGCCGAGCGCGATCAGCACGCCGTTGGCGGCGCTGACCGCCAGCGCGAGCACCAAATTGCCGCGCGACAGGTACCACAGCGTCGACATCACCCAGGCCAGCATCGCGGGCGTCAGGCTCCAGTCGCCGACGCTGAACGCGGGCCGCGCCAGCAGCACACCGACCGCGAACACCAGCATCGGCACGCCGATGAAATGGGTCGCGATGTTGCGGCGGTCGCGGTGGTAGGTCGCGTACTGCGAAAGAAGTTCGGTGGCTTGGCGCATGGTGTCTTTAGGGCCATCGATCTTGTTGTGGGCGAGCTTGGCGGCCATTCTTGAGCGGCCGACGATGAGATGTCGGCAGCCTGACTGGTCGGGCCGCAGCCCCGACCGGTCAGGCTGGGTGAGCCAGATCGCGCAAGTGGGTCGGGCCGGCGCGGCGTTCGATCTCTTCGAACAAGGCGCGGTTCCAGCCGAGGGCGAAGAGCCCTTGCGCGGCGATGAACAGCGGCCCGATCAGCAGCGCGAACGGGTTGGTGACCGGCCCGGGCGCGCGGCCTTCGTAATAGTGGCCGATCAACTGGATCAATATGCCGGCGAAGAAACTGCTGAGCACCCAGCCAAGCCAACTGGCGGTGCTGCCATCGGCCACGCCATGCGCCAACGCGAACAGCACGCCGATGCCGATGGAGACGGCCAGCCCCAGCGTGGTCTCGCCACGGCGGCTCAGGTACCACGCGGCGGCCAAGGCCAGCGCGATCCAGCCGAGGGTGAATTCCATGCCGCCGAAGTTGAAATGCAGCCGCGCCAGCAACACGCCGACCGCGAACACGACCATCGGAATGCCAACGCAATGGGTCACGATGTTGCGCTGATCGCGGTGGTACTCGGCGTAGTGGGCCAGCAGGTCAGCGTTACTGCAAGGACGGGTCATGTCATGTCTCCTGTGCGTTCAGTGTGCCCTCGTGTGTTGCAGCTTAAACCCGAAGGGCTTGCTTTGCACGCAGCTACGATCGGCGACCAGGAGCGTTCAGATGTCATCTCAAAATCAACAAGACCCTCATTCACCGTCACAAGGGCCTTGGCCCTGGGTTCGCGAGGGCCTGCGCGGCGCCGTCTGGCGGCGCCCGCGGCTGGAAGATGTGCACGCCAGCCCGTGGGTGCTGGCCCTTTTGGCGCTGGCTTCGATCGGCATCGGCGTGCTGTTGCAACGTGCTGCAGTTGCCGGGGCGGCCAGCTTCTACTGGGAGGCGATCACCAGCGGCTGGCTGACGACGGCGCTGCTGTTGTGGGTTTGCTGGCTGGTGGTTCGGCGAAACCGGGAAGTGACACAGAAGCGGCTGGAGCTCAGCCCGGGCGACGGCCTGGACCGCGCACCGAGTGGCAGCGCGACGGGCCTGGCCAGCGTTGAACCTCAGGCCGTGTCCGATCCACACTTACCCGACGCTCATGGACCCAGCGGTAAAGCAGGCGATGCACCGAGTGAGGCACCGGGCAAGGCCCGCGTCGACGAGCCGCAGGCCGCAAGCGCTGGCCCATCCGTTGAACTTTCGAGCGACCCTTCGAACGACCTTTTGAGCGAAGCCTCGGCTGATCTCTCGGGCGAAGCCTCGGGTGACGACGCCGTCGAGCTGGCCTTCGATCGCGCCTTGGCCGGCAACGCCGCTTTGCCGCCACCGCTGCCGGCCGGCCCACCGCGGCCCGGCGCGGCCACCTTGTTCGGCGTGCTGGTGGCGCAGCAGATGGTGATCTCGACGCCGCTGTGGTTGATCTATCTCGGCGTGCTGCATTTCGGCTTGCGGATAGCGCCAAAGGTGGTGCCGTGGCTGCTGTGGGGAATTCCTTTGGTGGTGGTCGCCTGGGTGGCCTTGGCCGGCATGGTTTTTCTGTGGCGGCAAACCGTCCCTGCCAGCGTGCGGCTGGTCGTCGTCAGCGTCTTCGTGCTGACGGGGTTGCTGGACGTGTGGGCGCCGTCCACGCAGTTCTGGTACCCCGATGAGGTGCGGGCCGATGTCGAAGACATGCGGCCGCACCTGACGCAAGACGCGCTGGAGGCGCAATCGAGTGCGGTGATTCAGGCCTTGAACGCGGTGCAGCCCGAGCGCCCCGGCGTGATCGATCTTTACGGCATCACCTTCGCACCCTATGCCGGCGAAGAGGTGTTTCGCCGCGAAGTCACGATGGTGGGCGAGGTGATGCGCAAGCGCTTTGATGCCGAAGGCCATCTGATCCAGCTGCAGAACCATGCGAAGACCTTGTCGGACGTGCCCTGGGCCACGCCGCTGAATATGCAACGCGCGATCCAGCGCATGGCCGCCGTGATGAACCGCGATGAAGACATCCTCTTCATTCACCTGACTTCGCATGGCGCGCAAGACGGCAAGCTGTCGGCGAACTTCCGGCCGATCGAGGTCGAATCCGTGACGCCGCAAGACCTGCGCACCTGGCTCGACGCCGCGGGCATTCGTTACCGTGTCATTTCGGTGTCTGCTTGCTATGCCGGAGCCTGGGTGGCGCCGCTCTCCGAACCGGGCACGCTGATGATGACGGCCTCGGATGCCGATCACACCTCGTATGGCTGTGGCCGCAAGTCCGACCTGACCTTCTTCGGCCGCGCGATGTACGACGAGCAACTGCGCAACGGCACCCGTTCGTTCGAGGTGGCGCACCAGGCGGCGCGAGAGGTCATTGCCCGCCGCGAACAAGAGGCCGGCAAGACCGATGGCTACTCCAACCCGCAGATCTCGGTGGGAGAGTTGATCCGCCCGAAACTGGCCGACTTGAAGGCGCGGCTCGAAGCCGCAGGCGAGGCGCAGGACCCTGCGGCACCCCCGCCGAACTGACACAGTCGCGTCCCTACAATCGCACCCTTTCCAGACCTTGGCACCGCAATGAGCATCAAGAGCGACAAATGGATCCGGCGCATGGCCGAGCAGCACGGCATGATCGAGCCGTTCGAGCCGGGGCAGGTCCGCCACGATGCGGCCGGGCAGAAGATCGTCAGCTACGGCACCAGCAGCTACGGCTACGACATCCGCTGCGCGCCCGAGTTCAAGGTCTTCACGAACATCTACAGCACCGTCGTCGACCCGAAGAATTTCGACGAGAAGAGCTTCGTCGACATCGAGGCCGATGTCTGCGTGATCCCACCGAACAGCTTCGCGCTGGCGCGCACCCTCGAGTACTTCCGCATCCCGCGCAACGTGCTGACGATCTGCCTGGGCAAGAGCACGTATGCGCGCTGCGGGATCATCGTCAACGTGACGCCGTTCGAGCCCGAATGGGAAGGCTATGTGACGCTCGAGTTCAGCAACACCACGCCGCTGCCGGCCAAGATCTATGCCGGCGAAGGCTGCGCGCAAGTGCTGTTCTTCGAAAGCGACGAGGTCTGCGAAACCAGCTACAAAGACCGCGGCGGCAAATACCAGGGCCAGCGCGGAGTGACCTTACCGAAGGCCTGAGCGGCATCGCCACGCTTCGTTTGAAATCACCTGCCCGTGCGCGGCTTACTTTCACAAGGGGGCCTGATGCAAGCAGTGAGTCGCCTACGAATGCCGCAGGGCCAAAGACGCTACGCGGCCGGATGGTTGTTCGCTGACGCTGCCCGCAAGAGCAAGCACCGTCGCACGCGCCGGGAAATGAAGGGCGTTCATCCTCCTTTTTGAGGACATAACGGCCAGCTTGGCTGGATATCCTGAGGTCAATTGCTTACTGCATTGGCCGCCCATGTACATCCTGCCCGAGCTCATCGACGATCATCCCGCCCACGTCGAGACCCACGAGCGGCCTGCGCCGTTGGTCATCGACCTGAAAATGCTGAGCCGTTTTCGCACCCGCATGGCCACGCATTCGCTGGCCGTCAATGTGGCCCGCATGATGTATGACCAGCCCTATGCCTTTGACCGCATCGCGCGGGCCCAGGGTTGCGACGATGACGCGCTGCAGCGCCTCGCGCTGAGCCTGTTCGACCTCTATCCCAAACCCGGCCACGCCGCTCATTGAGCAGAGCGGCGCAGTGGGCCGCTCTGGCCGTGCCGCCGCGTTGCTTCAGACCGCCGCGCTGGTCGGAAACAGCTTGCGTGAAAAGGCTGAGTCGCCGCTGGCAGTGATGATCAGCCGCTGCGTGGCCCGTGTCGCGGCCACATAAAACAGCCGCGCTTCTTCCAGCTCGCTTTCGCCTTCCCCCGGCATCTGCCCGACGCCCGCCACCGCCACCACCGGAAACTCCAGGCCCTTGCTGACGTGCATCGTCAGCAGCTTGATGCTGTCGGCTGCCGGGTCGAAGTCGCCGGTGCGGCGCCGCCATTGGAAGGGCAGGCGGCGGCGTGCCATGGCCTCGCTGCAGGCTTCGCCAACAGGGCGGTTGCGGTAGATCACCGCCATGTCCGACCACGCATGGCCCTGTTGATGGGCGGCGCTCAGCAGCTCGGTTATTTTTTCGGCTTCGGCGCGCAGCGTGGGCAGCTGGATCAGCAAGGGCGTTTCGCCTTCGCGGCCACAACTGACCGGCCGCAGCAGCGGCACACCGTCTTCGTCGGTGTCTTGCGGCGACAGCAGGTCGCGCGCAACCAGGTTGGACAGCTCCAGGATCTGCCGCGTGTTGCGGTAGTTGATTTTCAGGATCGTCGTGCGGCCCTGCGCCTGGATGCCCACGCTCTTGAAGCTGAACTTCGGTTTCTTCTTGTCGATGGCTTTTTCGTCCACCGGCTCGGCCTTTTTCAGCGCCTTCTTGGCCACCTTCTTGCCGCGCCTGCCCTCATAGATCGATTGCGCATCGTCATACAGCACCAGCAGGCTGTTGCTGCCGGGGTCGACCATCTGCACGACGAGCTTGAGCCATTCGGGCTCGAAGTCATGGCCTTCGTCGATCAGCACCGCGCGGTACTGGCCGGCGGGAATCTGCTGGCGGTCGACCGCGCGGATGACCCGGTCGACCATGTCTTCGAAGAACGCGTCTTTCGCCAGTGCCTGGTCGGGCAGCGTCTGCCCATAGGTCACCAGTTGATCGCGGCACCATTTGTGGAAATGCCGCACATGCACGTGGTCGTCGATCTGCTTCAGGCGCATCACCGAGGCGAGCTTCACCGCCAGCGGTTCGTTGAAGCACAGCACCAGCACCGGCTTGGCGGCAGTGCCGGCACGCGCCAGGTATTCGGCGCGGTAGCCGAGGATCATCGTCTTGCCCGAACCGGCCACGCCGTGGATCACGCGGTGCCCGTCGCCCAGGCTGCGCGCCAGTTGCTCCTGCTGCAGGTCCATCACCCGCATCAGGTCGGGCAGCGGCGCCTCGTCATCGAACAGATCATTTTGCAGATTGACGCGCACCTCAGGAAACAGAATCCAGCGCACCCGCTCGATCTGCGGCTGCGACAGCGCGCCGCGCATGCCGAACGGGAACATCTCCCACAGTCGGGACTGAAAAGCTTCGGCGTCGACGCCTTCTTGCATCTCATCGGCGCACATCACGCGGTGCGGCTCGATCGCGTGGTGCAGCTCGGCCTGCATGAACTGTGCGCGTGTGATGTTGGTTAGCACGACGCCGTAGCTCCATGGGAAGGCCAGTTTGCCGACATGGCGGCCGTCATGCTGAACCAGCTGTGCATCACGCTCCAGCGCATCGTTGACCTGATGCGCCAACTGGCGGGCCTGCTCGATCGGGTTCGGCACCTTCTTGACCTCGCCGTGAACGAGGATCTCCCAGGTCGTCTTATCAACCTGATGCAAGGTGCTGAGCTTCCAGTCTTTCACCTCCAGCACCAGCAGCCCGCGCCGCGGGTGCAGTACGACGAAATCCGGGTGGGCAAGCTTGGGGCCCACCGGCACGTCGTACCAGACGAGGTAATCGCCATCGAGCTTGTCTTCCAGCCGTTCGGCCGTCCGGCGTTCGCCGGAAGTCATCCGGGATGTGCAACTGTAAAAGGAGGGAATCAACGTCGCCATGGAGATTTAATTGGTAGTGCGCGCACACAAAGCATAAGTCAGATCACGCAAGAGCCCGTCTCGCTACCATCGGCGGCGCCCCACATCGCCCGGGGCGTCACCAGGAGACATCGCTATGAAATGGGAAGGCAATCGCGAAAGCGACAACGTGGAAGACGTGCGTGACAGCAGCAGCGGTGGTGGTGGTGGCGGCGGTGGCTTCTCGTTCGGCGGTGGCCGCGGCGTGGGCCTGGGCACGGTGGCGATCGCAGTGGTGGCTGGCTGGATCTTCGGCATCAACCCGCTGACGATGCTGGGCCTGTTGAGCGGCAACGGCGGTCCGGTGCCGGCGCCCGCGGCCCATCAGGCGCCGGCGCATCGCCCGCCGGCCGACGACAAGCTGGCGCGCTTCGTCTCCACCATCCTGGCCGACACCGAAGACGTGTGGCGCGAGCAATTCCGGCAGATGGGCTCCACCTACCGCGACCCAAAGCTGACGCTGTTTCGCGGCAGCTGGCCCACCGCCTGCGGGCGGGGCGAAGCGGCGATGGGGCCGTTTTATTGCCCGGGCGACCAGAAGGTCTACATCGACCTCGGCTTCTACGAAACCATGCGCACGCGGCTCGGCGCGCCCGGCGATTTCGCGCAGGCTTATGTGATCGCGCATGAGGTCGGCCACCATGTGCAGAACCTGATGGGCATCAGCGGCAAGGTCGATGCAATGCGCGGGCGCGTCAGCGCCACGCAGCAAAACGCCTTGAGCGTGCGGCTCGAACTGCAGGCCGATTGCTTTGCTGGCGTCTGGGCACACCACGCTCAGAACGCGCGGCAAATCCTGGAGCAAGGCGACGTGGAAGAAGCGCTGAACGCGGCCACGCAGATCGGTGACGACACTTTGCAGCGCAAGTCACGCGGCACGGTGCAGCCGGAAACCTTCACCCACGGCACCGGCGAGCAACGCGTCAGCTGGTTCAAGCGTGGCCTGCAGGCCGGCAGCGTTCAGCAGTGCAACACCTTCGAAGCGCGGCAGCTTTGAGCCCCACGCTTCGAGGCGATCGAATCAAGCCAGCACGGCCAGCGCGTCGGCCAGCGGCTTGCCGTTGAAGAACCATTGGCCGGGCAGCAGGCGCAAGCCCTTGTCGCTCGGCCACACCAGCGCCGGCACGCCTTGCACGCCGACCGAATTCATGATCTGGCGGGTGCGGTTCAGGCGCAGCTGCGTGGTCCTGGCCAGCGCCGGATCGGCCAGCCGCTTGTGCCAGATCTCGCTGTCGTCGCCGAGCGCGCTGGCCAGCGCTTCGGCAATCACGTTGCGGTCGCTGATGTCGCGCCCGGCCACGAAGCGCTCGCGCTGCAGCGCATGCAGGCCATCGAGTTCGCGCTGCACATTCCAGCGTGACACGGCGGTCAGCGCTTCGGTCGCCGGGCCGGAATCGAACGGCAGCTCCCGGTTGTTCAGCACGCGGCGCCGGTAAAGGTCGCTGAAACGCTGCCCGCTCATCGACGCGACGCGCGCATCGGTCGACAGCATGTGCTCGGCCAACGACGCATCGATGCGCCGCGTGGGCTCGCCCGCAAACAGGCCGCTGGGCGCGGCTTCCACGATGCATCGCGCGTTATCGGCCAGCGCATGGATCGCCGGCATCGCGCCATAGCACCAGCCGCAGAAAGGGTCATACAGAAAAATCAAGTGCTCAATCGCCATCCCATAAGTTTTGCATTGATCGGCACTGTCTTGGCCGGGCTTGTGAATTTGTCAGGAGACAAGAGGCGTTCCTGCGACACGAACTGTGGGCTGTGTACGACGCGGGGCTTGACAGTCGCAAATGAAATCGGGTTTTGACAGCAGAGGGCGGAGCCTGCAAGTTGCCGAGGCGCGGCTTTGGTAAGTCGCCTGCTAAAGATATCTGGCGATTGAGAGGTGCAGGGTCTTGACTTGGCAAGGTGGCCCACACCGCCGCAGATGCTTTCAGGCCAACGTCAGGCGCTGCCTCTTTGTTGAGCACCGCGTCAGACATTCAATAGGCAACGGGCTTGCGGCGTTGTTCAAACAGTTGTCCACAAGCTTGCCCACGGCGCGCAGGGACAACTTCCCGGTGGGTGGCTTCATGCGCTTGCGAGGTAGCAGGTATGAGCCCTGTGGTGATCGTCGCGAGGGACATGCAGCCGCTGGGCAGATTCTTCGCGTTGTCGTGGGGGCTTGCCTGGATGTCGCAAGCTGAGGCCGTTCCCCTCGGCAATTGCGGGCTTGGCGCCAGGCCTTGATCGAGGAAATCGCTCGCGGGCGTTGTGTGAGCAGCCGGAGGCGATTTGATCCGCCAGGTGTGGTAGGCGGTGTTGTGCCGAACCCGATCTTGTTATCAGAGCCTCACCCAGCCTTGCCATCCAAGTCGGCACCTCAATCTCCATCCAAGCCCTGCTCTGGATTTCGAGGTCAATGACTGTGTCATCAATGCAGCGCTCGCGCGCACAGATGAAGTGGATGGTCATCATGCCGGCAGCCATGACAAGCGGGAGCGAACTTCTGACAACTTGAGCAATGGAATGCTCACGAACTTTCAATGCTGTCGGTAAATAATAGCTAAGTGAATGCTCCCTATAATTTCTTCGTTTGATCAAAAACGACTTCGGGTTAGCGCCGGTCAGATGAAGCAAAGGTCCGTAGATTTGACTTCGTGGCAAGAAGGGAAACGTCATCGAACGACGGTCCCCGAATCAAGTGCCAAAGCCTTATTAACCTCCTTTGAACTAAGACATGAAAACTAATTTCCCTCTCAAATCGCTTTGTTTCCTAGTCGCCTACACGGCCGTGACCGTCGTGGCTGCAGTCGGCCTGCCCAGCATTGCTGCGGCGGGCACGCCACTGGTCAGCAAGGCCAGCGGCCTGTGCCTGGACATCGTGGGTGTCAATCAAGCGGCAGGCGCGGCCATCGATGTTTGGAGTTGCAATGGCGGCACCAATCAGCAATGGGAATTCACGACAGCAGGCGAGTTGCGCAGCCTCGATGGCTCGCGCTGCCTTGACGCTTACGGCGGTGGCATCACCAACGGAACCAAGGTGACTTCCTATACCTGCACCGGTGGCGTCAATCAACAATGGACCTTTGCAAGCAGCGGTCAGATCGTCAGCCAGTCGGGCTTGTGCCTGGACGTCAGTGGTGGTGCTACGACCAAAGGCACCGCCGTTGTGCTGTGGGGCTGCCATGGCGGTATCAATCAGATCTGGAGCAAGGCCGTCACCAGCAGCGCTAGCGGTTGTGTGGCCGAGACCTGGACGCGTGGTGTCAATTACCCGCTGGGCACGGTCGTCAAATACACCAACGGCAACTACTACAAAGAGGTCAATGCAGGCACGAACGGCAGCGATGGCAACGATCCGGTCATCAGCACCTGGTACTGGCAACCCACTACCTGCACCAGCACCGCCGTTGGCAGTGCCGGCAACATCAGCAATGGCGACAACACCAGCGGCCCGTTCGTGTTGACCGAAGCGCAATTCAATTCGATGTTCCCGAGTCGCAATGCGCTGTACACCTATGGCTCGCTCGTGAAGGCATTGAGCGCCTACCCGGCCTTCGCTCACACCGGCAATGACACGACGAAGAAGCGGGAAGTCGCCGCCTTCCTGGCCAACGTCGCTCACGATTCGGACAGCCTGAAGATCGTGCGTCAGGCCAACCGCACCAATGCGTCAACGTATTGCTCGGGTGACTGCGCTCCCGGCCAGCAGTATTACGGCCGTGGCCCGATTCAGTTGAGCTGGAACTACTTTTACCGCGCTGCGGGTGAAGCGATTGGTGTCGATCTCTTGGCGCACCCGGACTTGGTCGCCACCGACAGCACGATCGCTTGGAAGACCGCGATCTGGTACTGGATGACCAACACGGCTTACGCTGGCGTCACCCCGCACAACGCCATCGTCAACGACCAAGACTTCGCTGCCACGATCCGTGCAATCAATGGTTCGGAGGAGTGCCGTGGCGCTGCCCCTGACGAAGTGCAGACACGGGTGAACTTCTACAGCCAGTTCGTCGGGATCGTCGGCATTCCGCTGGGCGACAAGCTGTACTGCTGAGTGAGCTTGAACGGCGGCCCGCGTCCAGCGATGCGGTCCGCTTGCTTGTAGCGGCAGGGTCTCGCTCTATGCCCTGCCCAACGAGCATCGCCTTCGATTGGCGAGGGTGATAGCCAGACGCGAAAGAGCTTCCCGTCTTCGCCTCTGTCGTCTGCCTCTGCCCTCTGCCTTCTGCATCTCATGCGCTAGGTGAGCCAGCAGCTTCACCCCTCATTACCGTTGATGAGATCGGCACAGATTCTCAAGTGCCGGGCAGCAGGATGCGACGGTCGACCTTGCGGATGTCGGTGTGGCCGCAAAAGGCCATCGTCAGGTCGAGTTCGTTGGCGATCAGGTCCAGCGCGTGCCTTACGCCGGCCTCGCCCATCGCTCCCAGGCCGTAGAGAAAGGCGCGGCCGATCAGCACGCCGCGTGCGCCGAGCGCTACCGCCTTCAGCACGTCTTGCCCGCTGCGCACGCCGCCATCCATCCAGACCTCGATGCGCGAGCCCACCGCTTCAACGATCGCCGGCAACGCCCGGATCGACGACATCGCGCCGTCCAGTTGGCGCCCGCCGTGGTTGGAGACGATCAGCGCATCGGCGCCGCTGTCGGCGGCCAGCCGGGCATCTTCTTCATCGAGCACGCCTTTCAAGATCAGCTTGCCGCCCCAGCGCTTCTTGATCCATTGGACATCGGCCCAGCTCAGCGACGGGTCGAACTGCTCGGCCGTCCAGGCGCTCAGCGAAGACAGGTCGCCAACGCCTTTTGCATGGCCGACGATGTTACCGAAACTGCGCCGCTTGGTGCCCAACATACCCAGACACCAACGCGGCTTGGTCGCCAGGTTCAGCAGGTTTGCAAGCGTCGGCTTGGGCGGTGTCGATAAGCCGTTCTTGATGTCTTTGTGGCGCTGGCCCAGCACCTGCAGATCGAGCGTCAGCATCAGCGCGCTGCAGTTGGCGGCGCGTGCGCGCTCGATCAGGCGCTCGACGAAATCGCGGTCGCGCATCACATAGAGCTGGAACCAGAATGGCGATCGCGTGTGCGCCGCCACGTCTTCGATCGAGCACACGCTCATGGTCGACAGCGTGAACGGAATGCCGAATTGCTCGGCCGCGCGGGCCGCGAGGATCTCGCCATCGGCATGCTGCATGCCGGTCAGCCCGGTCGGCGCGATGGCCACCGGCATCGCGACCTCGTGGCCGATCATCGTGGTGCGCAACGAGCGGCCGAGCAGGTTGACCGCCACGCGCTGGCGCAGCTTGATCGACTGGAAGTCGGCCTCGTTCGCGCGGTAGGTGCTTTCGGTCCATGAGCCGGCATCGGCGTAGTCATAGAACATCCGCGGTACGCGCTTCTTCGCGAGCACGCGCAGGTCTTCGATCGAGGTGATCTGCGGCGGGCGCGGGGAATGCGTCGGTGAATTCTTGGGCGAGGCAGGGCGCATCGGGTCTCCGGAAGGCGGCAGCTGCGGGGCGAGCTGGAGTTGCGATGCTACGCGGCGGATAGGCTTGTGCCGCTTGCTCTGGCTTGTTCGCTTGGCTTTCTGCCTTGCGTGTCTGGCGCTGTGCTGAAAGCTCTGCGCCGCCAGTGCTTAGCTCTTGGCCTTCAGCGCGACGCGTCTCTTTCCCTTTCCTTACCCTGAGCGATCGGCCGTCGGCCCCCGGCGCGCGGATCGTGCCTTGCGCACTTCGCTTCGTTTTTCTCTGAGGCCCAAGCTTTCGGCGTTCAGATGCGCCGGCGCCGCGGCGTGAAGTTCAGTTGCGTGCTGGTCTTCAGCGGCGTGGCGCTGATCTGCACCGGCACCGCCGTTTGATCCTGCAACTGATCGGGATGCCACACCGTCAGCGACGCTGCGCCATCGGGCACGCTGTCGATCGCAGCCACACCGCTGGCGTCGGTTTTCGCGAACCAGGGCGTGTCGGTCACATAGAGCTGGCCGCGCATCGAGCTGTGCAGATAGCAACCCAGGCCGATGGCGCCGACCTGATCGACCTGGATCTCGGCGCTGAAATTCCCCGGTGGCGGGCCGGCGAGCTTACTGCGTACCGGAGCGGTGGCTGCTTGCGAAGCGTCGCTGCTCGGCGAGGGGTTGGCGTCGAGCCGCATTTCGAAGTTCTTCACCGGTGCCATGCTGCCCAGCGGGCCGCTGGAGGTCGAGCGCACGTGGTGGTCGTAGCCGTCTTTGTTGACGAAGCGCAGCGTGCTGCCGACCGGCACGATGGTCAGAAAGGGCACAAAGCGCGAACCTTCCTGGTTGATCACGATCGTCAGCGTTGGCGCGGGTGGTGGCGTAGGTGATGATGCGGCGGGCTTCGCGGCCGGGCGCAGTTGCACGACCACGTCCGGCACGGGGTTGCCGTCTTTGTCGGTCACGGTGATGCGCAGCGAGCCGGCCTGTGCGGGGGCTGTGACAAAGCTGGCTGCGGCGATCAGCGCCAGAAGAAATGCGGGCGGGCGCAGGCTGTCGCATGGGTGGTGTTTCGGGTGACGGGTCGAGCTTGGGTGTGGCGCCGGGCTCGAGGTTTCCAAGGCCAGTGTCAGCGGTTCGGTCATCGGCCGCGCTTCGCTCATGGGCTGCGCCTTCTTCATGGCACGTTGATGATGTCGCGGTGCATCGGCGCCAGCCGCGCCAGTAGCCGGTTTTGCGTGGTGAATGGAATGCCTTGCGCATCCAGGCTCTTTTGCAGCACCTCGACCAGCGTGTTGAAGTTGTTCTTGTTGATGTCGATCGCGGCGTGCGCCTTCTTCATGTCCGGACCTTTGAGCTTGCAGGGCCCGCCTGAGACTTCGCAGAACTGCGCGACCAGTTGCTCCTTGAGGTGCTTCAGGTCGACCTCTTTGAAGAACGGGTTCATGCGCGGGTCGGCGAGCAGGCGCGGGATGAAGTCGTCGATCAGCCTGACCAGGCCGGGCTGCGCGCCGAGCTGTTGATAGAGCGTGTCATCGACAGCGGCGGCGCGGGCGGCGGTGTCGGCGGAGGCGCTTTGTGCCTGTGCTTTCGGGGTGAGCAGCACAAGCAGTGCGATGCCCAGCAAGCCGGCGGCGAGTTTCGGACGGAGTCGTGTCATGAAGGGGCTCCGAAGTTTTTGCAAAGTTCAGAAAGCGATCTGCGCCGACAGGTAGGTGCCGGTCTGGCGCCGCGTGACCACGCCCGGCACGATCTTGCCGAGGTCGACATAGGCGGCGGTCAGCGAGATGTATTTCGTCGGCGCCCAGGCAATGAACACATCGACCCAGTCGTCTTCGTCGAGCGAGCCGGCACCGAGCGCGGTGTTGTCGCGGAAGTTGTCGGGCTTGGATCGGTACTCGGCGCCGAGCGCCAAGTGCTTGTTCAGCAGATAAGCCACCGACACCTCGGGCTGCAGCCGATAGCCGGTGTGGTCGCTTGCGCCAAAGCCGAGCAGGCCGTTCTGATTGGCCTGGGTCGCGCGCAGCGTGCCGTTGAGCAGCAGGCCTTGCGCGAGGAACAGCTTGGTGACACTGAGGTAGAGGTCGGTGCCGCTGTCTTTGGCGCCGAAGGCGGTGAGCACGGGGTCGAGCGGGCCGGCGTGGGTCTTCTTGTATTGAAGGCCGATCGCA
Source organism: uncultured Rhizobacter sp. (assembly GCA_964242145.1). Classification (GTDB taxonomy): domain Bacteria; phylum Pseudomonadota; class Gammaproteobacteria; order Burkholderiales; family Burkholderiaceae_C; genus Rhizobacter. The sequence continues at coordinate 16,726 of CAXTCD010000016.1, forward strand.
ATCTGCGGCGCCCAGGTGTCGCTGTCCAGCACGGCGTCACCGGCCACGCGCAGCTTCAAGCCGATGATGTCTTGCTTCAGGCGCAAGCCGTTGAACGACGAGTCGCCCAACACGGTGGCCAGCGCGCCGGCCACCGGGCCGGTGTCGAAATCCTGGTGGGCCAGCGACAGCTCGATGCGCTCGTCATAGCCCACGGCCACGCCGTAGTCGTTCAACGCGTAGTCGCGCGTGTCGACGCGGGTGGCGAAGGCCGAGGCACCGATCTCGCCGCGCGTGCCGTAGCCGCCGATCACGGCCCACGGCGTGAGCCCGCCGCCGGCCGCGCCATCGATACTGCTAACGCCACTCGTCAGCAGCAGCTTGCCGCTGCGCGAGCTGCCCGGTGCGGCGGTGGGCGCAGGCGGTGTCTGAGCTTTCGCTGCTGGCGTGAGCCCGGCGCACAGCGTCAGCGTGGCCAGCAGGGTAGAGGCAAGGCGAAGCAGCGTGGAACGAGAAGAACGTGGCGGGAACAGGAGGCACATGAACGGCATGAAATCTCCTCGAAAGAGTGATGCTGAACCGTGTACGCCATCCGTTGCGGATGGATGCTCACCCCGCGACCGTAACAAAATGCGCCGACAAGTGCGAGCAAATTCGCGTTGTTTCCGCAAACCGATGCGTCGTGATCTGCCGCTGAGCGGGTGCGTTAGCTTTTTGCGGGCCCAAACTAGCGTGTCATGAATCCGCTGGGATTGACTTCAGGAGAACGGAATGAGCTTGCCCCATGCGCCGCGCAAGGGTTACTGGATCGGGCGTGTCGACGTCCACGATGCCGAGCAATACAAGGCCTACATCGAGGCCAATGCCGAACCGTTCAGGCAATACGGGGCCCGGTTCCTGGTCCGTGCCGGTCGGTTCGAAGCGCCAGAAGGCAGCAGCCGGTCGCGCAACGTCGTGATCGAGTTTCCTTCGTACCAGGCCGCGCTGGACTGCTGGCATTCGGCGTCTTATCAGGCCGCGATCGCGTTGCGGGCTCCGGCATCGACCAATGATCTGGTCATCATCGAAGGCTATGAGGGCTCGCAACCGGGCGGATGACAACGCGGCTGCAGCGCTCAGCCGGGTGAATGACGACGCGGCTGCGGTACTCAGCCGGGCATGACAACGCGGCTGCGGTACTCAGCCGTCGAGGGGCGGCAGGTTGTCGAACAAGGGCATCGGCGCATAGCGCGGCGGCGCCGGCTCGCGGGCGGCCACCGTTGACATCGGATCGTCGGGTGCCGACACCCGCTCGCTGAGCTTGGCCAGGCCGCCGGCGCGCACGCCCAGCAGGCGCAGCCGTCGGCTCAGGTCCACTCGCTTCAGGCATTCGCCGGCAGCGCGGCGAATTGCGCGGGCGTCGTGGGTGTGGGCCGGCAAGGTCAGGTCGCGGGTGACGATCTTGAAGTCATCGAAGCGCAGCTTGACGCCAATGGTCTTGCCGGCGTAGCCCTTGCGCGTCAGGTCGCCGGCCAGATCGACGCACAGCTCGGTGAAGATCTCCGACAGCTTGGCGCGGTCGCGGACGGCATGCAGGTCTCGCTCGAAGGTGGTTTCGCGGCTGATGGATTTCGGCTCGCTGTAGGTAACGACCGCCCGCTCATCGCGGCCATGCGCGGCGGCATGCAGCCAGGCCCCGTAGCTCTTGCCGAAGTGCTGCAGCAGGAACAGCGGCTCGGCAGCCGCCAGCTCGCCGATGGTGTGGATGCCGAAGGCGGCGAGCTTCTCGGTGGCCTTCGGCCCGATGCCATTGATGCGCTTGGCCGGCAGCGGCCAGATGCGCGACGGGATGTCGGCCAGGCCGAGCAGCGTCAGGCCGTTCGGCTTGTCGAGTTCGGAGCAGATCTTCGACAGCAGCTTGTTTGGTGTGACGCCCACCGAGCAGGTCAGGCCGGTGGCTTCGAACACGGCCGCCTTCAGCGCCAGCCCGGCGGCGCGGCCGGCGTCGGCTTGCGCGCCAGGGACCTCGCTCAGGTCGATGTAGATCTCGTCGATGCCGCGGTCTTCGACCAGTGGCGAGATGCTGCGCACCGCCGCCTTGAAGAGCCGCGAGTACTTGCGGTACTCATCGAAGTCGACCGGCAGCAGGATGGCGTCGGGCGCGAGCGCGGCGGCCTTCATCATGCCCATCGCCGAAAACACGCCGAGCGCGCGCGCTTCGTAGGTCGACGTGGTGGCCACGCCACGCCCGGTGTAATCGCGCAGCCGGGCATAACGTCGCGTGCCGTCCGGCAGCAGGGCCGGGCGGCGGTCGCGCCCGCCGCCGATCACGACCGGCAAGCCGCGCAAGTCGGGGTAACGCAGCAGCTCCACGGATGCATAAAACGCGTCCATGTCGAGGTGGGCGATGAGGCGCTGAGGGGCCATCGGGAGGCGGCGGCATCGGCTTGCGCTGTGGTGATGGCTGTATTTTCATACAGTTATGCGCCGCGCTGTATTCGACCTTGCCGCCGCAGGGTTTGTTCGGCGGGTCGCGCGGCTGTCACATGCGCTGACGGGTCGCAGTAACGGGCGTTGCCAGACGACGGTTTGGCTGCGAACATTTCCGCGAATTCCGCCTCCCGCCTTGGCTGCGTTGGCAGATCGTTGCTGTCTTTTTTGACACAGCAGGGCTCGCTTTTGACTCCATTCTTCCTATGAGCAAACCTCTCCAGATCGGCCTGATTGGCGATCGTGACCCATCTGTGCTGGCGCACCGCGCGATCCCGATGGCCTTGCAACTGGCCGCCAATGCCTTCGGCCTGGAAATCAATTCGACCTGGCTTGCCACCGACAGCCTCGGCTCGACCGAGCGGCTGTCGCGTTTCGATGGCCTGTGGTGCACGCCCGGCAGCCCCTATCGCAGCATGGCGGGCGCGCTGCGTGCGATTCGTTTCGCACGTGAAGGCGGGCTGCCCTTCCTCGGCACCTGCGGCGGCTTTCAGCACGCGGTGGTCGAATACGCGCGCCATGTGCTCGGCTGGGCCGATGCCGACCACGCCGAGACCGCGCCCGATGCCGAGCTGTGGGTGATCGAGCCCCTCGCTTGCAGCCTGCTCGAAGCCTCGGGCTCGGTGCGCTTTTTCGAAGGCTCGCACCTGGCCGCGGCTTATGGGCGGCGCGAGGCCTCCGAGAGCTACCACTGCCGCTACGGCATCAACCCCGATCTGCAAGACAAGCTGCTGGCCGGATCGCTGCGCGCGACCGCTGACGATGAAGACAGCGAAGTGCGCGGCATCGAGCTCAGCGATCACCCGTTCTTTGTCGCCACCTTGTTCCAGCCGGAACGGGCAGCGCTGCACGGCCGGCTGCCGCCGCTGGTCAGCGCCTTTGTGCGTGCGGTCCACGCGACGTCGAGCCTGCGTGCCGCGGAGCTTTCGCTGCGGTAGCCTCGCAGCTCATTCATCCACCCCAGGACGTCGCGTGCTCGACTTCGAAGCGCCCCCGATTGAATCGTCACAGATGCGCCGAGCGGGCAAGGGCCTGTTGTCGCTTGCGTTGATGGACGCCCGCAACCACACGCTGCGCTGGGTCAATGCGCTCGATGCGGCGTTCGAGCGCTCGGAACTGGTGGCGCCGCTGCAAGCCCAGATCGACCCACCGCTGTGGACGCTCGGTCAATTGGGTTGGTATCAGGAGTACTGGATTTCGCGCAACGTGCAGCGCCGGCGCGGCGAGCGCTGCGATGCCACCGCGCCACGTTTGGCTTCGATCGACCCCTTGGCCGATGCCTGCTATGACGCCCAGCAAAGCCCGCCCGGCGCGCGCTGGCGGGCGCACCTGCCGGACCTGCCAGCGACGCGGCAGTACCTGGTCGACACCCTTGAGATCACGCTCGAACTGCTGGAGACGTCGGCCGAAGACGATGACGCCTTGTACTTCTATCGCTTGGCGCTGTTCCATGAAGACATGCAGTGCGAGCAGTTCGCCGAACTGGCGCAGAGGCTGAACCTGCCGATGAAGCTGCTGCCGGAGCTGGGCTCGGTGGCCGCACGCGAGCCGCTGTTGTTCCCGGCCAGCCGCTGGCGCATGGGCTGCGAATGGGGCGGCTTTGCTTTTGATAACGAGCGCGGGCCGCATGAGCATGCAGTGCCGGAGTTCGAGATCGATGCGCAGCCGGTGACCTGGCTGCAATACACCGAGTTCGTCGAAGACGGCGGTTATGACGACGCCGGCTGGTGGAGCGAGGAGGGCTGGGCCTGGGCCAGTCGCGAGCAGCGGCGCACGCCGCGCTATGTCGACCAGCTCCGCCATGGCGTGCTGCAGCAGCGCTTCGGGCGGCTGAGCCGCGTGCCGCTGAACCAGCCGGCCGTGCATGTCAGCTGGCATGAGGCGGTGGCCTGGTGCCGCTGGGCCGGGCGGCGCCTGCCGACCGAGGTGGAGTGGGAGCTGGCCGCGCACACCGGGCCGTCACGCGGCTTTCAGTGGGGCCCCGTGTGGGAATGGACGGCGGGCAGCTTCCGCCCTTATCCCGGCTTTGTGGCCGGGCCCGACGGCCGCTATTCCGAAGCCGCTTTCGGCACCCACAAGGTGTTGCGCGGCGCCTCGTTCGCCACCCGCGAGCGCATGCGCAGTGCCAAGTTCCGCCGCTTCCTGCGGCCTGAGCAAGACGCGGCCTTCTCGGGCTTTCGCAGTTGCTCGATTTGAACGGTACGGCATCGGTCGAGCGCCTGCCTGAGCGCCGTCAATCCGTATAGCAAACCGCTTGATCGCCACGGCAAAAGCCGTAGAGCTGCATGCCGGCTGTGCGGGCGATGTCGATCGCCAGCGACGTGGGTGCAGAGATCGCGGCCAGCGCCGGCACGCCGAGCCGGGCGCACTTGCGCAGCAGCTCGTAGCTCGCGCGGCTCGACATCACGACGAAGCCGTTCGCGCAACCCTCGATGCCATGTTGGCGCACCTGCTGGCCGAGCAGCTTATCGAGCGCGTTATGCCGGCCGACGTCTTCCCTCACCGACAGCAGCTGCCCTTGTGGCGTGGCCCAGCCAGCGGCGTGGTGCGCGCCGGTCTGCGCGTTCAACAGCTGCAGCGAGCCGAGCTGGCTGAAGGCGCGCAGCACGGCCTGGGGTGTCAGTGCAGCGATCCAGTCAGGCGCTTGACCAGGCAAGGGCGCGAGGTCGAGCTGGCGCAGGCTGTCGATGCCGCACAGCCCGCAGCCGGTGCGGCCGACGAGGTTGCGCCGATGCGCTTTCAGCCGCATCTCGGCGCTCGCCGCGACTTCCAGATGAACCTCGATGCCCTCGGCACGTGCCTGCACCTCGATGCCATGGCATTCGGCCTTCGATTCGAGCAGGCCTTCGGACAGCGCAAAGCCGAGCGCGAAGTCTTCGAGATCGGCTGGCGTGGACATCATCACGGCGTGCGAGATGCCGTTGAACACCAGCGCGACCGGGCTTTCGACGGCGACATGGTCGCCGCGCAGCGAGGCCTGCCCGCCGACGCTGCGTCGTACCGCCACGGTCGTTACCGCCTCCGGCAGTGCCCGCAGCTCGCGCGGCTCGGCCCGCGCACCAGCGTCGTGAAGCCCGTGGTGGCCGGTCTCAGGGGAGTTAGGTTTGTGGATGTCCGCGTCGTTCATCGCGACAGCTTAATCGGCACGGCCCGGGCTTCGAGCCTGTGCGCGGCCGGCATCGGTCAGGTGCGCGCTCCAGCGACCGGCGTCGTCGCAATGCAGCCGCACCCAGCCGGGCCCGGCCACGCCGCCCAGGCGCGCATCGCTGAGTTGCGTGAATTCGCGCATCAGCACGCTGACGCGCAGTTCCAGCCGCTTGGCCAGGCGCGTCAGCGCCACGCCCTGGCCTTCATCGAGTTCGGCCAGCGCCTGCAGTGCGATCTCGCCGACGGGGTCAGGCGGCAAGCGGGGCCTGCGCGGTTTCGCGGTGCGGCGTCAGCTTCACCGGGATCGATTTGGAGGTCGGCGTGCGGGCACCGATCGCAAAGCTCGACAGCGGCACCAGCGGGTTGGTCTCGGGGTAGTAGCTGGCCAGGCAGCCGCGCGGAATGTCGTATTCGACCAGCAGAAAGCGGCTCGCCTGGCGCGACTGGCCGTCGCCATACAGGCTCGTGATGTCGACCCAGTCGCCGGCTTTCATGCCGATGTGGCGCAGGTCGTCTTTGTGGATGAAAACCACGCGGCGGTGCCCGTAGACGCCGCGGTAGCGATCGTCCATGCCGTAGATCGTCGTGTTGTATTGATCGTGCGAGCGCACCGTGGCGAGGGCGAAGACGACGGTGTCGGTCTGCTTGCGCGCGCGGTGCACGGGGGTGTCTTTCGGCACCGCATGCGAGCGGAATTCAGCCTTGCCCGAAGCCGTGACCCAGACACGCTCCGATGCGGTGTTATGCAACCTGAAGCCGCCGGGGTGCCTGATCTTCTCGTTGAAGCCGGCGAAGTCGGGCAGCACCGCTTCGATCTTGTCGCGAATCAACGCGTAGTCGCCGGCGAATTGCAGCCAGGGCGTCTTGCTGCGAGGCAGCGTGGCGGCGGCCAGGCGGGCGACGATCATCGGCTCCGACAGCAAGTGGTCCGACGCCGGTGCGTTCAGCCCCGACGACAGGTGGACCATGCTCATCGAGTCTTCAACCGTCACGCCTTGTGCGCCGGTGGCCTGCATGTCGATCTCGGTGCGTCCTAGGCACGGCAGCAGCAACGCGAGTTCGCCGTGCACGACGTGGCTGCGGTTGAATTTGGTCGCCACATGCACCGTCAATCGGCATGAGCGCAGCGCTTTCCAGGTGGCGGCGGTGTCGGGCGTGGCGGCGGCGAAGTTGCCACCCATCGCGATGAACACGCGGCCTTTGCCTTCGAGCATCGCTTCGATCGCGCCGACGGTATCGAAGCCGTGTTCGCGCGGCGGCTCGAAGCCAAACACCGCGCCGAGCCGGTCGAGAAAGGCCGGTGCCGGCCTTTCGAAGATGCCCATCGTGCGGTCGCCCTGCACATTGCTGTGGCCGCGCACCGGGCACACGCCGGCGCCTGCGCGGCCGAGGTTGCCGCGCAGCATCAGCAGGTTGGTGATCATGTGGATCGTCGCCACCGAATGCTGGTGCTGCGTGATGCCCATGCCCCAGCAGGCGATGACGCGTTCGCTGGCGGCATAGATCTCGGCCGCTTGCGAGATCTGCTCGCGCGACAGGCCCGATTCGGTCTCGATCACGTCCCACGATTCGGCGCGCAGGTCGGCTTCGAGCATCTCGAAGCCCAGCGTGTGCGCTTCGATGAACGCGAGGTCGAGCACGCGCGGGCGGCCGGCGCTGCGCGCCGCATCGTCAAGCTCGATCACCCGCTTGCCCATGCCCTTGAGCAGCGCGAGGTCGCCGCCAATCTTCAGCTGGAAGTAATGCGTGCTGATCGGCGTGGAGCCGAGCGTGGCCATCTCCAGTGCGTTCTGCGGGTTCGCGAAGCGCTCCAGCCCACGCTCGCGCAGCGGGTTGAAGCTGAGGATTTTCGCGCCGCGCTTGGAAGCCGCGCGCAGCTCGCCGAGCATGCGCGGATGGTTGGTGCCGGGGTTCTGGCCGAAAATGAGGATCGCATCGGCCTGGTCGAAGTCATCGAGCGTGACCGTGCCTTTGGCGACGCCGATGGTCGGTCGCAGCGCCGAGCCGCTGGGCTCATGGCACATGTTCGAGCAGTCGGGAAAGTTGTTGGTGCCGTATTCGCGCACGAACAGCTGGTACAGGAAGGCGGCCTCGTTGCTGGTGCGCCCGGAGGTATAGAAGATCGCCTGGTTCGGGTCGGGCAGCGCGCTCAGCTCGCGCGCGATCAGTGCAAAGGCGTCGTCCCAGTCGATCGGCAGATAGCGGTCGCTGGCTGCATCAAACACCAGCGGCTGCGTCAGGCGGCCGGTGGCTTCGAGGTCGAAGTCGGATTGCAGCGCCCAGTCGCTGACGGTGCGCGCGCCGATCACCTCGGGTGTCGCGCGCTTTGCGGTGGCCTCGGCCGCCACGGCCTTCACGCCGTTTTCGCAGAACTCGAACGTCGAGGTGTGATCGCGGTCGGGCCAGGCACAGCCGGGGCAGTCGAAGCCGTCGGGCTGGTTGGCGTGCAGCATAGTCTTTGCGCCCTTGGCGGCGATGCCTTGCTGCAGCAGCTGCCTGCCCACGCTCTTGAGCGCACCCCAGCCACCCGCCGGGCCTTTGTAGAACTCGATCTTCTGTTCACTCATCGGGATGGCCCATGGGTCGATGCCCACCGCCTGTGCCGCACTTCATGCCCGGTGCAAGCAGGGTGCATGAGGCGATGAACGGCGGGCGGTGGGGTGTTCGTTGAAGAAGCGTTGCCGTGAGGGTGGGCGACGCAAAGTCAGTTGAAGAATTTTTGTGCGCTGAGCAGGGTTTTGTAGATGCCCCAGGCCATCGGCAACACAACTGCGGCCCAGGCCAGTGCCACCGCGGGCAACGGCGTCGTGCCGCCGCTCATCGAGACGGCCATGCCGATGGGTGAGTTGGCGCCTGCGGCCTTGTCGTACGCCAAACGCTTTTCTTCGGCCAGTTCCTTGTCCGACATGAACCATTTTTCGGCCACCGGGCGAATCAGCAGATTGGCGATCAGCCCGATCGCGAGCATGCCGACGAGGATGTACATCGTCTGGTCATAGACCTGCTCGCGGGGCAGGCCCATCTGGAGCTGGTAGTCGCGCATGTAGTTGACGACCAGCGGGCCGAGGATGCCGGCCGTGGCCCAGGCGGTCAGCAGCCGGCCGTGGATGGCACCGACCATCTGCGTGCCGAACAGGTCGGCGAGATAAGCCGGCACGGTCGCGAAGCCGCCGCCGTACATGCTCAGGATGATGCAGGCGGCACCGACAAACAGCAGCTTGCTGCCGGCCGAGGCGCTGCCCGGCATGCTGGCGTAGAGGATGCCGCCGAGCACGAAGAACGCGATGTAGGTCTTCTTGCGGCCGAGTTTGTCGGAGATGCTGGCCCAGAAGAAGCGCCCGCCGATGTTGAACAGGCTGAGCAGCGCGGTGAAGCCTGCGGCCACGCCGGCAATCGCGGTCAACTGGCCTTTGTCGAGCTCGCCGAATTTCTTGTCAAGGCCGATCAGGCCGCCGCCGAACACTTCCTGCAGCATCGGGCTGGCCATGCCGATCACGCCGATGCCCGCGCTGACGTTCATGCACAGCACGAGCCAGACGAGCCAGAACTGCGGAATGCCCCAGACCTTTTTCACATGCACATGGCGCTGCGTGATCATCGAATCGGCCTGCGGCGCAGGCGGCGTGAAGCCGGCCGGCTTCCAGCCCGAGGGCGGGATGCGGTAGCCCATCGCGCCGCCCATCATGAAGATGAAGTAGAGGAGCGCCATCACGATGAAGGTCTGCATCACCCCGACGTCATCGGCGGTCGCGAAGTGCTTCATCAGTTCGTTGGCCAATGGCGAGCCGATCATCGCGCCGCCGCCGAAGCCCATGATCGCCATGCCGGTGGCCATGCCGCGGCGGTCCGGGAACCACTTGATCAAGGTGCTGACCGGCGAGATGTAGCCCAGGCCCAGGCCGATGCCACCGATCACGCCGGAGCCGAGCAGCATCAGCCAGAACTGATGCAGGTAAATGCCCAGCGCCGAAACCAGCATGCCGCCGCACCAGCACAAGGCACTGACGACGCCGGCCTTGCGCGGGCCGGCCCGTTCCAGCCAGCCGCCCCACAGCGCGGCCGAACAGCCGAGGAAGACGAAGAACAGCGTGTACATCCAACCGAGCGTCGAGACCTTCCAGTCGCAGGTGGTCGTGAACAGTTCGGTCCAGAAGCCGACGTCAGCGCCGCACTTGATGCTTTCCTTGACGCCCAGCGCTTTCGACAACGGCAGCCAGAACACCGAGAAGCCGTATGCCATGCCGATGCACAGATGGATCGCCAAAGCCGCTGGCGGCACCAGCCAGCGATTGAAACCCGTTGCGGCAATCGTCCTTTCCTTGCCAAGCCAGTGGGCCGAATGACCTTCGAAATCTCCTACCGTTCCCAGACCGACAGACGACATACAGTGTTCTCCAAATCCCTAGGGAAACCACGGGTTGTAGTTAATTGGCACACAGGCGATTTGCTATATCGCCCTGGATGCACGAACGCCCGACGGAGTGAGCTCGGACTTACCGACTGTATGAAGTCATTAAGCTGGACACAATAGGGAGTTAAATATGCGCTTTGTCACATAAGTAGCGAGGTGTGAACAAAGTCACGTGAACTGAAATGCGTGATGCATTGCACTGCGAGGTGTCCTGTGAATTGATCTGTGCGCAGTGGCTGAAATGCCATGTTGCGACTGTCACATCCTGGTCAGGCGCGTTGGGACTGCGGAGGCGGATTCAAAGGTTTCAGGGGAAACCATTTGTGAGCGCTCGCTTGTCGCAAAAAGCGGCGTTTGCCGAGGGGGTTAGGCAACCTTCGGCGCAACACGGTCGGCCTGCGGTTCGCAGGGCCGCTGCCAAAGCCGGCTGCGCAGGGGTGGGATGAGCGGGGCTGCGGGCCGACGCGATGACCACCGCCAGATTCAGCCTTGCTTGATTTCCGCCACCCGCGGCGTGGCTGCTTCGTGCGCCAAGCTGGAGCGTTGAAGGCCATGACAGCGGGTTCGGGATCGGCTGTACGTCGATTTCATTTCGGCCAGCCCGGTGAGGAGTGCTAACTTGCTGCCGGTTGGTGTTGCTTCGGCGCACATGGCACGGCACATCGGCTTGATCAGTGCATGCCCCGGGCCTGGCTCCGGACGGCAACAACCGCAATGACGGCACCCTGAGCCGCGCCCTCGCCAGGCGTTTGGGCTGCGGCCTGTGTTGCCGGGCGCCGCCGGCTCGTCGCGAGTAGCCCGCGGTCAGGGGCAGCGCGGAGCGGCGCCTTTGAGGCCGGCCTGAGCGGCCAGCAGCGTTTGCCCGATCTGATCGGCCAGGCGAACGACCGCGCGGCGGTGGGCCGCGGCCAGGTCGGCGAGGTCGCCACCCGCCGGCTCGCGCAGGCGGCTGAGGCAGGCCCAGGCAGCTTGCTGGCGATCGTTGCCGCTGGCGGTCCAGGTGCTGTCGAGCCAGGTTTCGCGGCCGGCGATCGATTCGAAGCGCCGTACGTCGATCGACACCCGCCAGGCGCGCGCGGCGATCTCGGGCGTCGCGTGGCGTGAATCGACGGCACCGAAGCGCTGCGCCAGCCGCGCTGCGATCGCTGCGCGCAGCTCTTCGCGCAGCGGGCCGATCCATTGCTCTTGTTCGAGGATGCGCAAGCTGTCATCGGGCATGCGCACGACCCACTGCACCTGATCGACAGCTGCCGGGATGCTGACCGACGAAAGTTCGATCACCAACGGTGTCGGCGAGGCGCCGTTGGGCACCGATGCCGTCGCGTCGATGGTGCTTGCGGGTTCAGACGCTGACGGTGCCGATGCCGGCACGGCCGACAACAGGCTGTGAAAGCGCGGCGCGGGCGTTGACGAGCAGGCAAGCAGCGCGAGCGCGCTGCAGGCCAGAAGGGCAAGGGCTGATTTCATCGATGGTTGGATGTAGAGGGCACGACAGGGTCGTCGGGCTTGCCGCGCAGCAGCGATTCCGGATGCCGCTGCAGGTAGTCGCTCAGCGTGCGCAGCGACTGCGCGGCGCGCTGCAAGTCGAGCAGCGTCTGCTCGGCGTTGCGCTGGATCGGCGCGTTGCTGTCGAGCAGGTTGCGATCGGCGCGGGCCAGCGAGTCTTGCACCGCGGTCAGTGTGTGCTGAACCTCGGCCAGTGACTGCTGGGCTTGCGGGCCGAGCTTGGCGATCACGCCACGCGCCTGCAGCAGCGTGTCATTGAGGTTGCGGCCGATCTCGTCGAACGGCACCTTGTTGATCTTCGCGACGATCTCGGCAATCTGCGGTTGCACATCGCTGAGCGTGCCCGCCACCGCAGGAATGCCGGGTACCGACTGGCTGGTGTCGAGCTGGGCGGGCGCTGCGCGCGGAATGAAATCAAGCGCGACGTACATCTTTCCGGTCAGCAGGTTGCCGGTGCGCTGCTGCGCGCGCAGGCCGTTGTCGACCAGCTTGCGCACCAGCGCGATGTCGCGCTCCTCCTCGGTGCCGGGCAGGTTGAGCATCACGTTGCGCACCGCGCCCAGGCGCGTCGGGAAGATGTCGGCCTCGACCTCGACCGGGAAGCGGTTGCGCCGTTTGTCGTAGTCGAGCGTGACCGTCTTGACCGTGCCGATCTCGATGCCGAGAAAGTCCAGTGGCGCGCCGACCACCAGGCCGCGCACCGATTGGTCAAACACCATGCGTACGCGCAATGCCGGGCCGTCGGGCGGCGCCAGCGCGCTCTTGCGGTCGCCGAACAGGTCGAAGCGCGTGCCATCGGCCGCCGGCGGTTGGCTGCGCGAGCCGGGCGGCCGCTCGAACGAGATGCCGCCGGCGATCACCGACGCCAGCGTCTGGGTGTTGACCGACAAGCCGCTGGTGTTGAGGCTGACCTCGACGCCACTGGCATTCCAGAAGCGCGTTTGCCGGTTGACGAGCTTGTCATAAGGCGCTTCGATGAACACCTGGACCGAGAGCTGATCGAGCGTCGGGTCGAGCGTGTAGCCGACGACGCGGCCGACGCGGGTGCGGCGATAAAAGATCGGCGAGCCGACATCAAGCGAGCCCAGGTCTTCGGTGCGCAGCACGAAGCCGCGGCCCGGCTCGCCGCGCAGCACGAAGGGCGGGGCTTCGAGGCCGGTGAACTGCAATTGCTCTTTCGTCGATACGCCAGCGTCTACGCCGATGTAAGCCCCGGAGAACAAGGTCTCCAGACCGCTGACGCCGCCGGTGTCGACGCGCGACCGCACGACCCAGAAGCGCGTGTCTTCGACGGCGATCTTCGATACCGAACGGTCCAGCCGCACGGACACATGCACTTTCTGCCGGTCTTCGCTCAAGGTGACGGCGTCGACCCGGCCGACCACCACTTCCTTGTAGCGAACCTCGGTCTTGCCGGGGCGCAGGCCGTCGGCCGAATGGAAGTCGATCACCAAGTGCGGGCCGGCCGCCATCAGGCTGCGCACGATCAGCGAGACGCCGACGGCCAGCGCGATCAGCGGCACCAGCCAGACCAGCGACGGGCCGTGCCATTTGCGCGTCACCGGTGCGGGCAGGGCCGATGCGGCCGGTGAGGCTGGCGTCGGGGTCTGCGGGTGGGGCGGGGAAGCGGATTCTTCGGTCATGAGGCTTGGGAGGATTCGTGTTCTTCGGGCCAGATCAGCCGGGGGTCGAAACTTTCGGTGGCCAGCATCGTCAGTACCACGACGCCGCCGAAGGCAAGCAGGCCGGCTTCGGGCTGCACGCCAGCAAATGCGCCGAAGCGGATCATTCCGACCAGCAGCACGACGACATAGACATCGAGCATTGACCAGTGGCCGACCGCCTCGACCATGCGAAACAGCTGCGCGCGTTCTTTCGAGCGCCAGCGCGAGCCGCGCTGCGCAGTGGCCGTCAGCAGCAGCAAGGCGCCGATCTTCAGCATCGGCACCGCGATGCTCGCGATGAAGACGATCAGCGCCAGCAGCCAATCACCGCCGACGCGCAGCTCTTCGATGCCGCCGAGGATGGTGTGGCGGCTGTTGCCGAACACTGAGGTGGTCGCCATGATCGGCAGCGCGTTGGCCGGCAGGTAAAGCAGCATCGCCGAGATCGTGTAGGCCCAGGTGCGTTGCAGGCTGCCCGGCCTGCGGTGGTGCAGCGGCGTGTCGCACCTTGGGCAACGCAGCGGCGCGGCTTCGGTGAATGAAGGGTGATCGGGGGCGCCTCTCGCGCCGCGAAGCACGGCACCCGGCCTGATCTCGGACACCCGGCCGCAAGTGCGGCAGCTGAGCAGCCCGAGCTGCACGCCGGTCTGCAGAAGTGGCGGGGCTTTAGGGCTGGGCGGCTGCGGGGCGGGGGTCATTCGCATCCGAGTTCGCTGCCCATCTTCCAGATGGTGTGCATGCCGGCGGCGCTGATCGAGGTCAAGAGCAGCGTCAGCGCGGCATAGGCGATCAGGCCCATGCCCGGCGTCACGCTGGCCAGGCCGGCCGTGCGCACCACCGAGACCAGCGTGCCCATCAGAAACACCTCGACCATGCTCCAGTGCGTCGCGAAGCTCAATGCGCGCATCGCCGGCACGAAGCCGGAAGGCAGGCGCCCGGCCGAAAGCGGCAGCAGCACATACAGGCGCAGCAAGGTCAGCGCAAACGGAAACACCATCGCCGTGACAGCGGCCAGCACCGCGACCAGCGGCTGGCCGGCGCTCCAGGTGTCGCGAACGGCTTGCGGCAGCGTCACCTGGTTCTGCACGCCACCCAGATCGAGTGACACGATCGGCGACAGGTTGCCGATGATCAGCAGCAGTAGCGCGCCGAGCGCGAACGCCACCAATCCCTGCGCCTGAACCACGTGGCCACGGCCGAGCAGCCCATCGCAACGCAGGCAATGCGCTACCTGCGCCCGAGCCAGCGCGATGCGCTGATGTACCGTACCGCAGGCGTCACAGACGATCAGGTCGGTTCGCTCGACGAGCCGAGGGTCGCGGTGCGATGCCGGAACGTGGGCGCGCCAGGCCGCCAGCGTCGGGGCGTTCACATCAGGCATCGGGTCGGTCATTCATCGTCTCGTGGCAGGGTCAGGCGCTGGCAGCGCATCGTAGAAAGAGCAGGGGCCGGCCGCTGTAGGACGGCGGCGGGCCGCGAGGTAGGCGTCACCCTTGCGACGCTTGAAAACGCGCTCGGAGAATACGACGCGTGATCGGCGCGCAATGCAGTGTCAGCTCTCGCAACTCAGTTTCGCTGACATCCCCGGGCCACGCAACGCCAGACTGATGCCGCGCGGGGTGCTTCCCGCGGAGGCTTTTGATGGCCCAGCGAACCGGCGAATCCCCAAGCTGCCGATGTCACCCAAGCGCCAGTCGGGCAACCGCCGCGTAGACTCCGCGCTCGCCGGCGCCCGGGCAAGGGCCCGCGCGTGACAGGCTGGAGACATCCGCCTCACGGGCCGGCTGTCACAATTCCAGGTTGGGTTTCGGGAGGCATCTCATCGTGTGGACACAGGCAAAGCGGCCCGCTCTGGGCGTGCTGTTGACGGTGGCATGTCTTTTTGTCAGTGCTGCATTCGAGTTAGCCCGTTGGCTCACGGCCAAGGCCGAGACGGCTTCGCGGCTGAATGTGGCGGCGGCAGTGAAGGTGAAAACCTGGGACGGCTTTTCGCTGACCGAGCGATCGACGACGACGATCCCGATGCCGCCCGGGGTGCCCGCCGCGCACGCCAGCGCCTTGACGGCCCTGCCCAACGGCGATCTGCTGGCCTTCTGGTGGGCCGGCGAGCGCGAGAGCGGCCCCGATGTGCGGGTTTATTCATCGCGCTGGTCGGCCGGCCAATGGAGTGCAGCGCATGAAGTGGTCGAGCGCCGCGCGCTGGCGCGATCGCTCGGCTTTGCGGTGCGCCGACTCGGCAACCCGTCGGTCTGGGTCTCGCACGACGGACGGGTCCATCTCTACGTGGTGGCCACCGGCCTGGGTGGCTGGGCCGCCGGGCGTGTGGTGCAGCTGGTGTCGGCGGACGCCGGGCGCACGTTTTCGACGGTGCGGGTGCTGCCGCTGACGCCCTTGCTCGACACCAGCGTGCTGGTGCGGACCAACCCGATCGGCCAGGCCGATGGCGGCTGGCTGTTGCCGGCGTACTTCGAACTCGGCCGCAAATACCCGATGCTGGTGTCGTTCGACCGCAGCGGCAACCCGCGCTGGGTGCGGCGCATCGGCAACTCGTCGACCTCGCTTCAGCCGGCGCTGCTGCCGGTCTCGGAGATCGAGTTGCGCGCGGTGATGCGCGACATCGGCCCGCAAAAGCGCATCCAGCAGGCCGTCAGCCACGACGGCGGCATGAGCTGGCAAGACATCGACCCGGCCGACATCGCCAACCACGACAGCTCGGTGGCGGCGCTGCGCCTGGCCGAAGGCGGCTTCGTGATGTTGAGCAACGACATCGTGACGCAGGGCGGCTCGCCGCGCCAATGGCTGCGCATGTCGCTGTCCGACGATGCGCAGCGCTGGAAGCCGGGCCTCGATGTGCGCATGGGCGTGCCGGGCGACGAGTTTTCTTATCCCAGCGTGCAGCAGATCGGTCATCAGCTCCATGTGGCGTACACCCAGCAGCGCAAGTCGATCGCGCACCATGTCTACGACATCCACTACACCCGGGCCCCGAAATGATTCTGCCGTCGTTGTGGCTGCAGGCCCTCTATGGACAGCTGGGTTGGGCGGTGGTGATGGCCGCGGTGATGGCCGGTTTGATGTCCATCCGCGGCATGGCCTCGCGGCGCACGCTGAAGCAGGTTGTGCTGCTGTCGTTGATCCTGTCCTTGCTGCCGGGCGACGGGTCGCCCACGCATTGGCTGCGGCTTGTGTTCCAGCTGCCCAGCGCGCTGCTGGTGATGGTGTGCGTGTTGTCGCTGTGGGCGCGCTGGCGTGGCGAGTGCGGGTTTTGCGCGGTGCCGGGCTGGTTTGCCAATGCGATCGCGGTGATCGGTGCGCTGCTGTACCTCGACAGCTCGGCCTGGCTCAGCTTTGATTTGTATGCGCGTGGCTTTGGCTCGCTGGCGGGCCTGATCGGTGTGCTGCTGGCGGTGGCGGCGGTGGTGGCGATCGCGCGCCATGTGCGGCGGCCGGCGGCGGTGGGCGCCCTGATCGCGCTGATGCTGTTTGCGGTGCTGCGCCTGCCCACCGGCAACCTGTGGGACACGCTGCTCGATCCGATGCTGTGGATCTGGGCTTTGCTGAACCTGGCTGGCCGCGCGCTGGCGCTGCGTGAGCATCTGTCGGATTGGCGAGGCGCGCGCACGGCCGATGCCACAGCCTGCCAGCCCGTTGCCGGCCATGAGGACTTGCTGGCTGCCCAGACATTTCGGGCTTCACCAGCGAACGAATCCTTCCCCTCACCACCGGCACTGCCGGCTGCTTCCGATCCCCGACCCTGAGCCCCATGCTGCCGATCCGTTCCCACCTCCGCCTCGCGCTGGCCCTGGCCGGCGTGTTGTGGGCAGCCTCCTTGCTGTCCCGCGTCGCCTTCGGCCTTTGGTTCGCGCCAGCGGCCGCATCCGCTTCGGCGCTGTCCGTGAGCGACTGGGCTGGTGCCTTGCTGCTCGGTGCGCGCTATGACCTGCGGGTGGCGCTCGACACCGTGTTGATCGCCTGGCTGCTGGCCAGCCTGCCGCTGCTCGGCCGCCACCTTCGCCCGCCGCGCCGCCGTGGCTTCTGGCGCGCTTATTGGACGATCGGCGCGCTGGTCTGGGCACTGGCCATCGTGTTCGATGCCGGTCATTACGCCTACCTGACGCAGCGCCTGTCGGCCGTGCTGTTCTCGCTGGCCCGCGATGCAGGCGAAGCGTCCGGCATGGTCTGGCAAAGCTATCCGGTGGTGTGGATCACCTTTGGCGTGCTGCTGTGGCTGTTACTGTGTCAGCTCATCTTCAACCGGGTGTGGGCCTGGGCCG
The DNA here is from genome assembly GCA_964242145.1 of uncultured Rhizobacter sp. Taxonomy (GTDB): domain Bacteria; phylum Pseudomonadota; class Gammaproteobacteria; order Burkholderiales; family Burkholderiaceae_C; genus Rhizobacter. The sequence continues at coordinate 34,176 of CAXTCD010000016.1, forward strand.
CGGCCACACCCGCCTGGCCCGATGCGCCCACGCGCCGCCCTGCGCGCCGCTGGCCGGTGCTGGTCAGCGAGACCCTCGTCGTGCTGCTGGCCGTGCTGGCGGTGCATGGCAAGTTATATCAATATCCCTTGCGCTGGAGCGATTCGGTCGAGCTGCCGAATGCCTTCGCGCAGCAGCTGGCACTGAACCCTTTGCACAGCCTGTACGACACCTGGAGCTTTCGCGTGCAGCGGCTGGACGATGCGCAGATGCGGCCCGATGCCGACCAGATCCGCGCCTTCGTCGGCCTGCCGCCCTTGAAGCCCGGCGAGCCGATCTCCTTCCTGCGCACCATCGCGCCGAAGCCGCAGGCGGCCGGCCAGCCGCCGCTGAACGTCGTGCTGGTGCTGCTCGAATCCTTCGCGGCCCACAAGACCGGCGCGCTGGGCAGTACCCTGGGCGCGACACCTTCGTTCGATGCCTTGTCGAAAAACGGCCTGCTGTTCACCCACATGATGAGCGCACACGGCCACACCGCGCGCGGCGTGTTTGCCACGCTCACCAGCATGCCCGATGTGTCGCAGCAATCCACCGCGTCGCGCAATCCGGCCGCCACCAACCAGCATTCGATCGTCAACGAATTCAAGGGCTACAAGAAGTTCTATTTCATCGGCGGCAGCACCTCGTGGGCGAATGTGCGCGGCGTGCTGGCGGCCAACATCGACGGCATCGACATCTATGAGCAAGCACGGCTGAAGTCGCCGGTGGTCGATGTCTGGGGCGTGTCCGACAAAAACCTCTTCTTCGAAGCCAGCGACCTGTTCCGCGAGCAGAAGCAGCCCTTCTTCGCGATCATCCAGACCAGCGGCAACCACCGGCCGTATTCGATCCCCGATGAAGACCTGAAAGACTTCCAGCCGCCGGTGCATACCGAGGCCGAGTTGAAGGCGCAAGGCTTTGTCTCGGTCGAGGAATACCGCGCATTCGCTTACCTCGACTGGTGCATCGGCCAGTTCATGCAGCGGGCCCAGCACGAGGCCTACTTCGACAACACCGTGTTCGCCTTCGTTGGTGACCACGGCATCATCGGCGCGACCGGCCCGCACATGCCCAAGGCCTGGCAGGAATTGGCGATCACGCAAGGCCACACGCCGCTGTTGATCTATTCGCCCAAGCAGGTCGCGCCAAAGCGCATCGACCATTGGGCGCAGCAGGCCGATGTGTTGCCCACGATCGCCTCACTGGTCGGCATCGGCTATCGCAGCACCGCGCTCGGCCGCGATCTGCTTGATTCGCGCTTCGATGCGAGCCGCATCGCCTTCGATTTCCAGTTCACCGGCCAGGGCGAGCTGGGTGTGCTGGTCGGCGATCGCATGATCATCAACCGCCAGCCGCTGGCGGTGTTCGACATCCTGTCGGACCACCCGTTGACGAACCTGCTCAGCCAGAACCCGCCACCGCCCGATGTGCCCGAGCTGGTGGAAACCTGGGGCCATTTCCCGACCGCTTATGGCAATGCAGCGCTCTACCTGCAAACACACAACCCACGCTTTCACGACTGAGCTGGCGTGGTGGGCGGTGAGCTCGGCCGTTGTGTCGGCAGGCGCCTGACCGACCGGCTAAGGCGATGGGCCGAGGGGTTTGTTGCCCCGCGAAAAAGGCTGAACCTGACTTCGCTGGCCATGGTCATCTTTGACATCTAACTCGCTTGATGAGCGGTTTTGATCGAGGTCATGCAATAGCGCGTGATCAATCGGATGAACTCAAACCATTGGATGATCGACGCATGCGCGCATGCGCGAATGGAATCGTCGACCTCAGGCTCGAACGCGAAGTTCGCTCGATGAGTTGGCAGCTACCTGCCGAGCCTCTTGAGCAACTGCTCCGTGCGATGTTTCGCATAGCAGCCGCTCGCATGGTGTCGGATTGAAACCGATTCCAAAGAAGCAGACACGGTCTTCGGATCTAAGGTCAAACTGCGTCCGTATCGGAAAGCCTCCTTTCTTTCAAGCACCGTTGTCTGCTTTCAATGCCGCGTCAGATTCAACGCATTCAAGCCGCGAATCAGGCACGCACTGAAGCCGTCTGATGCCATGAATGGCTTCCGTGTCCACCGCTTCAATCCCTGTAGGAAGCCTCGATGAAAAAGCCAGCCTCAGCCAACGATGCTGTTCGAGCCCCTTTGCATTGCACCCTCGCCTTCGGCGCTGTGGTCGCAGCGATCCTCTCGCTTTCGGCGTGCGGTGGCGCAGAGTCCGATGCCAACAGTAATTCGTCGTCCACGGTATCGATCCCATCGACATCGCTGGAGTCACCCGGAAGTGCAGGCGGAACGAATCTTGAAGCGCCTGTGCCCGAGCCCGATACCTGCCACATCCGATGTACGGCGCATCGGTGCAGATGAACGCGCGGCCCGCTGCCAAGGGCACCCGCAGCGAATGGGGCACGGGCGTCAGGGTGGCGGGGTTTGACCTGAAGACCGTGAAGCTCATTGATGGCACGGCGGTGCAGCTCAGCAAGCCTCAGGTGGTGTTCGATGGCCCGACGCCCAGCGTGTTTTCGCTGCGCAGCGCCCAGCCGGTGATCGGCATGGGCCTTCTCGAAGCGGTCACCGATGCCGAGATCCTCTCTCGAGTGCGCAGCACTCCCGATGCCGATGGCGTGAAGGGGCAGGCCAATTACGCTTATGACCCAGAGACCGGTGCCGCACGTCTGGGGCGTTATGGTTGGAAGGCGTCGAAGGTCCGCCTGCGCGATCAGGTCGCTGGCGCGGCGCTGCTCGACCTGTCGGTCACCTCGCCGGTCTATCCGAATCGTGACTGCCTCTTCGGGCCGGCCAAGTGCAAGACGAGCAAGGTCGAGCGCGGCTCTCGAATGACGTGCTGCAACTGCTGACGCGCTATGTGAGCCTGCTGGGCGTGCCGGCGCAGCGCAGCCTGGCCAGCGGCTTTCCGAAGGGCGTGTCACCCATCGCGGCCCTCGATGTCGATCCGGCCAAGGTCAAGGCAGGCGCCGAGGTCTTTGCCGACATCAAGTGCGCGTCATGCCACACCGTCGAGATGAAGACCGGGTCTGGGAGCGAATTGGCGGAAGTGCGCAACCAGACAAACAAGCCCTACACCGACCTGCTGCTGCATGACATGGGCACGGATCTGGCCGACAACTTTGTGGAAGGTCAGGCCACGGGCCGCATGTGGCGCACCTCGGCGCTGTGGGGCATCGGCTACACCGAGAAGGCGGCTGGAGCTGGGGTCAAGGTGGGCTACCTGCAAGACAGCCGTGCGCGCAACTTGACTGAGACGGTGATGTGGCACGGCGGGGAAGGCGAACGATCGAAGCAGCGCTTTGCGGCACTCCCGGCCTCGGATCGTCAGGCGCTGCTGGCCTTCCTCGGTTCGTTGTAAGCCCCAAGCTTGACGTGTTCAAAGGGCGGCGCAAGCCGCCCTTTGTTTCGCCTCCCAGCCTCGGCTGCCTTTGCTCGGGTATGTAGGCTCGCGAGACGCGGTTTGGACTCGCTGCAGATGCCACAAACGGACGCTCTGGTAAGTGCGCCTGTTGGGTCAGGTCAGTCGCCGGTCTGTTCCAGGAACAGCAGCCCGCTTTCATCCACCTTGCATGCGATGTTCTGGTAGTCGCGGATCGACCGATACGGGCTCACCACCGGGTGGCGATGCGTCGAGGTTACGAGCATCAGGCTCGCGCCGGCTGCTTCGCCAGCCCGAAGGCCCACCGGCGCATCTTCGAACACCAGGCAGTCGGCCACGTCAACGCCGAGTTGCCGAGCGGCCAACACATAGCAGGCTGGATTCGGCTTGCCCTCGGCCACGTCATCGGCGCTGACGAGTACATCGGGCACCGGAACGCCTGCCGCTTGCATGCGCCGCAAGGCCAGGGCACGGGGCGCCGATGTGACGACGGCCCAGCGATGTGTGGGCAAGGAAGCGAGAAAGCGCGCCGCCCCGGGCAATTCGACGATGCCTTCGACATCGGCAATTTCTGCGATCGTGATGGCATCGGCCTCCGTCCCAGGATCAATGCCTGGCAAGCCCAGCCGGGCGATGGTGTCGATCGCTCGGGCGCCATGAATGGTCGGCAGGAAGGCCTGCACATCAAGGCCTTGGCGTGCGGCCCATGCGGCCCAGATTCGTTCGGCGGCGGCAATCGAATTGAGGATGGTGCCGTCCATGTCGAACAGGACGGCGCTGTATCGAATGGGGAGGATTGCTGAACCCTGAATAGACAATGGGATTCCCTTTGACGCTTTGAAATGAGGGGTCGAGCCAGGCGCCGGCAACCGTGCGTGGCCCGTCTCAGGCGCTCGCATCGGGTGCGCGGTCAGGCGTTCGAATCAAGGAGCGCGAATTATGCGGTGCCGTCGATGCGAGCTTGATTCGCTGCCGCTCTCCGGAATGCCATCACATGCAGACATGACTGCTGCGGGTCGCGGCGATCGTGCCCGCGCTGCGCTTGAACCGGTAGGCGTTAGCTCCGGCTGCAGCGCTGATGCTGGACCGGCATGGCATGGATCAAACGATCGAGTGGCGCTCAGGATTTGAATTAGACAGAGCCTGCGCTCTCGTCCTCGTGCGCAACCGGCCGCACTTCTTGCAGCCCGTGAGTCAGATCACTCTTTTCTTGAGGCGCATGCATGTGCACGCTGCGCACGAGATAGGTCGGGCGCTGCTTGGTCTCGATGTAGATGCGGCCGATGTATTCGCCCAGCATGCCCAGGCTGACCAGTTGCAGGCTGCCGAGAAACAGGATGACGGTGATCAGTGATGCATAGCCGGGCACCTCGACGCCGAACAACTCGGTGCGAACGACGATGAACAGGGCATAACACAGTGTGAACGCGGCACCGAGCATGCCGATGTAGGTCCAGACGCGCAGCGGCGCGGTGCTGAAGCTGGTGATGCCCTCCAGCGCGAAGTTCCACAACTTGAAGCCGGAGAATTTGGTTTTGCCTGCGACACGTCGCTGCCGCACATAGTCGATCGACACCGTGCGAAAGCCGACCCACGCGAACAAGCCTTTCATGAAGCGTTGGCGTTCGGGCAAAAGCTTCAGCGCATCGACCGCTGCCCGGTTCATCAGCCTGAAGTCACCAACGTTGTCGGGCAGCTTCATGCTGGCGATGCGGTTGTAGGCCTTGTAAAACAGCGCGGCGCTCTGGCGCTTCTTGAAAGAGTCGGTGTCGCGGTCGCTGCGCCTGGCCAGCACCACATCGGCGCCTTCTCGCCACAAGGCGAGCATCTGCACAATCAGTTCCGGGGGATCTTGCAGATCGGCGTCGATGGGGATGACGGCGTCGCCACGCGCGGCATTCAGGCCTGCCGTCATCGCCGCTTCCTTGCCAAAGTTGCGCGACAGCTCGATCACGTTGAATCGCCCATCGCGTTGTGAGCTCGCCACCAGTTGCGCCAGCGTGTCATCTTCGCTGCCGTCATCGATGCAGATGACTTCGAAATCGGTGTCGCTGATGCCGTCTAGCGTGCGTGTCAGCGTTTCGTAGAAAAAGCGAATGCTTTCGCCTTCATTGAAGAAGGGGACGACGATCGAAACCAGTGGGCGGGCGGGGGTGACAAGCGTCGTAGGACGAACGAAGCCACCGAAACCGCGTTGGCGCCCTGAAAAGCGAGGTCGCGCGGGCTGCGCCGGGACGAACGAACCCACCGAGGGGGCACGCGATGAGC
>CAXTCD010000017.1:0-39354 GCA_964242145.1 uncultured Rhizobacter sp.
CCGCGGTGAGATGATGCAGCGCGGCTGCAGCGTTATGCTTCAGATTTCCTGGCTTGCGAAATTCTTTGCGACGCCATCCAAATCAGCTGCAGCCCATGTCATTGATCGAAGAAATCCTCGCGCTGGACGTGCTGACTTTGCGCGAGCACACCCAGCAGGCCGGTGATGCGTTCGACCTCGAACGACAGCGCGCCAGCCTCACAAAGCTGCTGGAGGTTTCAGAGCTCTGCGAAGTGCGGCGTGACGGGGCCTTGGTGGCTTACTCCATGCTGCAGCGGCGAGCGGATGCCAGTGCGTTCGTGACCGGCTTCAACACCCATCCGTTGCACCGCAATTCGGTGACGATGCGCGCGCTGATCTCGGCCTTTGCTGAGCGAGTGAACCGCCTCGGCATCAACGCGCTGTACAGCCATGTCTACAAGACCAATCGCTTGTCGATGGCGTTTCATCAGCGGCTCGGCTTTCGCGTGACCCGCGAGAATGACAAAGGCGTCGAGTTCTTTGCCACGGTGGCGGAGCTGAATCTCAGCCCGTCGCTGGCGCGCACCTTCCATCGGGTGGGGGCTGACCATCGGCCGTCCCCGGCCGCGCTACCTCATCCATCTACCGAAATCGCTCATGGGCATTGAAATCGAACGCAAGTTCCTGGTCCACGCAGACACTTGGCGTGGTACCGAGCCTGTGCGCATGGCCCAGGGCTATCTGAATCGCGACAAGTCCCGGACCATCCGGGTGCGTGTGGCGGGTGAAGAAGCCTTTTTGACGATCAAGGGCTTGTCGCAAGGCGCCACGCGAGCGGAGTTCGAGTACGCGATCCCGGTGGCCGATGCCCAGGCGTTGCTGGCACTGTGCGATGGCCCGGTCATCGACAAGCTGCGCCATGTCATCGTCCACGAAGGGAACACCTGGGAGGTGGACGAGTTCCTCGGCGCCAACGCCGGTCTGGTGGTGGCCGAGATCGAATTGCAGTCCGAGGATCAGGCCTTTGTGCGGCCCGATTGGCTGGGCCAAGAGGTCACCGGCGATCCCCGGTATTTCAACTCCAGCCTGGTCACCCAGCCTTTCAACACATGGCCTTCGGGTGAGGCCGATGACGCATGACACCGCAGGGTGTAGATCGACAAGCCGCCGCTTGATTGACCACTGCCTGAGCCGCTGATCTCGCGCGGCATTCAAGCCCGTGCGGTGAATCGGCCGAGGCCCTCGGCCTGATCGATCGGCGGCCCCGCACAGATTTTTCGATCCGTTGTCGTCCGTGGGGCGAGCGGCTGCGTTATTCAAGGGCGCGGGCGGTGCAACGCGCGATCACGGACAAAACCGAGAGGAGCGTTCAATGAATGCCATATGGAAATTGCTGTTGGCCCTCGTGGCCGCGACCGGCGTGGGGCAGGTGTCGGCACAAGTCACCTTTTACGAACACAACGATTTCGAAGGCCGCTCATTCACCGCGCAAGGGCCGGTCGACAACTTCAAGCGGCTCGGGTTCAACGATCTGGCCTCGTCGGTGGTCGTCACAGGGCGTCCTTGGGAGGTGTGCCAGGACGTCGGCTTTCGGGGCCGCTGTGTCGTGCTCAGGCCGGGGGCTTATCACTCGCTGGGCGACATGAACATGAATGACTTCCTCTCGTCGGCCCGCCCGCTCGGCCGAGGCGAGGCGCGTCATGATGAGGACCGCTATGCACCGCAGCCGATGCGCGGGCAGGTCACGTTCTATGAACACAATGACTTCCAGGGCCGAGCCTTCAATGCAGAAGACAAGGTGTCGGACTTCCGCCGCTATGGCTTCAACGATCGCGCTTCGTCGGTGGTGGTGTTGGGCGATCGCTGGGAGGCTTGCGAGAACATCAACTTCAGCGGCCGCTGCGTGATCTTGCGCCCCGGTCGTTACCCCAGCCTGGGCTCGATGGGCTTGAACGACCGCGTGTCTTCGGTGCGCGTGGTGCGCGCCGATGCGAGGTTCGATGACCACCGCTATGCGCCGCCTCCGGCACCGGTGTATGACTGGCGCCGGCGGCCACAGGAGCGCCTGTTTGACGTTCCGGTGCGTGATGTGCACGCCGTGTTCGCCGCGCCTCAGCAGCGTTGCTGGATCGAGCGCGAGCAGGTTTCGCAAGCACAACGCCGTGGCCCCAACATGGGCGGTGCGGTGGTCGGCGGGGTGATCGGTGCGATCCTGGGCCATCAGATCGGTGACGGCAGCAACCGCGATGTGGCGACGGTCGGCGGAGCAGTGGTTGGAGCGGCTGTTGGTGCGAACGTAGGTCGCAATGCCACGGTGACATCCACCCGCGATGTGCAGCGCTGCGCCAACGTGCCGTCGCAAGAGCCACCGGAGTATTGGGATGTCAGCTATGAATTCCGCGGCGTCGAACACCATGTGCAAACCACCTCGCCGCCCGGGCCGACCCTGACGGTGAACGAAAGAGGCGAGCCGCGCCTGTAACGCGCTGGTCGACGCAGTGGCGTCTGCAGCCCGGAGCTGCGGATCCTCGGTTGTGAAGCGCTACTTCTGAGCGACGACATGCCCCCGTGCCGCGATGGCCGGGGGCTTTTTTTTGGAGCGGTGGCGAGGTACTGGTGTGTTGGCTTGCCTGAAATGTGTGACATCGGTCACCCGTCAGGGGGATGGTGAGACAGCGCCAACTTCTCAACAATCACTCCATCGCAAACAGGAGCAAGAAATGATCAACAGCGCACCCATCAGCCCCAGCAAATTTGAAGCCCTCAGCCGCCTGCTCAGCGCATGGGGCCATGACGCGCGTGACTTCGTCGTTGAAACCGATCAAACCTCTGAGCTCGCTGAGCTGTTTGAGTTGACCGGCGGCATCCTGAAGGTGCGCCGTTGCTCCACCGGTGAAGAGCGCCTCTACGCTGCGGGTGTCGACTCGGCCTGGTTCTGTACCTTGCTGATGGACTTGGCCCGTGGCCGCCTGCCCGAACCATCGCGTTCGGCCCGGCCGCAATTGCGCGCTCCCCGTTCGTTGACACACTAAAGAACGGAAGGGTCTCAGCGCAGTTGCCTCACCGCGAGGCACGGCGTAGATCAGTGCTGCTTCCGAGTCCGCACACTGAACCTTTGATGCCATGGCGAGTCGAGCCCTTCGGGTGCTCCTGCCGGCATCAAGACATACCAAGCTCTGGGCCGCAACGGCTGCACCGAAGCAGTCGCCATCGGCCAAAACCTGGTTTCGCATACCTCGTTTCACTACCTGGGTTCGCTTCGTTGAAGATTCGCGCTGGCAATTTGTCCTGAAGCGCAATGTCCGGCAAGGCCGGGGCCGCTTGGCCATCCAGCGCCCCGATGTATCGATGAATGCCGTTCGTCAAATTGATCGCCACCCGCTGCATTCGCAACGCGGTACAAAAGCTTATTGAAGCGCCACTCGCCGCGGCAGCCTCCTTGCCATCGGCATCATGATTTGAACCCTCGAAGATCCAGTTTGATGGATAACCGTGTACCTGTATGCTTTCGACCCCCGCATGTACACCTTGCCCGCCTTGGATGCAGCTTGCGCAGATGCAACAAAAGATGTTGCTCGCACTGACACAGAAAATCATCCGCCCGAACCGCTGCTTGGGTTGATTCATGGGCTGAATTGCACAGGAAGCCGATGGCGGAGGCCGACCCAAGCCATCACGCAAGAACAAAGGGTTTTCGAGGGTGCCGTGTGCTGATCTGGTTAGACGACGAGGGAACGCATCGTTACCAATCCTTCCATGCGATCAGAACGGTGCCGCCCACAATTTCTGGCCCGCCGACGATCAAGACGATGACGAGGGCGATGGATAACAAAAGGACAAGCTATGAATACTGGCATCAAGACTTGGGTATCGGCGCTGTGGGGGGCGTTCATTGCGGCGTCCGCAGTCATGGCATTGCCGGCTCATGCAGCCGATGGCGCCGTCTGCCTGTATGAGCACGCGGACTATCTAGGCACGCAGCTTTGCGCTGACGCTGACAACAACTGGGTCGGCGGCTCGTGGAACGACAAGGCGTCTTCCGTCAAGGTACGCGCAGGCTACAAGGTCGAACTTTTCGAGAATTCGAACTATGGCGGCCGTTCGATCACGCTGACCAGCAACAGCACAAACCTGGTGCCCTTGAATTTCAATGACGCTGCATCGTCATTCCGCGTCTCGCAAACCACCACTTCGACCAAAAGCGCCAAGCGCGGCATCGCCTACGACTTGCAAGGCTCGGCCGACCTGCAGGCCCTCGCTCCTGGTGTGAGCTGGTGGTACAACTGGGGTCTGAAGCCGGGCGCCGGTGTGCCGTCCGATTACCGTTCTCGCTACACCGCCGACTTCATTCCGATGCTGTGGAATGGCGACTTCAACGCCTCTGAAGTGGAGTCTTATCTCCGCGCCAATCCGGGCATCAAGTACCTCCTCGTGATGAATGAGCCGAACCTGACCGAGCAGTCCAACTTGTCGCCGCAACGTGCCGCGCAGATCTGGCCCAACTATGAAAGGGTCGCTGCGAACACCGGCGTGCAGATCGTGGGTCCAGCCATCACCTGGGGCACGATGAGCGGTTATGCCGATCCGATTGCCTGGCTGGATGCGTTCTATGCGGCTTATCGCTCAGCGAACGGCAACCGCGATCCGCGCATCGATTACCTCGGCTTTCACTGGTACGACTACGGCCTGAAAGAGCAACTCGACCGCCTCGGCAAGTTTAAGAAGCCGTTCTGGGTCACCGAGTTCGCCAACTGGCACAACGGCGATGGCAGCGCTCAGATCGATAGCGTCGCGAAGCAGAAGGCGCAGATGAAGGAAATGGTTGCGCTGTGCGAAAGCCGCAGCGATGTGTTTCGCTATGCATGGTTCACCGGCCGCTGGAACAACGACACGCATTACAGCAGCCTGCTCAGTGGCAATGGCCAGCTGACCGAACTCGGGTCTTACTACCTGTCTCTGCCTCACTGAGCTGCCGGCTGAGCGGTGTCGCGTGCAATGCGCGACTTCGCTAAAGCGGATGGAGTTAAGCCGCCGATGGATGGTCCTGATCAGCAGGACATCACGAGACAGGCTTGCGCCTTTGTCGCAGGTCTTCTGCCGGTGACAGCGGCGTCCTACATCAACTCATGCCGTTTGCTCACTCGCCCAGCCGAAGGGCTGAAGCAAACTCATGTGGGCTGGTGCTTGCCAGCCGACGATGAAGGGCTGTCATGAAGACTTGGGCGTGCGGGCGATGCGGCCATCGCATTTTTTTCGAGAACGTGAGCTGCGGATCATGCGGTGCAGCACTGGGCTTTGTGCCGTCCGAAAATGTGTTCGCGTCATTCGACATCGATGACAGTGGCACCTGGCAACGTGTCGGGCCCGCAGGGCCGGCCCAACGCCCCTGCGCCAACTACAACCAGGAGCAGGTTTGCAATTGGATGGTGTCGGCCGATGATCCGTCGCCCTTGTGTTTGTCGTGCAAGACCACACACATCATTCCGGCGCTGGGCCAGGCAGAAAATCGCACCCGCTGGCTGCTGCTTGAGCAGGCCAAGCGCCGGCTGGTCTACAGCCTGGCGTCCTTGAAGCTGCCGTCACCGAGCAAGACCGAAGATCCCGAGCATGGCCTGTCATTCCAATTCCTGGAAGAGCTGACCCCCAAGGAAAAAGTTTTGACGGGGCACGATGAAGGCGTGATCACGCTCAATATTGCCGAGGCCGACGATGCCCGGCGCGAGCAGATGCGCGCTCATCTCCATGAACCTTACCGAACGCTGCTCGGTCACTTTCGCCACGAGATCGGCCATTACTACTGGGACCGGTTGATTCTGGATTCACTGTGGATCGATGAGTACCGTCGCCTGTTCGGTGACGAACGAGCCGACTATGCAGAGGCCTTGAAAAAGCACTACGCCACACCGTTGCTGGATTGGCAGGATCGTTTCATCAGTTCCTATGCGAGTTCGCATCCTTGGGAAGATTGGGCGGAAAGCTGGGCCCACTACATGCACATGCAAGACGGTCTGGAAACGGCTTCGAGCTGGGGCTTGCGGCTGAGCCATGCAATGCCGGGAGCTTCGGCCGTGGAACCGCGGCCGCTGGATGCAATCGCCGGATCGTTGGGCGGCCAATTGATTGAGCAGTGGCTGCCGGTCTCTCAATTCATCAATGCGATGGACCGCAGCCTGGGCTCGCGTGACAGCTATCCCTTCGTGTTGCCGACACCGGTGATCGAGAAGCTGGAGTTCATCCACAAGGTGGTCAGCGCGGCAGGCCGGCGCGAAGTGCCGATGCGGTTCACACCGCTGACGGTACAGGCCGCACCCGCATCGACCATGCCGGCAACGACGCCGGTCGCTTCATCTGAAGCCTCAGCGCCTCCTCCGGTCTTGTCGGCGCCCGTGTCTGCGCCTTTGTCTGCGCCCGTTTCTAACGAAGCGGCGATGAGCCCCTGAGCTTGTCAATGCAAGCCTGCAACAGCACCTGCGAACAGGGGAGATAGACCGCCCGAGCCCATCGTGGCACAGCACTCAACCGTCACGATCTGGTCACCATCGACATCGAAGATCTGCGGTCCATCATCGATCGAGCGCTTGCCATGAAGAGGTCTTCACTTTGCCGTGCCGTGCTGGGCACGGCTTCCCTGTCGATTGTCACGGCCTGCGGCAGTGGCGACAGCTCGGCGCCGCCACCGGCTGCGCCACCCGCCGCCTTCTCGCCAGCGGTCGCCTTGATGACCGATGTGCATTTCGAAGACGTGTATGGCGATTTCAAGAGCGGCGCTTTCAGTGGCATTCCGATGCCCGGCGGCAAGAACGCGACGATCCGCACGATGTATGCGCAGCTGACGTCGACGCGGCTCTTCAACGAAAACTACTTCGCATTCCGCGCGGCACTCGACGATGCCCATGCGCGCGGCATCAAGTTCGTCGCGCTGCCGGGCGACTACACCGACGATGCGCAGCCGGTCAACATCGATGGCATCGCCAACATCCTGCGTGAGTACCAGGCCAAGGGGATGCGATTCTTCATCGCGCCGGGCAACCATGACCCGAACGAACCTTATGACGATGATGAAGCCGGAAAAAACGACTTTCTGACCCGCGAAGGCCGTGAGCAAAAGGTGTTTGCCACGGGCAACGCCGCGTGCAAGGCCGCCGACCCCACGGTCGTCTGCACCGATCAGCTGAAGGAGCTGGGCTACGAGAACATCATCGCGCGGCTCGGCGAGTTCGGCTACATGCCGAGCAAGGACGACCTGTATTGGGAGACGCCTTTCGCTGGCGCCGCCGCCGGTGGCTACACACTAGCCCAAGCGCAGCAGCAGGCCGATCTGGCGAACCGGCAGTTCGAGATTTGTGCCGAAGGCGAGGGTGGCGTCTACCGCGCGGCGGGTGAGTTGGCGCTCGGGCGGCCTTACACCAAATGCGCTTCGGTCACCGATGCGAGCTATCTGGTCGAACCCTCGCCAGGCTTGTGGCTGCTGTCGATCGATGCCAACGTGTACATCCCGAATGCCAAGTTCGATGCGGCGAACCCGAAGAGCTTCAAAGGCTATGACGGTGCGGGCAACGCTGGCTGGAACAAGGTGCTGACCCACAAGAAGCACCTGATCGCCTGGATTCAATCGGTGACGCAGCGCGCCAAGGCGCAGGGCAAGCAGCTGATCGCGTTCTCGCACTACCCGACGATGGATTTCTATGCGAACCAGACCTCGGCGATGAAGGCGGTCTTCAAGCCCGGCGCGTTCCAGACCGCCCGCGTGCCGGAGGCCGCCACCACCGCGGCGATTGCGGCCACCGGCTTGCAGCTGCACATTGGCGGCCACATGCACTTCAACGGCAGCAACGACTACCGCGACGAGCAGGGGCGCTACCTGGCCAATCTGCAGTCGCCCTCGCTGGCCGTGTATGGCGCGGCGTACAAGATCGTGCGCTACCAGGCGGCGGACAGCGTCGATGTGCAGACGGTCGCGTTGAACGACGTGCCGCGCTTCAAGGAAATGTTTGCAAACTACGAGACCGAATACAGCTACCTTCAAGCCAGCACGCAGCCTGCGGACATCGCCAAGCGCTGGAACCACGCGGTGCTGGAAACCTCGAACTACGCAGACTTCACCCGCTTCTATTTCGGCGAGCTGTCGCGCCTGCGCTTCATGGACGAGTACTGGCCTTGCGAGATGAAGCAGGCGGCAACGAGCTTGAACCTGGCGCAGATGCTGACGCTGTCGCAGCTGCAAACGGCCGTCACCTTCGCGCAGTTGAAAGAGTCTCCCGACGTGTTGCCGCTCACGGCCGCCTGCATGGCCGCAGGCGGTGCATCGGCCTCCGCACCGGCCGCGCCAGGCCAACTGGCGGCCGATTGGGCGGTGGCGACCGGGCGGGCCCGCCAACTGGCCACCGCTGCCGGTCTTGATTTCGATGCGCTGGCCGGCGTCAGTGCCTATGATTTCTACGGTGACTTCCATCGCACCGTGTATGCCGGTGAGCTGGCCTTGCGCGGCATGGGCGAGCTGAGGGTGCGGCAATACAAGCTGCTGATGTCGGCCTTCCCGGCCGAGCCGGCGCCGCTGCTGCGCGTGGGTGACCAGCCGTCGGACCAGAACCCGGTCCAGGTGCCGTTCCAGTCGCAGTTCAAGCAGGTGTTTGCGATCTTCAAAGGCCTGGGGTCGGCTCAGCCCAGCGATCACTTCACCGTCGACTTGAAGCAGCAGCGCCTGATCAATGCGAACACCGTGGCGCCGAGCTTCAACTGATAGCGCGCTGACGCCAAAGCGGTGAAGCGAGGGCCGTGAATCGTTTCACTGCCCTCGCTTCGAGTCTTGCATCATCGGTGTGGCCACACCCTGGTGGCCACGGAGTTCCATGATCGATCAGCGGCCGGTCTCTTTCAGGTAAGCCGCGCGGGCGGCCACGCCGGTGTTGGCAAAGTCGGTGAACACGCCATCGATGCCGGCGCGGAAGAAGGTCAGGTATTCCTGCACCGGGTCACCCTTGTAGAAGCCGGCGAGGTACTTGGCTTCGTTGCGGAAGGTGTAGGTGTGAACGAAGAGGCCGGCCTTGTGGGCATCGGCGATCAAGCTCGTCGGCGTCACGCTGTTCACATCGGCGAGGGAGCCGGTGTAAGGCGAACCATCGGGGTTCGTCGCCTTGAACGGCGAGACCTTCAGCGACATGACCTGGGGCTTCCAGGGGCCGATGCCATCGGCATAAGTCTTGACCTCGGCCAGCCCGGCGGGCGTCAGCAGCTCACCGAAGTAGCGGCCGTCGCCGGCGATCGTCCAGCTGTAAGGCCGGCCATCGACGAAGTTGTAGGCGTCGTTGGTCTGGTAGATCATCGCGCCGGTCTGGTAATTCACGGCGTTGCCGTCCACCAGCTGGATGGCGCGCGCCTTCAGGCCGATGGAGCGCATGTACTTGAGGCTGGCCGGGTCGAAGCTTTGCACGAAGATCGGCGCGGTCTTGCTGTTCAGCTGGTTGTCGTTGATCAGCTTGACGATCGCATCTTCGAACGGATGGGCGCCGCTGCCGCAGCCATTGGCGATGGCCTGTGCGTTGTTCCAGTACGGGTTCTTCGCTTCGGGGTACACGGTGAGCTGGCGGCCGGTCGATGCGCTCTTCGCCTTCGCAATGTCGATCACTTCCTGCACCGTCAGCACCGGGTACTTGCCGTTCAGCGCCGTGGGCCGCAGGTCGCGTGCGTCATAGGTGGTGCCGGCAATCCACTGCTTCAGTTCGGCGACCGTGAAGTCGGTGATCGACCAATCACCAGTGTGGTCTTCGCCATCGACGATCAATGACTTCAACACCGACTTCGGATTTGCCGGGTCGGTGCGATCGCTCAGGTATTGCGCCGGGCCGCCGTAGGTGCTCAACGAATAGCCGACGTTGACCAGCACGCCTGGCACCGTGCGCTTGCGTGCGGCGACCTCGGCGTTGGTGGCGGCGACCGCAACGATGTTGGTGTTGTCGCTGAGCCAGGGGTTGTGGCGCGCCACCAGCACGCAGTCTTTGCTGAGGTGCACATCGAGCTCGAGTGAATCGGCGCCGGCATCGGCCGCGCCTTCATAGGCCGGTTGCGTCTCTTCGGGGAACAAACCCGGCAGGCCGCGGTGACCGATGACGAGCGGTGCCAGGCCATCCAGCGTCTTGAACGGCGTGGGCGTGGCGGTAGGCGGGGTTGTTACTGTGTCGTCGTCGCTGCCGCCGCAGGCCGCGAGCATCGCGGCCACCGCGAGGGTGGTGAGGGTCAGGCTGGCAGGGCCGCGAGCCCCATGGCGTGAGAAGCTGGACGGTCTGGAAGATTTGGCGAAGCGTCGGTTCATGGCATCGGATGTCAGAGTGAGGACCGCCGATGTTCTGCCACTTCGGTGACCTCGCCATGACATGGCGATGACATGTCAGCCGGCTGTGTCGCGCCGCTTCCGAAAGGCCAGCAGCGCTGCGATCGCGGTGAACGACATCACGATGCCGACGACGATCCAGAAGCCATGCGCATGCTGAGCCAGCGGCACACCGCCGACGTTCATGCCCAGCAGCCCGGCGATGATGTTGATCGGCAGCGCCAGCACGGTCACGATGGTCAGCACGAACAGGCTGCGGTTGTTTTCTTCG
Source organism: uncultured Rhizobacter sp. (assembly GCA_964242145.1). GTDB lineage: Bacteria > Pseudomonadota > Gammaproteobacteria > Burkholderiales > Burkholderiaceae_C > Rhizobacter. The sequence continues at coordinate 10,560 of CAXTCD010000017.1, forward strand.
TTCGACTGCGCCGCGATCTCTTCCTGCAGCAGCTTGATGCGCTCCTGCAGCGAGCTCATGTCGCGCAGCACCACCGAGAACTCTTCGCTCGACTGCCGCAGCTCCTGCACATCGAGATCGGCCATCCAGCCGGGCGGATGCTGCAACAGGCGGAACAGCGCGGCGGGCTCGGGCGCCAAGAGCCGCTGCAGGCGTACCAGCAAGCGCCGCAAGGCGCCGAGCCGAGCGCGGTTCCTGTCGAGCCGGTTCGACAGCAGCTGGTCTTCGATCTGGTCGACCCGCTCGGTGACGTTGCGCACGATGTCGACCAGCACATCGGCCTGTGCATGCAGCAAATGCTCCAGCAGCTCAACCGCAGAGCGCATCGGCTGGCCGGCCTTGATGGCCTCGCGCAAGCGGTCGACCGAGCGCAGCGGGCGCTGGCGTGCCGTGATCACGAGGTGCTGATCCACGTTGATCCACAGGGTCGAGATGTCGGACGGCTCGAACGAGAAATCGAAATGCACGTCGTTGATGACGGCGATCAAGGCCTGTTCGGCCCGCTCGATGCGCGTTGAATGAAGGCCGGCGCTGAGCAGATCCAGGAAGTCATCGGACAGCGCCGCATGCTGCTGCAGCCAGGGCAGCGCGCCGGTGTGGGCAACGCTGAAGTGCAGCCAGACAAAGTCGCGACTCTCTGCGTCGTCGCCGTCGGCCGTCGAGGCCCGGCTTGCTTCGCGGCCGGCAAGCCAGTGGGACGCATCGTCACAGGAGATCGCGTGGCCGCCCCGGCCGGCCTCGAACAGATAGCCGCAGATCAGGCCGGAGGCATCGGGGCCATAGGCGGGTATCGCAGGTGCCAGAGTGTTCAAGGTCGACGCACGCTCGAAACCTGTGATGGTGCCGGCGCCGCGTGACGGGATCATGACGGCGCATTGGAGCGAGCGATCCACGGCGATACCGCAAGCGCCCCTTGATCTGGATCATGCCCGGCAGCGTGCCGGCTGCGTAGAGTGCCGCTGATGAGTGCCCCGCTGGCCGAGTTGTCGATGCCACGTTCTTCTTCTGCGAATCCGGCTGCGCCCGGCGCGGCAGGGCAGAGCGCTGCGCCGACTGAATCGGTGCTGGCCTTGCAGGGCATGTATTGCGCCGCCTGTGCGGGTGTGATCGAAGCTGCATTGCTCGCCGTGCCGGGCGTCATGCGTGCAGAAGTGAATGCCGCAAGCCAGCGGGCCGGGGTAGCTTGGCTTGCGAACCGGACCGATATGGCAACGATGACGGCTGCCGTGGATGCGGCGGGTTATCACGCCACGCTGGCACAGCATGAAGCTGCGCACATCGTGGTGGAGCGCGAGGCGCGCCGCGCCTTGTGGCGCCTGTTCGTGGCCGGCTTCTGCATGATGCAGGTGATGATGTTGACGGCGCCGATCTATCTGGCGCGGCCGGGCGACATCGAGCCCGATATCGAGGCACTGCTGCGCTGGGCGGCCTGGGTACTCAGCGTGCCGGTGCTGCTGTTTTCGTGCGGCCCTTTCTTCAGCGGCGCCTGGCGGGCGTGGCGGCAGCGCCGCATCGGCATGGACGTTCCGGTGGCACTCGGACTGGTGATCACCTTCATTGCCGGCACCGTGGTGACCTTCGAGCCGGCGGGCTTGCTGGGCCATGAGGCTTATCTCGACTCGATGACGATGTTCGTGACCTTTCTGCTTGCGGGCCGCTGGTTGGAGGCCCGTGGGCGTGCGGCCTGCACGCGTGCACTCGATGCCTTGCTGCAGCGTTTGCCGCAGCAGGTCGAGCGCCTGCTGGAAGGCGGCACTGTGGAAACGGTCGCTATCGCCAGCCTGAAACCAGGGGATCGGGTGCGTGTGGCGCATGGCCAGGCATTTCCGGGTGATGGCTCGCTGGACGCGGGTCACACACAGGTCGATGAGGCGCTGCTGACCGGCGAATCCAGGCCGGTCGACAAGGGCCGCGGCGACGGTGTCGTCGGAGGCACAGTGAACGTGGGCCCACCGGTCGTGATGCGCGTGGCTTGTGTCGGTGAAGGCACGAGGTACCAGCAGATCGTTGATCTGGTGCAGCGCGCGCTGACACAGCGCCCGGCGATGCTGCAAAGTGCCGATCGTTGGGCTGGGCCGTTCGTCTGGTGTGTGCTGGTTCTGGCCATGGTTGCAGCCGCCGTCTGGAGCCAGATCGATCCGGCGCGCAGCATATGGGTTGCCGTGTCGGTGCTGATCGTGACCTGCCCTTGTGCCTTGTCGCTCGCGGCGCCTGCGGCCTTGCTCAGCGCAGCCGCCGCACTGGCGCGGCGTGGCGTGCTGGTGCAGCGCCTCGATGCGCTGGAGGCGCTGGCCTGGGTCGATACGGCTTGCTTCGACAAGACCGGCACGTTGACCGAGGATCGCTTGTTGCTGGCTCAAGTCCATGCGCCGGAAGGACCGGATCGCGTCAGCTTGCTGGCCCAGGCGGCCTCGCTCGCCGCGCTGTCGCACCACCCCTTGTCTCGTGCGCTGGTGCGCTCACTTCCTGCGGCATCGCAAGACGCATGGAGCGCGGTGCGCGAAGTGCCGGGGCAAGGCATTGAAGCCAACGATGTACAGGGCCGGTGCTGGCGGCTGGGAGCGCCGGCCTGGGTGGGTGCGACCTTGCGCAGCAGCCGGCCTTCGGTCGCGTTCGCGCTGATGGATGCGCCCTGGCACGAGCCGGTCAGCTTCGAGTTCGACGAAGACCTGCGGGCCGATGGCATCCAGGCCGTCCAGCGACTGCGTTCGCAAGGGCTGGCGGTGCACATGCTGTCTGGCGATGGCGTGGCCAGCGTGCAGGCCGTGGCCGAGCGGCTGGGCATCACCCAGGTGCTGAGCCACGCGACGCCCGAAGGCAAGCTCGCCACCTTGAGCGCCTTGCAGGCCGGCGGGCACCGCGTGCTGATGGTGGGTGACGGTGCCAATGACGGCCCGGTGCTCGCCCGCGCCGACGTGTCGTTCGCGTTGTCTCATGGCAGCGCCCTGGCGCAGCAGCGTGCGGACTTCATCGTGCTTGGCAGTCGATTGGCCGAGGTGCCGGCCACGCGTGAACTTGCGCTGCGCACGATGGCGGTGGTGCGCCAGAACATCCTCTGGGCCGCTGCCTACAACGCCGCTTGCGTGCCGCTTGCGCTGAGCGGCCATCTGCCACCGTGGGCGGCCGGTGCGGGCATGGCCCTCAGTTCGCTGCTGGTGGTGCTGAATGCCTTGCGGTTGTCACGCTGAAGGTCACGCATGGAAAGCCTTTATCTGCTGGTTCCGCTGTCGGTGCTGCTCGTGCTGGCGCTGATCGGACTTTTCGGGTGGGCGGTCGACGCCGGCCAGTTCGATGACCTGGAGCGTGAAGGGTGGCGCGTGCTGGAGGATGCGAACAAGATGCGCACCACCGCTGCGCCAGTTGATCCCGATCAAGGCTGAGCTGAGCGGGTTTGCGAACAATCCTGCCATGGCATCAGCTCAGCAGGACGCACGATGAAGTCTTCGATGGCGATCACATCGCCGCTCAATTACAGCGACCGCGTGGTGCGGAATTTCGCTCTGGCCTCGGTGCTGTGGGGAGTCGTCGGCATGCTGGTCGGGGTGGTCATTGCCGCCCAGCTCGCATGGCCCGAACTCAACTTTGGCGTGCCCTGGTTCAGCTACGGCCGCCTGCGCCCGCTGCACACCAACGCAGTGATCTTTGCATTCGGTGGCTGCGCCTTGTTCGCCTGCAGCTATTACGTCGTGCAGCGGACGGGGCAGGTGACGCTGTTTGCCGAGAAGCTGGCGATGTTCACCTTCTGGGGCTGGCAGGCCGTCATCGTGGCTGCGGCCATCTCGCTGCCGATGGGCTACACGCAAGGCAAGGAATACGCCGAGCTGGAATGGCCGATCGACATCCTGATCGCTGTGGTGTGGGTGGCTTATGCCGTGGTGTTCTTCGGCACCATCGGCATTCGCCGCGTGCGCCACATCTATGTGGCGAACTGGTTCTTCGGCGCCTTCATTCTGGCGGTGGCCTTGCTGCACATCGTCAACAGCGCGGCCATTCCGGTCAGCTTCATGAAGAGCTACTCGGCCTATGCCGGCGTGCAGGACGCGATGGTGCAGTGGTGGTACGGCCATAACGCGGTCGGCTTCTTCCTGACTGCGGGCTTCCTCGGAATGATGTATTACTTCATCCCGAAGCAGGCCGAGCGGCCTGTCTACAGCTATCGGCTGTCGATCGTCCACTTCTGGGCGCTGATCTTCACCTACATGTGGGCCGGCCCGCACCACCTGCACTACACAGCCTTGCCCGACTGGGTGCAGGGCCTGGGCATGGCCTTCTCGCTGATCCTGCTGGCGCCCAGCTGGGGCGGCATGATCAATGGCGTGATGACCTTGTCGGGCGCCTGGCACAAGCTGCGCGATGACCCGATCCTGAAGTTCCTGATCGTGGCGCTTTCGTTCTATGGCATGGCCACGTTCGAGGGGCCGATGATGTCGATCAAGACCATCAACGCACTGAGCCACTACACCGACTGGACCATCGGCCACGTGCATGCCGGCGCGCTGGGCTGGGTCGGCCTGATCTCGATGGGCTCGCTGTATTACTTGATTCCACGGATGTTCGGCCGCACCCGCATGCACAGCGTCGCCGCGATCGAGCTGCACTTCTGGGTGGCCACTGTCGGCATCGTCCTCTACATCGCCGCGATGTGGATTGCCGGCGTGATGCAGGGCTTGATGTGGCGTGCCGTCCACCCCGATGGCACCTTGGTCTACAGCTTCGTCGAGACCGTGAAGGCGACTTATCCGTTCTATGTGGTGCGCCTTGTCGGCGGGCTGCTCTACCTCGGTGGCATGTTGATCATGGCCTGGAACGTCATCAAGACGATGCAGCCGATGAGGTCTGAAAGCACCCAGCCCGAAGCCACCGTCGTGCTTGCGGCCCACGCCTGATCCGGCAGGAGAACCCCATGTCGAAACCCCATGACGCGATACCGACCTTCAGCCACGAGAAGATCGAGACCCACAACTTTTTGATGATCGTGCTGATCCTGCTCGTGGTGGCGGTCGGCGGCATCGTCGAGATCGTGCCGCTGTTCTTTCAGCGCTCGGCGACCCAGCCGGTCGAAGGCCTCAAGCCGTATACCGCGTTGCAGCTGGCGGGGCGAGACGTCTATCTGCGCGAAGGTTGCTACAACTGTCATTCGCAGATGATCCGGCCCTTCCGCGCCGAGACGCTGCGCTACGGCCATTACTCGACGGCCGGTGAATTCGTCTATGACCACCCTTTCCAGTGGGGCAGCAAGCGCACCGGGCCCGACCTGCAGCGGGTGGGTGGCAAGTACAGCGATGACTGGCACCGCCTGCACCTGAACAACCCGCGCGATCTCGTGCCCGAATCCAACATGCCGGCTTACCCGTGGCTGGAGCGGCAGGCGCTGGACCCACTGGACATGGCGCCCCGCATGACAGCGCTGCGCCGGGTCGGTGTGCCTTACAGCGACACCGAGATCGCAGCCGCTGCGGCCGCTGTTCAAGGCCAGACCGAACTCGACGCGCTGGTGGCCTATCTGCAGGTCATGGGCACGGCCCTGAAGTGAAACGAGGACCTTTCTCCATGGACGTCAACGACCTCCGCATTGCTGTCACCCTGATGTCGTTCGCAGGCTTTGCCGGCATCGTCGCGTGGGCCTGCGCCCGCGGCAATCGCCACCGCTTCGAAGCCGATGCGCTGATTCCGTTTGACGGCGATGAAAAAGACGCCGTACCCGATGCCTCCCGCCGCGGAGCATCGACATGAGCGACTTCTTCAGTTCCGGCTGGTCGACATTCATCACTGTCGCCTCGCTGGCATCGATGCTTGCCTGTCTCGTCTTGCTGGTCGTGGCGAGCCGGCGCAAGGTGATGGCCGACGACAACAGCACCGGCCACGTCTGGGACGACGACCTGACCGAGTTGAACAACCCGCTGCCGCGCTGGTGGATGCTGCTCTTCGTCATCACCGTGTTCACCGGTGCGGCCTATGTGTTTCTTTACCCCGGCCTGGGCAGCAGCGAAGGGCAACTGGGGTGGACCAGTGAAAAGGAATACCGCGCCGAAGAAGCCGAAGCCCAGAAGGCGCTTTCGGTGTTGTATGCGCAATACGCGGCGCAACCGGCCGAGGCCCTGGCGCGCACGCCCGCGGCCATGGGCATTGGCGAGCGGCTTTTCATCAACAACTGCGCGGCATGCCATGGTTCGGATGCGCGAGGCAGCAAGGGCTTTCCCAATCTGACCGACAGCGATTGGATCTATGGCGGCACGCCAGATGTGATCGAGGAAACCATTACCCACGGCCGGCGCGGCCAGATGCCGCCGATGGCCGCAGCGGTGGGTAACTCGGAAGATGTGCGCAATCTCGCCCACTATGTGTTGAGCCTGTCGGGCAGCGCGAACGACAGCATCAAGGCGCATTTCGGGCGCGAGAAGTTCATGGTCTGTGCCGGTTGCCATGGCGCTGGCGGCAAGGGCAACCCGGCGCTCGGTGCCCCCAACTTGAGCGACAAGGTCTGGCTGCATGGCTGGGGTGAAGAGGCGATTGTTGCCATCGTCAACAACGGCAAGACCAATGTGATGCCCGCCCACGAGGCACGCCTGTCACGCGCGCAGATTCACCTGTTGGCGGCTTATGTCTGGAGCTTGTCTCACGGCACCGAGCCGCTGCACTGAGGCGCGATCATGGTCCACGCCAATTCGCCGCGCCCACGCGTGATCTCGATCCGGCCGCTGCCGAAAGAGGGCGACACCGTCTGGCTTTACGAGAAGCAGGCCAAGGTCTATCCGCGTGCAGTCAGCGGCTGGTTCGCGGCCTGGCGCTGGTCGATGGTCTGGATCACCCAGCTGGTGTTCTATGGGCTGCCCTGGCTGACATGGCATGCACGCCCGGCCGTGCTGTTTGAACTGGTATCGCGGCGCTTCTACATCTTCGGCCTCGTGTTGCACCCGCAGGACTTCATCTATCTGACGGTGCTGCTGGTGATCTGCGCCTATGCACTGTTCCTGTTCACCGCGGTGGGCGGGCGCCTGTGGTGCGGCTTCGCCTGCCCACAGACGGTCTATACCGAGATGTTCCTGTGGGTCGAGCGCCATACCGAAGGCGACCGTGCTGCCCGCATGAAGCTCGATGCCGCGGCCTGGTCGATGAACAAGCTGCTGCGCAAATCGGGCAAGCAACTCGCCTGGCTGTCGATCGGCCTGTGGACGGGGTTCACCTTCGTCGGCTACTTCACGCCGATCCGCGAGCTCGGTGCGGCGGTGCTGCAGTTCGGCTTGGGGCCCTGGGAGACGTTCTGGATGCTTTTCTATGGCTTCGCCACCTACGGCAACGCGGGCTACCTGCGAGAGCAGGTCTGCATGTACATGTGTCCGTATGCGCGCTTCCAGAGCGCGATGTTCGATCGCGACACGATGATCGTCTCGTACGACGCGCAACGCGGCGATCCGCGTGGCTCACGCAGCCGCAAGGCCGACCCTCAGGCGCTCGGCCTGGGTGACTGCATCGATTGCGGCCTGTGTGTACAGGTCTGCCCGACGGGCATCGACATTCGCGACGGCCTGCAGTACCAATGCATCGGCTGTGCGGCCTGCGTCGATGTGTGCAACGGTGTGATGGGCAAGATGAGCTATCCGAAGGGCCTGATCCGATTCGCCACCCAGAACGGCCTGGCCCATGGCTGGGGCCGGGCGCAGTCGCTGCGGCGCGTGCTGCGGCCTCGTGTGCTGATCTATTCGGCCGGGCTGCTGCTGATCGTCACGGCCTTCATCACCAGCATCGCGATGCGCAGCCCCTTCCGCGTTGATGTCGTGCGTGACCGCGGCGCACTGGCCCGGCAGGTGGACGAAGGCGCCATCGAGAACGTTTACCGCCTGCAGCTGATGAACGCGACCGAATCGGCGCAGCGCTATCGCGTGCAGGTCGAGGGCCTGGCCAATGCAAGCCTGGCTTCGCGCAGCGAATTCGATGTAGGGCCGGCGCAGGCGCGCTGGTTGCCCATCAGCGTGCACCTTCCACATGACTCGGCGCAGGCCTTGGGGCCGGGCGTGCATGCCTTGCATTTCCGCGTTGAACGGCTGGCGCAAGGCACCGACCAGTCGGCCGACGTGCTGGAGCGTTCGACCTTCGTCGTTCCGCGCTGAATCTGTTTTCTAACCAGGAGGCTCCATGGCTTCTCCATCGAAGAACGTTTCCGTGACGTCTGAGCCAAGGCCCTGGTGGCGCTTCGGCATGGTCTGGCTGGTGATTGCAGGGCCTGCCACCGTGGTGCTGGCCAGTGCCGTCACCGCCTGGCTGGCCTGGTCGCACATCGATCCGGTGATCCTGGAACCGCGCCTGGCCGCAACCGAGCGCGAGGCTTCTCTTGCACCTGCACTGAAGGCCCGCAACCACGCGGCCACGCCGCGCACGCCATGACGACGCGAGCTCTGCAAATCCTGTGGCCGGCGTTTTTGATGGCCGGCGTGCTGGAGGTGCTGATCTTCGCGGTGGTCGACCCGGCCGATCTGCGCTGGTTTGCCGGCCCTTCTGTCGCGTGGTCGCACCAGGCCATCTACACCCTGACCTTCGTGCTGTGCTGGTTTGTCATCGCCATGTCCAGCGCATTGACGGTTTTGCTGATGGACAAGCGCGCAGGCCCGGTTTGAACGGGGCGCGCGATTCGATTGGGTTGATCCCGATCAAGCCGTGGTTCGCGGCCTCGAGACACAGTAAGCGCCATGAGCCTTCTTCTGACTGAGCCAGCGGCTGCCAGCCGCATGTTGCCGCGTGTGGTGTCGCCGGAGTTGATCCGCCGCTTTGGCCAGGGCGGGCCGCGTTATACGTCGTATCCGACGGCAGACCGTTTCATGGCCAACGAATCCGATGCGGGGCTGGTGTCGCAGCTGCGCCTGCGGGCACCGGCGCGCCCGCTGTCGCTGTACGTGCACATTCCGTTCTGCGAATCGGTCTGTTATTACTGTGCGTGCAACAAGGTCGTCACGCGCGACCACCGGCGCTCGAAGCCTTATCTCGCGGCGCTGCAGCGGGAGATGGCGATGTATGCCGCCCTGCTCGGCGCCGCCCAGGAATTGACGCAGATCCATCTCGGTGGCGGCACACCGACCTTTCTCGCTGACGACGAAATCGATGGCTTGATGGCAGCGGTGCGCCAGTGCTTTCAGGTGAGGCCGGATGCGGAGATATCGATCGAGGTCGACCCCCGCACCGTCACACCGCAGCGCCTGTTGCATCTGGCGCGCCTGGGCTTCAGCCGGATCAGCTTCGGCGTGCAGGATTTCAATCCGCGGGTGCAGGCGGCGGTGCACCGCGTGCAGCCCCATGACGAGGTGTGCGAGCTGATGCAGGCCGCGCGCGATGTGGGCTTCGCGTCGATCAACGTCGACCTGATCTACGGGCTGCCGCAGCAGACGCCGGCCTCGTTCGCGGCCACGATCCAGCAGGTCGTGGCCTTGCGGCCCGATCGTGTGGCGATGTATGCCTATGCCCATCTGCCCGAGCGCTTCAAGCCCCAGCGCCGCATTCATGCCGATGACCTGCCGACGCCCGATGCGCGAATCGAGATGCTGAGTGACGCAATCGACTGCTTTCTGATGCAAGGGTATGACTACATCGGCATGGACCATTTCGCACTGGCCGGTGATGCGCTGGCCGTGGCCAAGCGGCAAGGTCGGCTGCACCGCAACTTTCAGGGGTACAGCACGCAGCCGGATTGCGATCTGATCGGCCTCGGTGTTTCTGCGATTGGCCAGATGAGAGACGGCTACACCCAGAACACCAAGACCTTGCCGGAGTACCTCGCGCGGGTAGAGGGTGGTGCATTGCCGGTGGCTCGCGGTCTGATGCTGGATGCACATGACCGCCTGTGCCGCCAAGTCATCATGGCCGTGATGTGCCAAGGCCGCGTCGAGTTCGACGCCATCGGCCGGGCGCACGGGCTGGACCTGCGCCGCCATTTCAGTGACGAGTGGCCGGCACTGGAACGCCTGGCCGAGCAAGGCCTGATCAAGCTGTCAGCCGCAGCCTTGCAAGTCACGTCAACGGGCTGGTTCTTCGTACGAGCCGTGGCGATGGTGTTTGACCGGCATCTTCAGACGGATCGATCCGCGGTGGGTTACTCCCGGATTGCCTGAACATGGATGCGGCGCTGGTGCTGAGTGGCGTGCTGATGGGAGCGGCAGGCACGCCGCATTGCATGGCCATGTGCGGCGCATCCAGTTCGGCGCTGAACGGGCGTTGCGGTGGCACGCGTAGCGCACTGGGTTCTTTCCATGCCGCCCGCGCGGTGAGTTATGCCGTGGCCGGTGCGGTGGTGGCTTCCAGTGCGCAATGGCTGGCGCTGGCCGGTGTGGCCGCCCCGGCGCTGCGCCCGTTGTGGACCTTGATCCACCTGGGTGCGCTGGCACTGGGCTGTTGGCTCTTGCTGCGCGGCCAGCAGCCACGATGGATGTCGCTTCAGCCTGGGCTGTCGTCGCGACAGCATCGACACCTCCTTCCAACGGCATGGCAAGGCATGACCGGCCCGCAGCCTGGGCGCTCAGGTCTTCTGCGTTCTGGCGCTTGGGGCGCAGCCTGGGTGGCCTGGCCTTGCGGCCTGCTGCAATCGGCCTTGATCGTTGCCGCGCTGGCCAGCACGCCGACGGCGGGTGCGGCGGTGATGGCGGGCTTTGCGTTCGCTTCGGCGCCCGGGCTGTGGCTGACGGCGCGGGTCTGGGCGCGGCAAGGAACGAAGCGTAAGGGCGGCTGGCTGGCAGGCCGCGCGGCGATCCGCATTTCCGGGGCCTGTCTCGTGGCGGCTTCCAGCTGGTCGCTCGGCCATGGATTGTGGGAGAGTGTCAGCGCCTTGTGCGCCTCAGCGGTCTGACAGCCCGCTTCAGAAGGCAGCGACCTTTCATTTGATTTGCATCAGCACGATTGCCGACTCGCCTGCGCGCACTGGGTTCATCTTTGGCTCGGCCTGCCCCTTTATGTCTTCATGCTTTCATCTCCTTTCCCTGTTGACTTCCCTGCTGACTGCCCTGCTGATCTCGCGCCGATTGGTCGCTCAGGGAGTGCCGGCCGTTGTTGACACAGTCAGGTGTCGAACGATGCGGGCTCAGCAATGAGTACGCGCCGTATCTTCCTGCTGATCGTGCCGGCCGGGGCGGCATTGGCATGCGGCGCGGCGCGTGCGCAAGCACCGCAGGGCTTACCTGCGATGCCCCGTCTGAGTGAGGCTGACCCGCATGCGCGGGCCGTCGGCTATGTGGAAGATGCCGCGCGGCTCGACCGGCCGCAATATCCTAAATACAAGCCGGGTGAAGACTGCGCTACCTGCGCGCTTTATGGCGCCGTGGCGGAGCCGTCCTGGGGCAGCTGCACGCTGTTTCCGCGGCGCGTGGTGGCAGCGAAGGGCTGGTGTGATGCGTTTCGCCGGCAGCGCCCCACGCGGCCTTGAGCGCTTGTGCTGCGGGCGTGGCGGCTTTTCCTGATGGCTATTTGCCCGGGCCGGCGCCGATCGGCAGGCCATGGGCTCCTGCCAGGTCGATCAGGAAAGGGCGTGCAACAGCAAGGCCTGCAAAGTGAATTGAGACGCGTGCGGCGCTGGCAGTTCACCGGGCTTTAAGCAGGCCAGTTGATTGAAGACGGGTTTGCCGGTGATGCGCTCCAGGCGCTCCAGGGTATCCGGGGGCATGTCGTGGCATTCGATGGCGTCGTAGAGCAGGCCGAGCAGGCCGCCAACGGCATCTGCGAAATCGCCCGACAACGCGAGTGTTTCGCTGGGCCGGATGTGGGTGACCTGTGCGCCCAGTGCGGCTGCGGCCTGCGTGAACGAGGCCAGGCGAGGGCAATCCGAGTCTTCGCACAGAACGGCCAGGTTTTTGCCTCGCAGCATGGGCACCGGTGCTCCGCCGTTGGCGGACAGCTCCAACACCACGGCCATGTTCAGCACGCCATCGCGCTCCGCAGGAGAGAGGGCATCGAAGGTCCATCGCTTGGAAGAAGGGGAGGCAGTTTGCATGGTGTTGGGCTCCATGACGGCAAGCCTAGTGAAAGCCGGCCGTGCCGCTTTGATCGGCGTCAAGCGGCGTGTCGATCGCCGGTCATGGCGGTGATCGATACCGGCGTTGATACATGCGGTTCACCCCCTGTTACCCAGCGTCTCACGCCGTTCCCTCTGTGTTGACGCGCCCCTCCTACGCTTCGTTCATTCCATCTCAAACACCGCGAGCAAGCCATGCTGAGCCATCTTTCAACGTCAACTTCTCCTTCGAACCCGGCTGCGTTGGCAGTTCGGCATTCCGGCGAGGTGGTCGGTGCGGCGCGTGCCCAGCCGCACGGCCTGCGCGCTACGAGTCAGCGCATCGTCGAAGCCTTGGCGCTTGTCAGCGAGACCCTGCCACTGACCCGCCGGCTGCTGCACGCCGGTGACAAGGTCTATCAGGCCGGCGAGCATTTCGAGTGTCTTCATCTCATCAACTCGGGCATCTTCAAGCTGGTCAATCTGGCGGCCGACGGACGCGAGCAGATGGTGGCTCTTCAGTTCAAGGGCGACTGGCTGGGCTTTGATGGCATTGCCGGTGGAAGCCACAGTTGCGACGCCGAAGCGATGGACACCGGCGAGGTCTGGTCGGTCCGCTATGAAGACGTGCTGGTGGCCTGCGCAAGGCAACCGATGCTGATGGCCTTGCTGCACCGCGCGATGAGCCGTGAACTGACGCGCGACCGGGACGCGCTGTTGTCACGGTGCACCTTGCCGGCCGACGCCCGCGTGGCCGAGTTTCTGTACAACTGGGCCGAATCGCTGTCGCACCGTGGCCTGCGCAATGACCAGATCACGCTTCGCATGACGCGCGCCGAGATCGGCAATTTCCTGGGCATGAAGCTCGAAACCGTCAGCCGTGCGTTATCGCGGATGGCGCGTGATGAAGTCATCCGCTTCAGCGGCAACGGACGGCGCGACGTGCAGATCCCGGATCTGGACGCCCTGGCCGTATTCATTCAGCAAGGGCTCCATGCGCCGGCGAGCGCGATGATCCAGTAAGCGCGCCGCTCAGGCCGTGCTCCGCACGGCCAGCGCCTGCACCATCGCGGCCTGCAACTCGCTGCGGCCATAGGGCTTGGCGAGCAGCTCCCAGGAGGCCGGGGCGGTTTGATTGATGTCCAGCAGCTCCGCTGAATAACCCGAGACAAGCAACACCGCCACGCCCGGGCGCAGCTGACGGACCTCGCGGGCCAGCTCGGTGCCGCGCATGCCTGCGCCCAGGGCCACATCGCTCAGCAGCAGATCGAACTGAAGCCCCATCGCCAGGGCTTGCAAGGCTTGTTCGGCATTGGCAAACGGGCTGACCACACAGCCGAGCGCAGCCAGAAACTGCAACGCCACCGCGCGCACTTCGAGTTCATCTTCCACCAGCACGATCCTCAATTGCGCGGGCAAGGAAGCGCCGGCAACGGCCGCATCGACGGGTATCTCGCGGTGAATGGCGCGCGGGATGTACAGCGTGACCGTGGTGCCTGCGCCGAGTGCGCTTTCCAGCGTGACAGCGCCGCGTGACTGCTTCACGAACCCGTACACGGTACTCAAGCCAAGGCCCGTTCCGCGGCCGCTTTCCTTGGTCGTGAAGAAGGGTTCGAAGGCGCGCTCCTTGACGTCTTCGGACATGCCCGCGCCGGTGTCCGAGATGGCGATGGACACGTAGCCGCCAGGGCTGGCATTGGTGGCAGCGAAGTCGCTGAGGTCGGCGGGCAGCTGTGCTTCGGTTCTGCAGGCGAAGCCGAGTTCGCCGCCCGTTGGCATGGCATCTCTCGCGTTGATCGCGATGTTGAGCAGGGCGGACTCCAATTGCCCGGCATCGGCCAGGCAAGAAAGGTCGCCGTTCTGTGCGTTCACACGAATGCGGATGCGCTGGTCGAGTGTGCGGCGCAGCATGTCGGCCAGCGAATGAAGCAAGGCATCTACATCGACACGGCTCGGGCTCAGCACCTGCCGCCGCGAGAAGGCCAGCAGCTTGCTGGTGAGTTCGGCACCGCGGCGGCTGGCCCGCAAGGCGGCGGCCACCAGTTGCTGAAGGTGCGGGTCGCTCTGGGCGGTGCGGTGTTCTTCCAGGACCTGAAGATTGCCCTGGATCACCGTCAGCAGATTGTTGAAATCATGGGCAATGCCGCCCGTGAGCTGGCCGACGCTTTCCAGCCGTTGCGCGTGATTCAGCGTCTCTTCGGTCTGCACGCGTTGCAAGGTGGCCGAGAGCAGGTTGGACAACGATTCGAGAAACCGCACTTCGTCATCGCCGAAGCGCTGCGGCTGCTTCGAGCGCACGCTCAGCACGCCCACCGCCTGGCCTTGATCAGACAACGGCACCGTCAAGGCACTGACCAGGCCGGCGTCAAGATAACTCGCGGGCACTGCGAAGCGAGGCTCCTCCCGGTAGTCGGGTGTCACGACATGCTGACCAGCCAACAGCGCGTAGCCTGCCGGGCTGTCGGGCCGGTTGGGCATGCGGGTGCCGACGCCTTCATCGGCCAGCAACCCGATGCCGGCGGCAACGCGAAACTCGAGCCGATCGGCCTCCAGCAGGAACAGCACGACCATCTGGACCTGCAAGGCTTCCGCGGCCACGGCCGTGACCTGCTTCAACAAGACCTGTGGATCGCGGGTGTCGACCGCCAGCCGGCCCATCTGCGCGACGTATTCGCTGTAGCGCGCCCGTTGCAACGCCTGTTTGACGCGTGGGTAGGCGCCGATGCCGCGCACGGCCACGACCACGTAGGGAAGCTGGCTTTCGTGCAGCGGGCTCAGGGCGATTTCGACCATCACCTCGCTGCCGTCGCAGCGCTTGGCGACCAGGTCCATCTGCGTACCCATCGGCCGCGTGCGGGGATGGTTGGCATAGGCCTGGCGATAGTTGGCGTGGCGCGGGCGAATGCTGTCGGGCACCAGGGCGTCGACATTGAGCTTCACCAGCTCACCCGGCGGGTAGCCGAACAGCGCCTCGGCCGCCGGGTTCGCCAGCACGATGCGGCCCTGGGCATCGACCATCAGCAGCGCGTCGGGATAGGCGCCGAACAGCGAGCGAAACACCGTCCGCTCATCCAGGCCGGAAGGCAGCAGGCCAAGGGCGGGAGAGTCGGTCATGGGGTGTGATGAAGGTCAGAGGTGGGTGACGACGGGCACGAGCACGTAGCCCGCACTGCGGACCGACTTGATGATCTGAGGGTCTTCCGGATCGGCCTCGATTTTCTTGCGCAAGCGGCCGACCTGCACATCGATCGTGCGGTCGAAGGGCGCAGCTTCACGGCCGCGGGTGTGCTCCAACAGGAAGTCACGCGACAACACGCGCCCCGCATGAGTGGCCAGCACGCACAGCAGGTCGAACTCCCCGGAGGTCAGCGGCACCACTGCTCCCTGCGGGCTTTCCAGCCTGCGCGCCAGCGCATCGAGCTGCCAGCCGGCAAAGCACAGGCGCTTGCGCGCTTCAAGGGCTGCCGGTGGTGCAGGTGGCGTGAGGGCGATGCGGGCACGCGCAGGTTCGATGCGGCGCATCACCGCCTTCACGCGCGCCAGTAGCTCGCGCATGTCGAACGGCTTGGTGACATAGTCATCGGCGCCGATCTCCAGGCCGACGACCTTGTCGACGGCATCACCGCGCCCGGTGACGATGACAAGGCCGCAGTGCCAGTGCTCGCGCAACTGGCGTGCAATCACGAAGCCATCTTCACCGGGCAGGCTCAGATCGAGCAAAACCAGCGCGGGCGGGTCGCTTGCCATCAGCGTCATCAGGGCGTGGCCCGAATGGAGCCGGCTCACCCGAAAGCCATGGCCGTCGAGGTAGTTGCCCAGCAAGGTGGTGATGTCGACGTCGTCATCGACGATGGCAAGGTGGTGGAGCGTCACGGTGGCGAAAGCGGGCGAGCACGGCAAGCCGGGAAGGCCCGAGCGTACCCCTTTCGTTGCACGCGCTTTGTCGCCGGATGGTCAGCGATGAGATTCGGCGTAAGCCGTGTTGCCTGGCGATGCGTGAGGGGCTTCGTGCACCGGCCCTGAGCTGGGACCGCGCGGGCCGCGGGGCGGCAAAGGCAGCACGCGCTCGCGGTTGAGCAGCCAGCCCGGCGGCAGGGCTTGGATCAAGTGGCGCGACAGCGCTGCTGTGCATGAGATCAACAGCATGCCGGGTGAGTCGTCCAGGATGCGGGCACCCGATCGGCGGATGAGCGAGGCGATCTGCGCCCGGTCGGTTGAAGTGTGATCGGCCTGTGCCTGCTGGCGAATGACATAGCGCATGGGCATGCTCCAGAAAACGGGGGCCTGGATGGTGAATGTGGAATGTCCCGCTGGCCTTGATGCCGATCACGGCCACGTGCGATCGGCATCTCGATGAACCGGATGAACTCGATTGAGTGCGGTCTGATCTGCATCAAGCTCACATGCGCTGGCTGGCTTTCCAATGCCGAGAACGGCGGGCACTCGCTCGCCACATTGGCTTCTAACCAGGAAACTGTCCATGCTCAAATTGATGGATTCGAGGGCTTATCTCGTCGGCGGCGGCATCGCATCACTGTCGGCCGCGGTGCTGTTGATCCGCGACGGCGGGCTGCAGCCGAGAAACATCACCGTGCTGGAAGAGCAGCCTTTGGCGGGCGGGGCGCTGGATGGTTCAGGCGATTCGAAAAACGGCTACGTCACCCGTGGCGGCCGCATGCTGACTGAAGAGACTTATGTATGCCTGTGGGATGTGCTGGAAGGCATCCCGTCGCTGAAAGACTTCACGACCTCGGTCAAACGCGAGGTCTGGGAGTTCAATGCGAGTTGGCAGTCGGATGCGCGGGCCCGATTGATCGACCGCCATCACCACATCGTTGACGCCAGCGACCTGGGCTTCAGCCTGCAAGATCGGCTGGAGATCATGCGCCTGCTCGCCACGCCCGAACGTGTGCTGGGCTCCAAACGCATCGAAGACTATTTCTCGGATCACTTCTTCCAGACCCATTTCTGGACGATGTGGCGCACCACGTTTGCCTTTCAGAACTGGCACAGCGCCATCGAGCTGAAGCGCTACATGTTGCGCTTTCTTCAGGAGTTTCCGCGCATCCACACACTGGGCGGTGTCCGGCGGACGGCGCTCAACCAATATGACTCCATCGTTCGCCCGCTCGTAGCATGGCTGCGCGAGCGCGGCGTGAATTTCGAATTCGGCGTGCGGGTCACCGATGTGTCGTTTGCTGAATCGGAGGAAGGCCGATGGATCGAGGCCCTTCATTGCGACCATGAGGGCGTGCCGCAGTCCAAGGGCTTGCGTCGACAGGACCTGGTGTTCCTGACGCTCGGTTCGATGACGGCCGATTCAAGGCTGGGTGATGATGATCGGCCGCCCGTGCTGGTCCGCGACCGACGCGACGGCGCCTGGTCGCTGTGGGAGACGCTGGCCCGCAAGGCGCCAGGCTTCGGCCGCCCGAATGCTTTCTTCGGCAACGTCGATGAGAGCAAATGGGAGTCGTTCACGCTGACGATGCGCAGCCCGTTGCTGATGAAACGCATCGAGGCGTTCTCGGGCAATGCCGCGGGCACCGGCGGGTTGATGACGTTCAAGGACTCCAGCTGGCTGATGTCCATCGTGCTCCCGCGCCCTCCGCATTTCGCAGGCCAGCCGCCCGATGTGTTCACCTTGTGGGGCTATGGCCTGTTCGTCGACAGGGCGGGTGACTACATCGACAAGACAATGGCGCAAGCCAGTGGCCAGGAGATCCTGACCGAACTCGTTCATCAGCTGGGTTTTGAAGACATCCTCGATGAGGTGCGGCGCACGACCACCGTGATTCCGGTGATGCTGCCTTACATCACCAGCGAGTTCGAACGCCGAGGGCCCTCAGATCGCCCGCAGGTGATTCCGCAGGGCTCGCTGAACTTCGCATTGCTGGGCCAGTATGTCGAGTTGCCCGAGGACGTGGTCTTCACCGTCGAGTACTCGGTGCGCTCGGCCATGCACGGGGTTTACGGCCTGCTCGGCTTGAAGCGGGAGATCCCGCCGATTTATCACGGCATCGCCGACCCGGCCGTGGCCTTGGCGAGCCTGAAGGCCTTGTTCGCGTGAGCCGCAGCGGGCCGTGGGCGTGAATGGGCTGCCGCGTGCGTATGTGCATCCATGGCCGCAGGCGTTGAGGTCACAGCAGTCATGGCCCTTCGATTCATTCAAAACCTGACCAGCCGGCAGCGCAGCCTGGCGTCGAATGGACAGTTAGGCGCCTTGCTGGCCTTCATCGCCGGTGCCATCAATGCGGGTGGCTTTCTCGCCGTGCACAGCTATACCTCGCACATGACGGGGATCGTATCCGGCATTGCCGATGAGCTGGCGGCAGGCGGTATGCAACTGGCGTTGGCGGGGCTGGCGTCATTGGGCTCTTTTGTCTGCGGCGCGGCTGCCACCGAAGTCTGCGTGGCGTGGGCCACGCGCCGCCACCTGCACAGCCCATTTGCGATCGGGCTGCTGATCGAGGCTGGCTTGCTGCTCGTGTTTGGCCTGCTGGGAGCCAATCTGGCGCTGCAGACCTACCTGCTGGTGCCGGCGACCGTGCTGCTGCTGTGCTTCATCATGGGCTGGCAGAACGCGCTGGTCACGCAGATCTCCCAAGCCGAGATCCGCTCGACCCACATGACGGGCATCGTCACCGACCTGGGCATCGAGCTGGGGCGCGTGATTGACTGGAAACGTGCATGCGCGCCGATGGCGGCTGGCCGTGTGCACGCGAATCACGGCAGGCTGTTGATGCAGTGCACGCTCCTGGGCGCTTTCTTCTCGGGCGCCTGGGCCGGTGCACTGATGTTCAAGCGCCTCGGGTTTGCGGCCACCTTGCCCTTCGCCGGCATGCTGCTGTTGATGGCCTTGCCGCCACTGCTATGGCGTGCGGGGCCGGAACCTTCTTCGATCGATCGCTGAATCGGCTGCGGGCCGGTTCCATCGCACCGCCATCACCGAGCTGTTGGCCGATATCGCAGATGGATCGAATCTGACGCTCGATCCCGATCTCGACAGCTTCTATCTGATAGATGCGGCGATGGCGAGGCAGCCCCTGTTGATCGAGAGCCTGGATGCCGTCAAGTCGCAACTGCTGATCGATCAGCCCAAGGGGCATCCTCAGGAATTTCTGGCCACTGCCCATCGGGCCATCGGTCTGCACGACCAGTTGAACGGCGAGGCTCTGACCGAACTGGACGCGGCATTGACACTGCGCATCAATGGACTGCGCCATGTCTTGTGGACCCAGATCTGGGCTTCGCTGGCGGGCGTCGCCGTCGCGATCTACCTGTTGGTGGCCTTCTACCGAGTCGCGCAAGGCGGGTTGAAGGAGGTGGCGCGGCACCTGCAGGAAATTGCAAAAGGCAACCTGACCTTGAACCCACGCCCGTGGGGGAAAGACGAGGCCGCCCAGTTGATGAGCACGCTGGCCGATACCTTGGCCGCGTTGCGCCGCGTGTTTGGTCAGGTCCATGCCGGGACTCATCAGATGGAACTGGCAAGTTCGGAGATCGCCTCGGTCTCGATGGATCTTTCCAGGCGAACCGAAGAAAGCGCTTCGGAACTCCAGCGGGCCACGTGCGTGATGGAGCAGATGACCCAGACGGTGATGAAGACCGAAGAGACGGCGGCATGAGCTTCGGCCCTCATCATTGACAACGCCGAGGTGGCGTGCCGGGGAGGATCGATCATCAGCAACGTCATCCAGACCATGGGAGGCATCCGCGACTCGTCACGCAGGATCGCCGAGATCATCGGTGTCATCGATGGCATCGCCTTTCAGACCAACATCCTGGCGCTGAACGCCGCCGTAGAGGCAGCCCGGGCCGGCGAGCAGGGGCGGGGCTTCGCTGTCGTCGCGGGCGACGTGAGATCGCTGGCGCAGCGCACGGCTGCGGCCGCGCGCGGGGTGAAGATTTTGATCCACTCAGCGTCAATCACGTGGAGTCGGGGGCGGTGGTCGTTGAAGAAGCCGGCGTCACGATGCGTCACATCGTCTCCAACGCAGAGCGCATGAGAATTCTCATCTCTGAGATCTCGCTGGGGCAAGCGGGCAGACTCATGGCCTGCGCAAAGCGGAAGCATCGATTCAGCACATCGATGCGGCCACGCAGCAGAACGCCGCGCTGGTCGAGCAGACGGCGGCGGCCGCTGTCACGCTGAAGGAGAACGCAGCGCGGGTCAATCGCGAAATGGCCTAGTTCCGATTGGAATGAGTGTTTTCTACCGGCAGGTGGCACATGCTGTGCGGCGCGTGCGTATCAGGTTAGTATCTTCCAGTCAGGTCTGCTCCTGAGAACGAGGAACAGGCTCTATTGCAGCTTGCGTTCTCGTTTTGCTGGAGACGTTGATGGAATACCTCACTTCCTTCTTCGGGACAGCGAGTTTTCTGCCGCATGGCTATTGCTTCACCTGGACACCCCTCCTTCTGTGGAGCATGGTGGGTGCCGATGGCCTGATTGCCGCAGCCTATTTCTCCATTCCGGCGGCGATCCTGCGCTTCGTGCGCCGGCGCCGCGATGCTGCCATCCAGCCGGTGGCATGGATGTTCAGTGCCTTCATCTTCTCGTGCGGCCTGACCCATCTGATGGACATCTGGACCATCTGGGAGCCGGTATATGGTCTGCAAGCCCTGATCAAGACAGTGACCGCGGCGATCTCTGTCATCACGGCAATCGCGTTATGGCGCTTGATTCCAAAGGCGCTGAAGCTGCCTTCGGTGCAGCAACTGCAGTCGGTCATTGCGTCGCTCGAAGCCGAGGTGGAGAGGCGGCGCGAGGCCGAGAACAAGGTCGTCGACGTACAGCAGGGCCTGGCCGTGGCCTTGGCTAGCATCGGCGCGGGTTTCATCGCGACCGATGCGCAGGGGCGCATCAAGCGCATGAACGCGGTGGCCGAGCAACTGACGGGATGGCCAGAGCGGCAGGCCCAGGGGCAGGACTTGTGGGATGTGTTTGTGCGCGAAGACCGGCCCGAGGCCTATGCGTCGATGAACCCGGTCACGGTCATGCAAAGCGAGGGCATCACGATCGACACCGTGCACCGGGTGATGGTGATATCGCGCGATGGCCGGCGTACGCCGTTTGATGTGCAGGCGGCCTTGACAAGGGCGGCTGATGACACCGTCCTGGGTGTAGCGCTCGTGTTTCGGGATGCGACGCAGCTCGTCCGGGCCGAAACCGAATCCAATCGGCTTGCGGCGATTGTCGCGTCATCGAATGACGCCATCATCGGCAAGACGATGGATGGTCGCATCACGAGCTGGAACCGGGCAGCCGAGATGATGTTCGGCTACCCCGCCGAAGAAGCCATCGGCAGCCAGGTTCAGATGCTGATTCCTCCCGATCGCGAGGCCGAGGAGATGCGCATCATCGCCAACCTGAGCAGCGGGCTGCAGATGCCGGCGTTTGACACAGTGCGCCGCCATCGCAACGGCAGCCTGCTCGAGGTGTCGATCACGATATCGCCGATCCGCAACGGGCAGGGCCGCATCATCGGCGCATCGAAGATCGCTCGCGATGTGTCTGCGCAGCGCCGCATGGAAGCGGCGCTGCGCGATGGCGAAGCCCGCCTGCGTTTCATCCTCGAAGCCGCACAGATCGGTGACTGGGATCTGGATTTGAGTACGGGTGAGATGGAGCGGTCGCTGCGGCACGACCGGTGCTTCGGCTTCCAGGCGAAGCAGGCCGAATGGAGCTTCGAACGATTCATCGCGCAGGTGCATCCCGACGACCGCAGGATGGTCGCCGATGCCCTTCAGGTCGCGTTGAAAAGCCTGCAGGATTGGCGCTTTCAATGCAGGGTCGTCTGGCCTGATGGAAGCATTCATTGGATCAGCGCTCACGGCAGCGTTCCCGGCACACGCGGTGCGGCGACGCACATGCTCGGCATCGTGACCGACATCACTGCTCAGCGCCAGGCGGAAGAGGCGAGGCTGCAGTCTCAACGGCTGGAAGCGGAAAACCGGCAGATCCAGGAGGCCAGCCGTTTGAAAAGCCAGTTCCTGGCCAACATGTCGCATGAATTGCGCACGCCGCTGAACGCCATCATCGGCTTCTCCGATGTACTTCGATCCGGGGCGGTGCCCGTTGAGCTGCCACAGCACCTGGAATTTCTGGGCCACATCGGCACCAGTGGCCGCCACCTGCTGCAGCTCATCAATGACGTGCTGGACCTCTCCAAGGTGGAGTCGGGAAAGTTCGAGTTTTACCCGGAGCCCGTGCAACTGCCGTTGGTCGTCCAGGAAGTACAGGACGTCTTGCACACCGCCATTTTGAGCAAGCGGATTCAACTGGTGTGCGAGATCGACGCTGCGCTGACCGACATCGTGATCGACGAGTCCCGACTGAAGCAGGTGCTCTACAACTATCTGTCGAACGCCATCAAGTTCACGGCGCAGGGCGGGCGGGTCAATCTACGGGCAACGCCCGAAGGCACCGAGCGCTTTCGCATCGAGGTCGAAGACAACGGCATCGGGATTGCAGAAGAAGACATCCCGCGTCTGTTCTCCGAGTTCCAGCAGCTGGACGACAGTTATGGCAAGCAGCATCAGGGAACGGGGCTGGGCCTGGCGTTGACACGCCGCCTGGTCGAGGCGCAGGGCGGCGAAGTCGGCGTGCGCAGCGTCGTGGGCCAGGGCAGCGTGTTCCATCTGGTGCTGGACCGGCTTCATCACAAGGACGTTGCACCTGGACTCTCTGCGGGAGCGGGCCTGTCTGCCGCAGCGGTTTCTCGCCGGGTGTTGATGATTGGTGCCGGTCGCGACGAGTCGCGGTCGCTATCGCAGGCGATGGCGGAAACAGGCGTTGCGGTCGATGCCGTTATGACCGGAGAAGAAGCCATCGTGCAGGCCGGCAACACCGCGTATGACGCCATCACGCTGAATCTGGTCTTGCCCGACCAGCATGGCTTAAATGCACTGGCCCACATCCGGTTGCGAGGAGCCAGCCATGCCGCGCGAGTGTCGGGCCTGAGCATGCCGACCGGCGGCGAGCAACTCGCATCGTTTGCGATCGGCGATGTCTTGAGCAAGCCGATGCGCAACCAGGAGGTCACGGCCGCGCTGTCTCGCTTCCGACGTGTCGATTCGGTGCGCGGCCGAATCCTGGTCGTTGATGACGACCCTCTGGCATTGGAGTTGATGGGTGCCATGCTGAAGAACATGGGCCTGGATTCGCATGGGCTGCTCGATGCGCGAGAAGCCTTGCGCATCATGGATCAGTACCAGCCGGATGCCATCATCCTCGACCTGCTGATGCCCGATCTCAATGGCTTCGAATTTCTGGATGAGCTGCAGCGGATGAGGCCATCGCAAAGCATTCCGGTGTTTGTCTGGACCAGCATGTCGTTGAGCGACGACGAATACGCCATGCTGGCCGATTCGGCGCGGGCCATTTTGCGCAAGGGCGGCGGTGCGACCAGCGAGATGATGCAGGGCCTGCGTCGCCTGTTGCTGGCCGAGATCGACACGATGAACATGGCTACCGCATGAGCGCGCCCCGTGTGCTCATCGTCGATGACAACGCGATGAACGTGCAGCTCGCCTCATTCGTCTTGTCTGCGGGATCGTTCGTCGTCGAATCGGTCAACGAAACCGGGCTGGCGCTGGACGCCATCGCGGCCTTCAAGCCGGACCTGATCTTGATGGACATTCAAATGCCGGGTATGAATGGCCTGGCCTTGACCCGTTTGCTCAAGAGCGATCCCGGCACCCGGAACATCACGGTCGTTGCCTTCACGGCCTATGCGATGAAGGGCGACGAAGCCAGGCTGCGTGCTGCCGGCTGTGATGCTTATCTCTCCAAACCCATCAACGTGGCGACCTTTGCCGCCGAGGTGCGGTCGTGTCTGCAGACACAACCCAGCTGATGCCACGTTGGCAGCCAATGACTTCCTTCGTGACCCGACGCTGAACATGGAAGGACATTGAGATGCGAATCCTGTTGGCAGAAGCAGATCGATCCCTGGGAGAAGGGATGCGGGCAGGCCTGCGCAAACTGGGCTTTCTTGTCGACTGGATCTGTGACGGGGATGTGGCCGAGCGTGAACTTCGGGCGCACAGCCATGTCGCCGCGGTGCTCGATCTCGGCTTGCCTCAGATGGATGCGATGGCGGTCCTGAGCTCGGTGCGCCGCCATGGCATCGTGGTTCCGGTGTTGCTGACGAGCGGGCATGACTCGGTGCCGGAACGCATTCTCGGACTCGACGCCGGCGCGGACGACTACCTCGTCAAGCCAATCGATCTGAACGAGCTGGGTGCGCGCCTGCGTGCGCTGGTGAGGCGTGCTCACCGCCAGCCCCAGGCCTGCCTGTTTACGCAGGATGTGGTGCTGGACCCTTCCACCCGGTCGGTGGCCAAGGCGGGTGCGCCGGTCTCAATGCATGCCCGGGAGTTCGACTTGCTGCACGCATTGATGCTCAATGCCGGGCGGGCGTTGTCACGCGAGCAACTGGAGCAGCATCTGTATTGCTGGGGCCAGGAGGTGGACAGCAATGCGGTGGAGGTGCATGTGCATCACCTGCGCCGCAAGCTGGGTCGGAATTCGATTCAAACGCTGCGCGGCGTCGGCTATTTGATGCCGGCACAAGCACAATCAGTGGCGGCTGAGCGGGCCTGTGCTTGATTCGCATCGAGCCGAGGGCGCAGGCGCTGGGTGGCTGCCTGCGTCTCAGCCCGATCGCCGCTTTAGAACCAGTGCGAGAAGACCCAGTACAGGCTGCCCGACAGGAGGATGGCCGCTGGCATCGTCAGTACCCAGGCCATCAGCAGGTTGCGCACCGTGGACAGCTGCAGGCCGGAGCGGTTGGCCGCCATCGTGCCGGCCACACCGGACGACAGCACGTGCGTGGTCGACACTGGCAGGCCATATATGTCGGCAGCGCCGATCGTCAGCATGGCGACCAGTTCGGCCGAAGCGCCTTGTGCATAGGTGAGGTGCGTCTTGCCGATCTTTTCGCCCACCGTCACGACGATGCGCTTCCAGCCGACCATCGTGCCCAGGCCGAGGGCGATGGCCACCGCCACCTTGACCCACAGCGGAATGAACTTGGTGGCTTCGTCGATCTGTGCCTTGAAGGCCTTCAGCTGGGCCCGGGTCTCGGTATCGAAGTGGGCCGCGTCGCTCTTGTCGAGCAGGCGAATGGCTTCGGAGGTCAGGTACATGTCGTTGCGCACGTTGGCCACGGTGGCCGACGGCACTTGCGCGAACGAGCCATGGGCTTGGATCTGCGCGCCGATGCTGCCGCTCAACGCTGACAACGCCGGCACCACCTCGGGCGTGAAGTCTTTGGTGCGCAGATAGTCGCTGACGGCTTGATGTGCATCGGCGGGCGGGGACACCGTGGATGCCTTGGTCAATGAGCGTTGCGTGGCCTGGGCGATCGCAACAAACTGCGTCATGTGCTCGACCGGCATCGCGCGGTTCAAGGCATAAGCCATCGGCACGGTGCCGACCAGGATCAGCATGATCAGGCCCATGCCTTTTTGGCCGTCGTTCGAACCATGGGCGAATGAGACGCCGGTGCAGGTCAACACCAGCAGGCTGCGAATCCACCAGGGCGGTGGCGTTTCGCCGCGCGGCTCTTCATACAGCTCGCGGCTTTTGACGAGTGCGCGCAAGGTCAGCAGTAACAAGGCGGCGCAACCGAAGCCGACCAACGGCGACAGCAGCAGCGAGTAGCCGACCTTGATGAGTTGCGACCAGTCGACGCCACTGGTGCCGTCGCGGCCGTGCATCAAGGCGTTGGCGATGCCCACACCGATGATCGAGCCGATCAGCGTGTGCGATGAGCTGGCCGGCAGGCCCAGCGCCCAGGTGCCGAGGTTCCACAAGATCGCAGCGATCAGCAGTGCGAACACCATCGCAAAACCAGCCCCGGAGCCGACCTGCAAGATCAACTCGACCGGCAGCAGCGAGATGATGCCGAAGGCCACCGCACCGCTGGACAGCAGCACGCCGAGAAAGTTGAAGAAACCCGACCAGATCACAGCCACATTGGGCGGCATCGAGTGGGTATAGATCACCGTGGCCACCGCATTGGCGGTGTCGTGAAAGCCGTTGACGAACTCGAAGCCCAAGGCGATCAGCAAGGCCACGCCGAGCAGGATGTAAGGTATCCAGCTGGTGGCCAGCGCGCCAGCCTCTTTGACGTCGTTGACCAAGCTGTAGCCGGTGAAGAGCAGGCCCACCGCCAGCAGGCCGATGAAGATGATGGCGGTGAGCGGCCCGGGCTTTTTATCGAGCTGGGGGCGCGAGCTGGCGGCCCGCAAGGGCAGCGTGGCGGTAGCAGTGGAGTTCATGAAGAGGTCGGCTGAAAGTTTGACGCCCGATCCTCTCTGCGGATGATGTCAGTACTGTGTCAGCCGGCGCAAACGATGCGCATCGCGGCGAACTGCATCGTTCAGCGGCGTCTCGCCCGAGGCGACGCACACCGCACACGCTGCGCCTCGACGTTCAATAGACCTCAGGCACCATGATTTCCTGGCGGACCGGCTGGCGCATGTAGTCGTCATGGCGTTCGCGTTCGGGCAGGTCGATCGGTGCGTGCTCGGTGGCTTCATACGGCATCTGGCTGAGCAGGTGGTGAATGCAGTTCAGCCGCGCCTTCTTCTTATCGACTGCATGCACCACCCACCATGGCGCCTCGCTGATGTGGGTGCGTTCCAGCATGATTTCTTTGGCGCGCGTGTAGTCTTCCCAGCGGCGGCGAGATTCCAAGTCCATCGGGCTCAGCTTCCACTGCTTCAGCGGGTCATGAATGCGGCCGAGAAAGCGCAGATGCTGTTCTTCATCGGAGATCGAGAACCAGTACTTGATGACCTGGATGCCCGATCGCACCAGCATCTTCTCGAACTCAGGCACGCTGCGGAAAAACTCTTCGTACTGCGCATCGTCGCAAAAGCCCATCACCCGCTCGACACCGGCGCGGTTGTACCAGCTGCGGTCGAACAAGACCATTTCGCCCGCCGCGGGCAAGTGGGCGACGTAGCGCTGGAAGTACCACTGCGTGCGTTCGCGGTCATTGGGTGCGGGCAGGGCGGCCACGCGCGCAACGCGCGGATTCAGCCGCTGTGTGATGCGCTTGATGACACCGCCCTTACCGGCGGCATCGCGCCCTTCGAAGATGATGACCACCTTGTGCCGCGTGGCCACCACCCAGTCCTGCAACTTCACCAGCTCGCCTTGCAGGCGGAACAGCTCTCTGAAGTATTGGCGGCGACTTTCCTTGTGGCCTTCGTCGGTTGGGTCCACGCCCGAGACTTCATCGACCACGCGGTCGTCCAGCTCGAGTTCGAGTTCCTCGTCGTAGCTGTCGGCGAGGTCGGCGTGAATGCGCCGGATCAGTTCACTGTCGTTGTAAGGCAAGGTGGGCTCCTGAAGCAATGGGCTTTGAGATAATGGAAAGCGCCGAAGCCGCGCTGTCATGCGCGGCCTCGGCAGGGGGTGATAACGCTTCAGTTGCAGGACCGCACGAGCTTGCCGAACAAGGTGTTCAGGTCGAGCTGCGACGGGAAGCCTTCGGGCTTGTGGCTCGATGAGAAGCCTGCGTTCGCCAGACCGGTCAGGTAGTCGTTGCGGACGTATTGCTGGCTGAAGTTGCCGGTGTTGCCGAAGTAAAACGAGAACAGGTGTGCCGGGTCGAGCGCGAACTCGCCGCGGTAGCTGGCGCCGTCATTGCCATCGTCCCAGCCCCAGGGCGTGTTGGCCGAGTTGGTGCTGCATGACTTGAGGCCAGCGCCGCAACCGCCGCTGGTGTCGCCCCTGAAGGCGCCCCAGGTGTTGAAGGTCTGGGCTTGCGCTGCCGGCTGCAAGGCATCGTTCAGTGCCAGGGCCCACATGCCGCGACCTTCGGTGATGTCCACCAGGCGGTAAGGCACATGCCGGTCATTGGCCGAACGCGGGGCGCCTGCTGCGCCTTGCGTGGGGAAATAGATCACGCCGTCTTGATTGGCATTGCCGCGGAAGTCAGAGGCATAAGGCCAGGCCTTCAGGCCATGGCCCTTGGCTTCCTGAACGGTTTTCACGCGGTTGATGCCGTTGTCGCCCTCGAACGAGATCGTGCCGTCGATGGTTTCATGGCCGTTGGTGTAAGGGCTGCCCGGCGGCGTGTACGAATAAAAGTTGGTGTGGAAGACGGTGATCATGCCTTCCAGGCGGCCGTAGTCGGAGCCGTCTTTGCGCACGGCCATCACTGCGCCTTCGAGGTCGTTCTCGTGCTCGCCATCGAAGATGTTGTCCGACCAGTCACGCGGGTGATAGAACGCGTAGGTGATGAAGTAGTGCGAGCAGCTCTCGACGACCGAGTAGTACACCGTGGCCGGCCACAGGCCATTGCCGCGGTTGTCCCAATTGTTGGTGCTGATGGGATCGGAGTCGTAGTCGAACGCGGTGATGTAGTCGGATGCGGCGTCGCTTGAGTCGGTGTCCTGGTAGTGCACCGGGGCATGGTGGAACGCCAGGTCGGCGCTCGAGATGGCCGATGCAGCAGGTGCGCTCGCGGCCAGCGCCAGCGCAATCGCGCCATAGGTCAGGGTCTTCAACATCGTCGCTCCAATCGGCTGTGCAATGGAGTCGGATGCTAGGGAGCGCGTGTGTCGAAGCGATGACGCTTGTGCTGTAGCGCTGTGAACGCTGCGGCACGGGCGCTTGGCCGACGCTCAGGTCTTCAAGGTGCGATGAATAGGCCGCTGGGATTGGATGGGCGTTTTGGTGGCAGCCGGCTTGGTTCGCGAAGGCGGTCCCCGGGCATCAATTCGAATAGCCTTGCATCGGCGGCTTGGCGTCATGGCGCAGGCCCCACCA